>NZ_CP024768.1:1623431-1959185 GCF_011395035.1 Pantoea cypripedii
GATGGATTTTTTTGGGTCCCCAGTCGGGATGCTGCATACGGAAGAGAATGAGGCGGTCAGCGATATCCGGAGAGATTTTCTCCGGCTGTGTGAGTCTTGCCCGTGAGGCGTTCTGAAGAGAGGAGAGGTCAGCGGGGTCAAATCGGCTGAGCCACTTATAGCCGGTTTTCCGGCTGATACGGTGCAGACGGCAAAGTTCAGAAACGGAATGAGTGCCTGCAAGGCAGGCACGGATAAATTCAAGGCGTTGCATGATAACAGTCTCAGTCCAGGGCATAGTGAGTCTCCTCTGCTATGCCNTTTATAACTGTTACCCATGTGCCCGGTCTAAAGTGTTACCTATGTGCCCGGTTTGTACCTAAATGCCGACCCTACAGGTAACGGTAAATCGTAGGGTGCGCATTCATGCGCACCGGGTTAACAATTAGCGTCCTGCTTTTAATTTCTGGAACAACGTCTCGTACTGCACGCTGGCATCACCCACATCGTTCTGCCATTCGCCGTTGTTAATCACCTCCGCCGATGGATACAGCGATGGATCATTGGCGACCGCCTGTGGCAGCAGTTTTTTCGCCGCCAGATTCGGGGTCGGGTAGCCGATGGTTTCTGCCACTTTTGCTGCCACTTCCGGGCGTAGCAGGAAGTTAATTAACTTCAGTGCGCCAGCTTTGTTTTTCGCATTGGCCGGGATTGCCAGATTATCCATCCAGAAAATGCCGCCTTCTTTCGGCCATACCACCTGCAAAGGCGTACCGGCCTGACGTGCCACATACGCCGAACCGTTCCAGATCATGCCGAGATTCACCTCGCCTTCCATATACGGATTGCCGGGGTTATCGGAGTTAAACGCCAGCACGTTTGGCATCAGCTTTTTCAACTCTTCGTAAGCGGCTTCGATCTCTTTTGGATCGCGTGTGTTGCCCGAATAGCCCAGCTTGCGCAGCGCCATCTGGAAGACTTCGCGCGCATCATCGGTCAGCAGCAGGCTCTGCTTGTATTCGGGTTTCCACAAATCCGCCCAGCTGGTGATGCTTTTCGGGTCAATCGCATCGGTATTGACGCCAATCGCGGTCGCGCCCCAGATATAGGGAATCGAATAATCATTATTGGGGTCGAACGGTTTGTTCAGCAGGTTGGGATCGAGGTTGTGAAAGTTGCTCAGCTGAGATTTATCAATCTTTTGCAGCATGCCTTCATTGCGCATTTTGGCGATGAAATAGGTGGATGGCACCACCAGGTCGTAAGCGCCGTCTTTCCAGGTTTTCAGCTTGGCATACATGCTTTCATTGGATTCGTAGGTGGAATAAATCACCTTGATGCCGGTTTCTTTGGTGAACTGCTCCAGCAATCCCGGCGGGACATATTCGGTCCAGTTATAGAAATAGAGCGTGTTGCTGTCATCAGCCTGCGCGCTCTGCATACCCAGTGCCAGCGCCCCAGCCGCCAGCCAGTGAGACCATTTTTTCATTGGTTGTCCTCTATTTGGTTTTATCCCGCAATAACAGCTGGCTGGCTGCCACCAGCAGCAGTGACAGCAGCAGCAAAATGGTTGCCAGTGCATTCACCTCGGGTGATACGCCGACTTTTACCATCGAATAAATTTTCAACGGCAGAATTTCAAACGTTGGGCCGGTGACGAAGGAGGAGACCACCACATCGTCCATCGACAGGGTAAAACTCAGCAGCCAGCCTGCTGCCACGGCGGGCAGCGCCAGCGGCAGTAGAATCTTGCGCAAAATCGTCATTTCGCTGGCCCCCAGATCTTTCGCCGCTTCCAGCATTCGCACATCAAAGCCTTTCAGGCGTGAGTAGACGGTAATCACCACAAACGGCAGGCAAAAGGTGATATGAGAAAACAGCAGCGACCAGAAGCCCAGCGAGATGCCGAGTAACATAAACAGCACCAGCAGCGAAATCGCCATCACAATATCCGGCGACATCATCACCACAAACAGCATGCCGCTGACGAAGGGTTTACCACGGAAACGGTAGCGATACAGCGCCACTGCCGTCAGCGAGCCGATCAACGTTGCGCAGCTGGCCGATAACACCCCCATCAGCAACGAATGCTGCGCTGCCTGCAACAGGCTGTCGTTATTCACCAGCAAGGCGTACCACTGGGTACTGAAACCCTGCCAGTTGATGCCGAAGCGTGAGGCGTTAAACGAATTGACGATCAGGATAATGATTGGAATATAAAACCAGGCGTAAATCACCGCCATAAAGCTACCGCGTAACCAGCGAGCCATCATTGCAGCTCCACTTTGTTATTCAGCAGGCGTGCAGCGCGCCAGTAAAACAGCAACATCAAGCCCATCAGCAACGTCATCACAATGCTGGTGGCGGCACCAAACGGCCAGTCGCGAATATTCAGGAACTGGCTTTTGATTACGTTGCCAATCAACAGATTTTTCGCGCCCCCCATCAAATCGGAGACGTAAAACAGGCCCATTGCCGGGATCAAGACCAGCAGGCAACCGGCGACGATACCGGGCATGGTGAGCGGCAGAATGATGCGTACAAAACGTTGCAGCGTATTGGCTCCAAGGTCACGAGCGGCCTCCAGACAGGCTTTATCCAGCTTTTCCAGGCTGGAGTAGAGCGGCAGCACCATAAACGGCAGCAGGATATAGATCAGCCCTAGGATCACCGCCTCCGGCGTGTACATGATGCGAAAGGGCTGGTCGATCACCCCCAGCCACAGCAGAAACTCGTTCAGCCAGCCCCGGGTGCTGAGAAAAATTTTCAGGCCGTAGATGCGGATCAGTGAGTTGGTCCAGAAGGGGACAATCAGCAGAAATAACATCAGTGGACGCAGGCGTTCTGGCAATTTTGTCAGGCACCAGGCAAAGGGATAACCGAGCAGCAGGCAACACAGGGTGGCGATGACCGCCATATTAAGCGAATGCAACAGAACTTCGGCGTAGAGCGGATCGAGCAGGCGGCTGTAGTTGCTGAGAGTAAACACCATGCTGACAAAATGTGCATCGTCACGTGTCAGAAAGCTGGTGACAAAGATCATCAGATTCGGCAGCAACACAAATAGCGTCAGCCAGCCAACAATCATCACCACGATGGCGTTTTGCAGGCGGTTACGCATCAGCTTCATACGGCAGCACCACCTCCCAGCTCTGCACCCAGCTCACAGCCATTTTTTGGTTAAGCGAGTGGTCAAAATCGGGGTCGTCTTCATTGAAAAATTCGCTCACCGTCAATAGCTTGCCATTTTCCAGTTCAACGGTGGACTCCAGCGTCATCCCTTTATAGTTACGTTCACGCACGTAACCCACCAGATGCTCGCTGCGGCTGTCGTGATCGATCTCTTCCACGCGCAAATCTTCCGGGCGCAGCAGGACATGTAATTTCTCACCCGCGGCCACCGGAAAGGGGCAGTGGATATCACATTCGCGACCTTCCACACGCGCACGCACGCGCGGGGCGTTTTCACTGCTCACCACTTCGGCATCAAACACGTTGATTTCACCGATAAAGCGCGCGACAAATAAATTGGCTGGTTCTTCGTAGATCTCACGCGGCGTACCGTCCTGCTCAATACGGCCATCGCGCATCACCACGATGCGGTCGGACATGGTCAGCGCTTCTTCCTGGTCGTGGGTGACGAACACAAAGGTGATGCCGAGCTTGCGCTGCAACGCTTTCAGCTCGTTCTGCATCTGCTTACGCAGCTTGTAATCCAGCGCGGAGAGCGACTCATCCAGCAGTAACACTTTAGGCCGGTTCACCACCGCACGCGCAATCGCGACACGCTGTTGCTGGCCGCCTGACAGCTGATGAGGACGCCGGTCGGCAAAACTTTCCAGCTGCACCATCGCCAGCGCGTCATTGACGCGGCGGGTAATCTCCGCTGCCGGGGTTTTCTGCATCCGCAGGCCAAACGCCACGTTTTCAAATACCGACATATGCGGGAACAACGCATAGCTCTGAAATACGGTATTGATATGGCGATGTTCGGCTGGCGTGTCGGTAATGTCATTGCCATCAAGGATGATACGACCACGGTCGGCATCTTCCAGCCCGGCGATCAGGCGCAGAATGGTGGTTTTACCACAGCCGGAAGGCCCGAGCAGGGTGATAAATTCACCGTGATGAATGGTCAGCTGGAAGTCGGAAATGATGGCTTTACCATCGAAGGCTTTACTGATGCCAGAAAGCGTAACCAGCGCCTGTTGTGCGCGTGTTTGCGTCATTTTAGTCACTCAGTCTGAAAATGATCTGATTACAGCATAGTCGCACGTAGCGGCCAGCCGTGATGAAGGGCGGGATAATACCTGAAAAATGCGGCAATGCCATGTTTCCACGTGGAATTACCTTGAAAAGTCTGAAAAAGAACGGAGTATGCTGTACCGACACGCAGCGGCACGGGAAATCTTTCTGCATCTGATGATTGAGCAAATCATCATGACGGGACTAACCTGATGGATAATGATTTGACGCAACAACGCGTCGCCAGTGACCAATGATAATAAATGCAGGTTCTTTAGAGGGATGACCGATGGATCAATTACTTGAGCGCTTTCTCAGTTATGTGGCGATAGAAACGCAGTCAAAGCCACAGGCACGGCAGGTACCAAGCAGTGAAGGGCAGTGGACGCTGGCGCGTCAGCTCCAGGAAGAGCTGCTGGCTTTAGGTTTTGTGGATGTGACGTTAAGTGACCATTGCTGTGTCATGGGCACCTTACCGGCGAATGTTGACTGGCCGACCCCGGTGATCGGCTTTATTTCGCATATGGATACCTCGCCGGATTTCACGGCGAAAAACGTGAATCCGCAGATTATTGAAAATTACCGCGGCGGGGATATTGCCCTCGGCAACGGTGATGAAATTCTTTCGCCGGTGATGTTCCCGGTGTTGCACAAATTGATCGGCCATACGCTGATCACCACCGATGGTAAAACGTTGCTCGGGGCGGATGATAAAGCCGGGGTAGCGGAAATCATGACCGCCATGGCACGCCTCGCCCAGGGGGACATTCCGCATGGGGCGATTCGTGTCGCCTTTACGCCGGACGAAGAGATTGGCCGTGGTCCGTCCTACTTTGATATCGAAGAGTTTGCCGCCGACTGGGCGTATACCGTGGACGGTAGCGATTTGGGGGAGTTCGAGTTTGAGAACTTCAACGCGGCATCAGCGACGGTCAAAATTGTCGGTAACAACGTGCATCCGGGTACCGCCAAAGGGGTGATGGTGAACGCACTGGAACTGGCGATGCGTTTCCACGCCGAAGTGCCGGCCAACGAAAAACCGCAATTCACCGAAGGCTACGAAGGCTTTTACCATCTGCATACCATGAAGGGCACCGTGGAACATGCGGAAATGATGTATATCATCCGTGACTTTGATGCGGATAACTACGCCAAACGTAAGCAGTTGCTGGAAGATATCGGGCGTCGGATCAGCAAAGGTCTGCATGCGGAGTGCACGATAAAAGTCGAGATCAGCGACAGTTACCGTAATATGCGCGAGAAAGTGGAACCGCATCCACACATTATCGAACTGGCGTTGCAGGCGATGCGTGACTGCGGCATTGAACCGAACGTGAAACCGATTCGCGGCGGTACTGATGGTTCAGCGCTGTCATGGAAAGGACTGCCGTGCCCGAATTTGTTCACCGGTGGCTACAACTATCACGGCAAACACGAGTTCGCGTCACTGAACGTGATGGCGCAGGCGGTGGATGTGATTGTGCGCATTGCGGCGCTGGTGGCAGAGAAAAAATAAACCCGGTCGGCCAGGATGCGTAGCGGCGCAATTTATTGCGCGTTTTTTAAAACCCGCGCGATGAATCGCGCCGCTACGGTTTAATCCGCGAAGTACCAATAACCGCTGTTTACCAGCGCGGCGACCTGCGCCAGCAGTGAAGGATCGTTCAGCGCTTCACCAAAGTCTTCCAGCGTGAGGACCTGACGATGTGCCAGCGCCGCCAGCACTTCCGGATGGCTACAGGCTACACGCTCGCCGTTAACAAACACCGCATCACCCAGCGTCAGCACACGTAATCCACCGAGGCGTGTCAGGGCATCGCCCTGTTGCAGCGCATCATAGATTTCGTCGGGCTGATACGGCGGCTCCGGCGGTGCGATATCCAGCTCGTGACGTGACTGCGAAATAAATTCGCCAAACCACTGGTTAAACTGCTCAGGCTGATTGATCACGTCCAGCATCGCGGCACGGATGCCCTCCACCTCGGCAGGCAGAATCTGCGACGGACATTCACGCGTCGGCACATCGGGATCGCTATAACGATAGCTGCCCAGCTCGTGAGCCAGCACGTAGTCGGCAAAACCGCTGATTAGCTCGCGACCACTTGGCGCACGGAAACCTACCGAATAGTTCAGCGCGTTTTCCAGTGAGTAGCCTTCGTGCGGGAAGCCCGGCGGAATATAGAGGATGTCACCCGGTTCCATCTCTTCATCAATGATGGCGTCAAAGGGTTCGACCTGAAGCAGGTCAGGATGGGGACAGTGCTGCTTCATCGGCACTTTCTCACCCACGCGCCAGCGACGACGGCCGGTGCCCTGAATGATAAACACATCGTACTGGTCAAAATGCGGACCGACACCGCCGCCCGGCACGGCGAAGGAAATCATCAGATCGTCAATACGCCAGTCGGGCAGAAAGCGGAACGGACGCATCAGCGCCGCAGAAGGTTCATGCCAGTGGTTAACCGCCTGCACCAGCAGCGACCAGTTGTTTTCACCGAGATGATCGTAGCTTTCAAACGGTCCGTGGCTCACCTGCCATTTACCGTTGTCATGGCTCACCAGGCGGCTATCCACCTCGTTTTCCATTGCCAGACCGGCCAGCTCATCAGGAGAAATTGGGTCAATAAAGTTTTTAAAACCACGTTTAAGCACCACCGGACGTTTTTGCCAGTAGCGCTGAATAAAGTCGGGCCAGTTAAGATCGAGCTGATAATCCATAGAAGGGTTCCGGTTAGGGCCATGAATGCCTGCAAGTATAACAGCCCGCGCGCCTTTCTACTCGCGACGATGTTCAACTTCCTGACGCTGGAAAATCACTTCCATACGCGCCCCGCCAAGCGGGCTGGTGGTGGCAATCACCTGACCGGCGTACTGCTCCAGAATGTCGCGAACCACCGCCAGGCCTAAGCCCTGACCGGGTCGCAGCGTATCGGCACGCTGACCGCGAACAAAGATTAAATCGCGCTTACTTTCGGGGATACCGGGGCCATCATCGTCGATAAACAGGTGCAACGCTTTATCGGTTTGCCGTGCACTGACTTCAATAAACTCCAGACAATATTTGCAGGCGTTATCCAGCACGTTACCCAGCACTTCCATAAAGTCATTCTGATCGCCGATAAAGGTCAGTTCCGGGGAGATATCGAGGGTGATTTCCACGCCTTTACGCTGATAAACCTTATTCAGCGCCGAGCACAGGCTGTCGAGCAGCGCCGAGACCGAATGTAAATCACGCTGCAACGGGTTGTGATCGGCCTGCATACTGGCGCGATGCAGGTAATAACCGATCTGCTGCGAGATGCGGCTGATTTGTTCCAGCATCACCGGCTCGGCCTGTTCCACCGTCAGATCTTTGCCGCTGCGCAGTGAGCGCAGCGTGCTTTGCAACACCGCCAGCGGCGTCTTCAGGCTGTGGGTGAGGTCGGAAAGGGTGGTGCGATAGCGGGTATAACGCTGGCGTTCATTGGTGAGCAGCAAATTCAGGTTACGCACCAGGCTGCGCAGCTCCTGGGGAGGATGGTCATCCAGGCCTTCCCGCTGACCGGTTTCCAGTTCGCGCACCTGCGAGGTGAGATCGCCGATCGGCCGCAGGCTCCAGTGCGCCGCCAGCCACAGCAGTGGGATCACCAGCAGCAAATTCGCCGCCAGCACGTAGCTAAACCATGACCACACCACATCGGAATGCTGGAGTTCCTGTGGGATCGAATCGACCACCACAATGGTCAGCGCCGGTAAGTTGGTGGTGGCGTCATAGCGGTTGACCGCGACCGAGTGGGTAAAGGTATCGTTGCTGTTCGTGTCGAGGGCGTGAAGCTGTTTCTGTGCCACCAGGTTGTTGCCCATCGCCGCCAGGCTGGTGCGGTTGCTGGTATCTATTTCGTAGAAGTCAGGCTTGAGCAGCCACTCACGGCGGATTTTGCGGCGAATTTCCGGCACATCACGTTGTTGCCACAGCAGTTTGCCGTGTTCATCGTAGATAAACACCAGCGTCGGGAAATTGAGTGTCATCCGCTCTGGCTGGGCAATGGTCAGCCGGTTGTCCTGCCACTGCGCAAGGGTAAAGAACAGATTGCTTTCGCCACGCATCACGCGATAGGTGTTTTTGTCGAAACTCACCACATAACCCACTACGGCGACCATGCCGTAGGAGAGCGACAGAAACAGCACAATGGCGGCTGTCGCCAGCAGAAAGCGGGCGCGCAGAGAAAAAGGGCGCAGGCGATGAAACCAGTTCATTGATCAGAGATCGAAACGATAGCCCTGACCGCGTACCGTGTTGATCACTTCCGTCGGATAGAGCGCGAGAATTTTTTTACGTAAACGGCCCATCAGGACATCGATAGTGTGGCTTTCACGTAATTCAGCATCGGGATAGAGTTGCAGCATCAGCGAATCTTTGCTGACCACTTTTCCGGCGTTACGGATCAACGTCTCGACGATGGTGTATTCAAAGGCAGTCAGTTTGACCGGCTCATCATTCACCGTCAGCTCGCGGCGAGAGAGGTCAACCTGGAATGGCGGCATCGAGATGATCTGCGAAGCATGGCCGCTGTTACGACGCATCAGCGCCTGCAAACGGGCAGCCACTTCTTCGATATGGAAAGGTTTGGTGACGTAGTCGTCGGCACCGGCTTCCAGCGCTTCGACTTTCGCCTGCCAGCCTTCACGGGCGGTGAGCACCAGAATCGGCTGACGAATCGCTTCGCCACGCCAGCGGCGGATCAGTGACATACCATCTTCGTCCGGCAGGCCAAGATCAACCAGCGCGATGTCCGGTATATGTTCCTGGAGAAAATAATCCGCCTCTTTCGCATCTTCTGCGGCATCCACCTGGTGACCCATTTCGCGCAATTGCACGGCAAGATGATGGCGCAGCAGCGCATTATCTTCCACAACCAGAACACGCATAGCATTTCCTTACTTTCAACTCATTGATGGAGCAAAGTATATGCGAAGTCAGCTAAACCGCAGATTAACACAGGCGAGCCGCGGCCCGCCTGTGTTCGCGCGAGATTATTTCAGGTCGTCAACCATCTGGATTGCACGGCCGAGGTAGTTGGCTGGCGTCATTTGCTTCAGACGCACTTTTTCCTCTTCCGGCAGTTCGAGACCCTCAATAAATGCCTGCATACCGGCGGCATCGACGCGTTTGCCACGGGTCAGCTCTTTCAGCTTCTCGTAAGGCTTCTCGATGCCGTAGCGACGCATCACGGTCTGAATCGGCTCCGCCAGCACTTCCCAGTTATGATCCAGCTCGTCAAGCAGACGGTCACGGTTCACTTCCAGCTTAGAGATGCCTTTCAGCGTCGCCTGATAGGCGATCAGCGCATAGCCCACGCCCACGCCAAGATTACGCAGCACGGTGGAGTCGGTCAAATCGCGCTGCCAGCGTGATACCGGCAGTTTGCTTGCCAGATGTTGCATCACCGCATTGGCCAGACCGAGGTTGCCTTCCGAGTTTTCGAAGTCAATCGGGTTAACTTTGTGTGGCATGGTGGAAGAACCGATTTCACCGGCGATGGTTTTCTGTTTGAAGTGATTCAGCGCAACGTAGCCCCAGATATCACGATCAAAGTCGATCAGAATGGTGTTGAAACGCGCCATGCAGTCGAACATTTCAGCGATGTAGTCATGCGGTTCAATCTGCGTGGTGTACGGGTTCCAGGTGATGCCCAGTGAGGTGACAAAGGCTTCGCTCAGCTGATGCCAGTCCACTTCCGGGTAGGCGGCGATGTGCGCGTTATAGTTACCGACCGCGCCATTGATTTTACCCAGCACTTCGATGTTGCCGAGCTGACGCAGCTGACGCTCCATGCGGTAAGCGACGTTAGCCATCTCTTTACCCATCGTGGAAGGGGTAGCGGGCTGACCGTGGGTGCGTGACAGCAGTGGAATATCGCGATATTCCTGTGCCAGGCCTTTCACTGCCGCAATGATTTTGCTCCAGTAAGGCAGGATCACCTCACGGCGTGCCGTTTCCAGCATCAGCGCATGCGACAGGTTGTTGATATCTTCAGAGGTGCAGGCAAAGTGGATAAACTCAGATACCGCGTGCAGTGCCGGGACATCGGCCACTTTCTCTTTCAGAAAATATTCCACCGCTTTTACGTCGTGGTTGGTGGTGCGCTCGATGGTTTTAATGCGTGCAGCGTCGGTTTCGTTGAAGTTAGCAACAATCGCATCAAGGAAAGCGTTTGCGTCGGCATCAAATGCAGGAACTTCCTTGATCTCTGCGGTCGCAGCCAGTTTCTGTAACCAGCGAACTTCAACCTCAACACGGAATTTCAGCAAACCGTATTCGCTGAAAATCGCGCGCAGTGGGCTGACTTTATCGCCGTAACGACCATCGACAGGTGAGACGGCGGTCAGAGAGGATAATTCCATCAGTGCAACTCCTGAATCGTTTAACAAAGCGTGATGCCGGAAGGGCGCTTAATACGCCGTTCCCAGCCGGGATAAAATGGTTTTTGCCTCGCGCAGCAAACGCTGACGCGAGAACATCAGCTGCAGGCGGCCACCGCCAACCTGCTGCCATAATACGGCAGAACGAATACCCGCCAGCAGCGTGGCACGTACCCGGTTCTGGACCTGGCTGCTCTGCAATACCTGTGGCGAGCCGGTCACCTGAATACGCGGGCCGAGCGGGCTAATCACATCAACATAAATGGCGGCCATGGCGCTGGTGATGGTGTCGGATTCCAGTTCGTAGTGCGCCAGCTGACGATCAAGCTGGCTGATGCGCTGGGCCAGGGTGTTGAGTGCTTGTTTATTGCTGTGCAGCTTGCGTTCCAGCACCACCAGGCTCAGGGTATAGCGCATCAACTCGGCGCCTGCACCCTGGCGGCTGCTGCTATTCAGCACCGCCATCATGGTTTCCAGACCCAGCCGCAGGTTGGCTTCATCATTGCCATACACCGCCAGTGTTGATCCGGGGTTGAGATCAAGCAGGCTGCGCAGCGAGACATTGAGTGCGTCGTTATTACAATTGCCCTGATGCGCCAATTGCTGCACCAGATGGGCTGCCTGGCACACGCCCGCCAGCGCCAGCGTAATTTCATAGTAGTTCTTAGCCACGGTTACTCCTGTATACGCGTCGGCAGCGCCGACCTCAGGCCGCTGCCCAGGGCAGACGCTGTTCGATAACGCCGCCACCGAGGCACACTTCACCCAGGTAGAACACGGCAGACTGTCCCGGCGTAACAGCAGCAACCGGCTCATCAAAACGGACTTCGATACGGTCATCACCGAGCGGAATAATTTCGCAGGGGATGTCGGTCTGGCGGTAACGGGTTTTCACCGTGCAGCGCAGCGGGGCGGTGATCGGCTGACGATCAACCCAATGCAGCTGTTGGGCAATCAGCCCCACGGACATCAGACGGGGATGATCGCCACCCTGTGCCACAATCAGACGATTGCGTTCAACGTCTTTATCGACCACATACCAGGGATCGTCATTGCTTTCTTTACGTCCGCCAATCCCCAGGCCTTTACGCTGACCCAGGGTGTGATACATCAGGCCCTGATGTTCACCGACGATTTCGCCATCAACGGTTTCAATGGCACCCGGCTGGGCGGGCAGATAACGTCCAAGGAAATCACGGAATTTGCGTTCGCCGATAAAGCAGATGCCAGTGGAATCTTTTTTCTTCGCGGTAATCAGATCAAGCTGCTCGGCAATGCGGCGGACTTCCGGTTTTTCCAGCTCGCCCACCGGGAACAGGCTTTGAGCGACCTGCTGGTGGCTGAGGGTGTAGAGGAAGTAGCTTTGATCTTTGTTGCCATCGAGGCCGCGCAGCAGGCGGCTCTGACCATCAACATCCTGACGGCGGACATAATGGCCGGTGGCGATAAAGTCAGCACCGAGATCTTCTGCGGCGAATTCAAGAAACGCTTTAAACTTGATCTCTTTATTACACAGAATGTCGGGATTCGGCGTGCGACCCGCTTTGTACTCTTCGAGGAAATGTTCAAAAACATTGTCCCAGTATTCAGCGGCGAAGTTGACCTTATGCAGTTTGATACCGAGTTTGTCGCAGACGGCCTGCGCATCAGCCAGGTCTTCAGCGGCAGTACAATACTCCTCGCCGTCGTCTTCCTCCCAGTTCTTCATGAACAGGCCCTCCACCTTATAGCCCTGCTGTTGCAGTAACCAGGCGGAAACGGAAGAATCGACGCCGCCGGACATACCGACGATCACTTTTTTCTGGCTGTTGTCAGACATGACACACTCTTAATTACGATAAAAACAGGCGGCGTATTCTAGCACGCAGAAGCCGGGTGCGCACCCTCGTGAAACGGCCACTGGAACGGTGCGACCAGTTGTAAGGGGTAGCGCGCACCCTGTTGCCACAATCGTACACTTTCAGCCACCAGCGGTGAACGCAGGTTATCGGCAGTGAGAATCTGCTCTGGCGTCAGCCACCAGCAGCAATCGATGTCATCATCATGCGGGGTGGTGGTGACGCGTTGCGGCAGATCCAGGCCAAACAGAAACCGCACAAAAGGCGTATTATCCGGGGCGATCCATTGCTGTACGCCAAGAAAATAGTGCGGTGCGGCATCAATACCCGTTTCTTCGTATAACTCGCGTTGCGCGGCTTCCAGCAGGGTTTCATCGGCTTCCAGATGACCGGCGGGTTGGTTCCAGGTGGCGCGCCCGAGAATGCGTTCTTCCACCACCAGTAACTGACCTTCAGCCTGCACGATGCAGGCGACGGTGACATGAGGTTTAAACATCGATCCTCCCGGATTGTTAACCTGAAGTTATAAAATTCGGACTGATATCACGCCATTCACCCGGTGCCAGATTATCCAGCTGGTGTTCTCCCATGGCGAAACGGATCAAGCGCAGAGTAGGTAAACCAATATGCGCTGTCATACGCCTTACCTGGCGGTTACGCCCTTCATATAAGGTGATTTTCAGCCAACTAACCGGAATGGCTTTGCGTTCACGGATTGGCGGCTGGCGCGGCCAGAGCCACTCCGGTTCTGGTACAAGCTCCACGCCTGCGGGCAGGGTGGGGCCATCATTTAAGGTCACGCCGCTGCGCAGGCGGGATAAATCTGATTCCTGCGGTTCGCCTTCGACCTGCACAAAATAGATTTTCCCGGTGCGTTTGCCGGGCTGGGTCAGCTGCGCCTGCAGCGCGCCATCGTTGGTTAAAATCATCAGGCCTTCGCTGTCGCGATCGAGGCGCCCTGCGGCGTAGACGTCGGTCACGGGCACGAAATCCTTCAGGGTCCGGCGTCCGGCTTCATCGCTGAATTGCGGTAAAACATCGAAAGGTTTGTTAAAGAGTATGACGCGCACTGGACCCCGAGGCCGCGTATCACGGCGGACAGGCTTGCGTGACGGGGCGCTGAATCGTTTATCCTGGTGAATTCGTTGGGAAGTTTTTCGCATGGGCTTTGCAGTTGGTGACAATCAGCGCATTATAACGCGAAACTGCGGTGATTGGCGCGGCGGAAATATTCAAGTAGTATTGACGCGCATCTTACAAATCATTAACAAAAAATCGCTCGAAGGAGAGGTTAATGGAAAGCAAAGTAGTTGTTCCGGCGGAAGGTCAGAAAATCACCCTGGATCAGGGCAAACTGGTAGTGCCAAATAACCCGGTCATCCCCTACATTGAAGGTGACGGCATCGGTGTTGACGTTTCCCCCGTGATGCTGAAGGTGGTTGATGCCGCTGTGAAGAAAGCCTACAACGGCGAGCGAAAAATTTCCTGGATGGAAATTTACACCGGTGAGAAGTCAGTAGAACTCTATGGCCAGGATGTCTGGCTGCCGCAGGAAACCCTCGATTTAATCAAAGAATACCGCGTTGCCATCAAAGGCCCGCTGACCACTCCGGTGGGTGGCGGTATTCGTTCTCTGAACGTTGCACTGCGCCAGGAACTGGATCTGTACGTTTGTCTGCGTCCGGTTCGTTACTACAAAGGCACCCCAAGCCCGGTAAAACGTCCTGAAGATACCGATATGGTGATCTTCCGTGAAAACTCTGAAGATATCTATGCAGGTATCGAGTGGAAAGCCGGTACGCCAGAAGCTGACAAAGTGATCAAATTCCTGCGTGAAGAGATGGGCGTGAAGAAAATTCGCTTCCCGCAGCAGTGTGGTATCGGCGTGAAGCCGTGTTCAGAAGAAGGCACCAAACGTCTGGTTCGTGCTGCAGTGGAATACACCATCACTAACGATCGTGATTCCCTGACGCTGGTTCACAAAGGCAACATCATGAAGTTCACCGAAGGTTCTTTCAAAGACTGGGGCTACCAGCTGGTGAAAGAAGAATTCGGCGGCGAGCTGATCGATGGCGGCCCGTGGATGAAGTTCAAAAACCCGAACACCGGCAAAGAGATCATCGTAAAAGACGTGATCGCGGACGCCTTCCTGCAGCAGATCCTGCTGCGTCCGGCTGAGTACGATGTTATCGCCTGTATGAACCTGAACGGTGACTACATTTCTGACGCCCTGGCGGCGCAGGTTGGCGGCATTGGTATCGCACCGGGTGCAAACATTGGTGATGAATGCGCGCTGTTCGAAGCCACTCACGGTACGGCACCGAAGTATGCAGGCCAGGATAAAGTGAACCCAGGTTCCGTCATCCTGTCCGCAGAAATGATGCTGCGTCACATGGAGTGGTTCGAAGCCGCAGACCTGATTGTTAAAGGCATGGAAGGCGCTATCGCCAACAAAACCGTGACCTATGACTTCGAACGTCTGATGGAAGGCGCTAAACTGCTGAAATGTTCAGAGTTTGGCGACGCGATTATCGCGAATATGTAAGCTGCCTTTTAGGTGGAATAAAGAACGGGAGCCGATGGCTCCCGTTTTTTTGTGGTGCACTTGCACTAGCGGTAGGTGAGGCCAGTCTTTAAATTTGTTGGCTTTAATTGTTACCTGAACCTGGTTTAAATTTAGGGTGAGGGAAACCGAATAAACACTAATAAAAAGAATATTCTTAGTTAACTAAGGACGTTTTCTTACGTACATTAACCTGATTTTTAATGTTACAATGCCTATGCTTTGGTATGGGTAAGTGATGGCGATCATAACAATTCATAAAATTCGGTATATCAAATGGTTTATACCATAGGAATATGTTAAGCAAGAATTACAGAAAATAAAGACAACGTGAGGCAAAGAAAGATAATGTCAAAATTTTATGCAAATGAAGATATAAATGAAAAAGTTAAACTATTTCTGGAGGAGGCTTTCCCGGGGATAAAAGATTATAAATATGGATATTTCATCATAAGCAAAAAAGATTTAAATGAAATTCGTATTATAAACAATTTCCCTGAGTGGTTTGATTTATATGTGAAAAATGTCCATCAGATGGTAGATCCGGTAGTAATGAAAGCACTAACGAGAGTGGAAGGTTTTAACTGGAACGAGGAAATTATTATCTCTTCGAAGTTAGCTTTGCCAAAGGTAATGCTTCATGCAAAAGAGTATGATATCAATAACGGACACACATATATAATTCATGACTACAAAAATAATCTGGCACTGTTGTCAATTTTCAATGATCAGAGAGCTGGTTTAGCTGACGAAAACTCACGAAATATTGATATTGATCTATCAATTTTTGTGAAAGTTCATCAGAAATTACTGTCTTTGTATGAATTTTTCAAAATAGACAACGATAATCACAGTATTTCATTCACTCCAAGAGAGAATGAAATTCTATATTGGGCTGCTGTAGGTGAAACTTACAGGGAAATTGCATCACATTTGGATATCACTGTGTCTACAGTAAAGTTTCATATGGAAAAAATTGTACAGAAGTTAGAGGCTGTCAATGCAAAGCATGCAATCAGATTAGCCTCTGATTTAAAATTAATTACTGTTCCTAATGGCGGGTAATAAAGTGAAGTAGTTGTAAGTGATACGGGTGCCCACTATGCATATTTGTTTTTCAAAGCATCTTTTAGACAAAGTATTGCGATGTCTTTAGTTGGCATAATGATCAGATAGATCTGTTCTTTTTTTTCAGATATCCCGATTTTTTGAACTTCTATGTTCCACCCGGCTTTAATTAAACTACACAGCAGTTGCTCGGATACGACGGCATAAATACCATCGTAACCAGATTCTTTTGCGAAAGCATGAATATTAAGAAAGAAACGCAGCTTTAAATCTCTTGCGAATTCGTATTCTAGATCTGGCTCATTATCAATAAATAGACGGGTAACTTCTACATAATTCCCTTCAGGTAATGTTAACTTATCGAAATATTTATAGAAAACCCCAGTGAACATGTTATCAAAATGCATGTCAATAAATCGGCATCCGCAAATTATTTTTCCTTCCTTTTTGCCTATGAGATAATTAGTGTTTTCATTGTCATATTCATCAAACTCCATGCCATCTTTACATTTCACTAACCAGTCTAATCTATCTTTAAATATTTTTTTTCTTATGAAGTAAAATTCATTGAGGTCTTTTTTTAGCATCTTACTGTAATTACATGATTCAAATGTAATCATCATAATTATTCTCAGCTATTTGAGTTGATTGAAAGAAATTTTAAACACCAGAACTGGATGAGTTACGATGGAAGATTTTGTGTGGTTATTAGAAGCTCTGGCAACAAAAAATATCAGTGATTTGTCCGATGTTTTTCTGAGTTATTGACTTAACTTTAGATGATTAGATAAAGTTATAAAAATAATATGATCACAAAACTGATTTCATCTTACAAGAAAGCATCAAATTAATTTTTTCCTAATTATTTTTTAGGCATTTCATCTATTATGTAACATTAATTTGTACATAAATGAAATCCATCATTATATGTTTTTTTTTAAATATTAAGAGAGTAATTAATGAAATCTTCGTGAATGGTAAGGTGGTCAGGTATTATTTTTCTTAATATTAGATGAGTATTCGGCTCATCTACAGGCATGAAAACATAATGCACAGCCTCTCTTTTCTCAGAATAACCAGATTCTAACACTTCCACATTCCAGCCTATCCTCCGACAAATGATTAATATGGCCTCGCTTACTATAGAGTAAATTCCTTCATAATTATTTCTTCGAGTGAAATTTATCATTGCGACAAAAATCAATGCGCAGACAGGGTGATGAGCCAACTTTAATTTATTTATACGTTCTTTATTAACAAATAGCCTGCTGGCTTCCAGATAATGTCCGCTTGAAATCTTCATGTTGTTGAAAAATGATTTGAAAACACCACACTTCAACATATTAGGCTTGTCAATTTCTATAAATCGCACACTGCAAATTACCTCACCACAGTATTTACCCAGTATATAACTGGCATCATGCGTGTCATATGCATCAATCTCCTTCTCATCAGAGCAATCTACTGCCCAATCAAGCCTGTCTTTAAAAACCCTTTTTCTAAGATGAAAGAGACTGTTGGCTTCATTGTGTGTCAGAAAAGAAAACGGAACAACATATAGTTTAATCATATAATATCCCCTTTTAACTTTATATTTAACCTTGAAATAGATATGCAATTAAAAAACACAACTATACCAAAGTCAATAAATAATACCTTGGTGAGTGTTTTTATATTAAAGATTAAAAATAAAGTTAAAAAATTATACGAGCATCACAACTTGATGGTCGCAATTGTGATAGTTTCAGTGGTTTTCTTCGCGTCATATGCTTTAAGAAAAGTACGCCTCAATAACTTAGTGAACATTGATCGTAATCTATCGTTCTTTGTGAAAATTCATCAAGACTACTGTCTTTGTATGAGTTTTTTAAAATAGATAATGGAAACCACTGTAGTGTGGTATCTAAGGGAGGGTTTGCATGGTTCGCTGGCTTCCTGCCTCAATATTTTTCCCATCAATGTGATGCCCCGTAACCTCTCATAAGCTCATTGACAATAGTGAATAAAAGCCTCCCACATAAACCTGAGAGGCTTTGGATATTATTTACTGTTAAACCAAACGTAAAACCGAAACAGCCCGGAATAAAATGCGTAAGCACCGATTAGCATAAAAACCCAGGATAATACTCCCAGCCAGCCATGTGTGTTCATTGGGCTACATGGTGCGGCCTGATTCGAAAGGGGTAATATCGTAAATAACCAGATTAAATTTACTAAAAACCGACGCCTGGGCGTGCCAGATACGAAGCCATTCATAGTGTATTCCCATCACCAGTAGCACTGTCCAGTAATATTATCAGAAAAGCGATTTCCGCCATCCTTCGGCTTATAGTCACCCCCGTCCTTCAAAACCATCCATATAGGTTTCCGATATTGCCTTAGCCATATTGTCTCGCCAGCGCGGTGATATATTTTCCTTGTATTCCTTCCCGGCGAATTGGGAGGTGCCATGAATGGATTTTAAGAATTCATCACTACGATAATAATTAACGCGTTGCTGTACATCTGCTGCCGTTAATCCTGCCTCACGATCTTTTTTTCCCTGTTGCCAGAACTGCTCGAAAAAAGGTGTCATCAGGCGGATTGAGTCCGCTTTATTCATTCTGAAGTTTGGGTCGTTATCATCAATAGTATGAACAAAATGAATGGCATGGCGCTTTGCACTGTTGTCTGGCTGGGCACAACTACTAAGGAAAACAAGGGATAGCGCGATGGCGCTTAGCGTCAGGGTATTTTTAAGCATGTTATATTCCATTATTTAGGTAAATATCAGGCAAAAGATTGGTGATTATTGCCGTCATTCCATCAGTGATATCTGAGATCTGGCTTTTTATGCCGCAAAAAGGGTGCCTCTTTATTGACCAGGTTGTCAATCTTTTCCCGCAAAAAATAAACCAGGGTGATGCAGATAACATTCCCGAAAGTTGAGTCGTGTTTTTTGTCGGGCAAACCGTTATCGTCAGCGCTCAATGACAGGAGGGGTTATGCAGGGTGTGATGAAGTTCATTAAGGGCTGGCTGGTGTTTTCTCTGCTGTGGGGGATTTTTATGTGGTTTGTGTCCTGGCAGGCACAGGGGAAAGAGCCCGGCCTGGCAATCGTGATGAGTCTCTATGCGGGTCTGATTTATCAGGCGTTAATGACCATGGTGGCGCGCTATAAAACCCGTAAATCACAGGCCTGATTTTTTGCATCTGCTCAACGCTCACCACGCAGCTTTGCGCTGTACTGACACTAATTTACATAGCCTCAGGCAAGCTAAGCGCACTTTTGGATCATTGTTAGGGTGAGTGGATAATGAGGAAGATGCCGCTGGCTGCCTGGTTTTTTCTGTTGCTGTCTTTTGGGTCCTGTGCGCAACCGCTACCTGCGCCCCCCAGTATGCATTTATACAGTGGTCGCCACCTTGATTCAGGTAACAACGGTATGGCTGATGTGGCAGAAACGCCGGACGAACATATTCAGGAAAGGCGTGATGACGTGGGATATCATCAGTAATCCTGGCTGCAGCCCCAATGTTGATGAATAAAAAAGCTGCGATCGCAATGATCGCAGCGAGGATGAGTGGTTAACTCTGTGGTGTTACTTGTTGTAGTACTTCCAGGCCTGAGTCCAGCTGATCCCTGTTTCTGGCTCGTAATGTAACTGAGACCATTCACCGGTCTGGCTACACCAACCTGCGATAACACATTGGAACAGCTTGCCTTTGTGTTGCACCACATCACCGGTTTTATAGTTGCTACCGTAAACCCATTCAGGATAACCCGTCGAATCAGCGAGCGCCGGAACGGTGATATCTTTCACCAGTGCGCGGGACTCCTTACCCGCCGTGACTGACACCGTGACTTTCAGGTTCTGTACCTGATTGGTTTTGTTAACGGTAAAACTCTGTGTAGCCAGTCCATTGCTGCCACCCTGGGCACCTGATGGAAGTGTCCACTTATAGGTTGGCACGCTGGTCGCCGCAGCAGAAGAAGATACGCCACCGGCGAAAGTGATGCTGCTGCCGTTGTCTGTGGGGAGGATGACTAATCCCAGAGCATCAATAAATGCCTGATCATTATTTTGTGCCTCTTGAGTGACTTCAATCGCATGCGTTTGCGTTGCCGAGCGCGCACCTTTCACACTTGAAGCATTAACTTCGACAAGGTAGTTACCAGCGGTCAGACCGGCTTTAATCTGTCCATTCTGGTCAATCCCATTCGCCACGACCTGGGAGCCTTGTTTCAGTGTCCATTGATAACTAGCCTGGTCAAAATTCGCCATGGCCTGCATTTGGGCCGGACTTGCGGATGGCATGCTGGCTGAACCGGTAATCTCAACGGCGGGTTTCGCTACCTGAATGGTCACGAATGCTTCGCCAGATTTTTGTTTGCTGTTAGTGGCGGTCAAACGGAATGTTGCTGAAACATCAAACAGTCCCTTTGGCACCACAATTTCGGCAGATTCTTTATCGTAGGATTTAAGCGTGATTGCGCTACTCCCCTCGGTACGTTCCCACTTCCAGCTCACATCCTGCTGATTACTGCTGCCGGTAACCGTATAGCCAAAACCCATATCATTGGTACCGACGACGGAGAGCGTTGTTGTATTCAGCGATACCACCGGGGCCAGACTTTCGTCGGCGCTGGAAGTGCAGAAGTCTTCGCCGTTAAAGTTGTAACTGGCCGGTCCGGAGAGGATCTCATTGACTTTGGTCGGGATACCCTGCTGCGCTTCGAGGACCCTGGTATCAACAACCCCGTTATAGTTTTCGGTAAAGTTATAGTAGCTGCCGTTCGCCAGCTTATTACAAACAGCCGCGTTCATACTATTCAGAATCAACCCATTATCGTTACTGGCCGCCCAGACAAACATGCCACCTAATTTATATTTTTTAAGCAGGTCACCTTTGGCAATCACTGAACGCTGCGAGTCAAAGGTTTCAACCTGAGCCGTTGGATTACCATTTACCGAGGCGATGGGTTTCCAGATATAGGCCGCTTCAGCCTGTTTATCGTAATAGGTATCCTGCTTCTTACTGATAAAGGTGTCGTACAATTCGCGATAGTCAGTCACACCATTTTCAAAGGTTCCATTACTGCCAAGCCCTTTACGGCTGACCTCTTCGCCATTGGCAATCCCATGCCAGAAAAGTTTGTCATGCTGGGGTTTGACGCTGACACTGTGCCAGCCCCGGCTATAGGCAGCGGCACCCACCACCAGTTTTTCGGAGGGGAAGTCCGGGTTATTATCGAGAATGGCTTTTACTGCGCCTTCGGTACTGAAACCGCGTTGCGCCTGTTCGCCAGTCATATCGTTACCCTGACCATCAATAACGATATTGCCCGCTTCGTCTTTGATTTTGTTCTGATTACCCTGCTGGTAATAGGTTCCTGCAATCGGTTTGGCATAGACTCCCGCATGATGGCCCGGGTTACGGGCAAAGGCACCGTACATGTCGTAAGTCATGATATTGATAAAATCAAAATCATCTTTCAGGCTGTTAAAATCGATTGCGGCGAGTTTAGCGGGTGAGGCGCTGACGGCGGCACTCAGCTGTTTACGTTGCGCACCACTATATTGGGCATCCAGAGCGGAGCGCAGTTGCCTGACCAGCGCCGTATAATGTTCTCTTTCATTCTGGTAACCATCAATCGCCAGGTCACCCATGGCTGAGGTTCCGGTAAAGCCAACGAATTCCCAGTCAAGATCGATACCGTCAACGAAAGGATATTCGCTGAGGAAATTCATAATGGATTTAACGAAAATTTCGCGTCCTTCTTTGGTTTCTACCATCGCGTGGAACGGTGCGCTCATTGACCAGCCACCGACGGACACCATCACTTTCAGCTGTGGGTTCGCCTTCTTCATTCTTTCCAGCGCCTTCAGACCAAAATATGAGGCCTGAGGATCGTAACGCGAGACGGAAAAATCACCCTGCTGTTTAGCGGGTGTATCGTTACCCTCCCAGCCGGTTTCTCCGTTTTCAACCGGAAAATTACCCTGACCGCACATCGCTTTCAGGATTTTTTGCCCGCGCTCGTTACCTTCAGCGATCAGCCCGGTATTGTTAGTCACTGGCAGGGTCACATTACCCGGACGTTGTGCACCAAAATCACACAGGCCGAGGAAGCTCCAGAATATATGTGTCAGGTTTTTCGCCGGGACTAAATCAGCGGTATATGAGCGCTCCCAATAAGCCCACTCATCGAAATACATGCCGACGATCTTATTACTGTTGAGCTGAAAGGGGACATTCTTTTCCAGATTCGCGGCAAATCCATTCTCGTTTTCACTGAGAATCAGGTTACTGCTATTACCGGATGAAGGATAAATATCTCCTGGGTTAGTATATTCAACTTTGTAAACCTGGTAATTTTTGGGGCTGTGCGGATGCAGCCCATCCATATCATTGCTCCATGCTTTCCATTGTATTTTAGTTTTCAGGCGGTCACCACGATGGCGACTCACATCACCTGCGCTACCGTGGTGATCTGCAGCAATGGTGCCACTTTCTTCAGGTGTGACTTCCACGGCAAATGCATTACCACCGTATATCGCAGATAATGTCGCTATTGCAATTACTGATAACTTCTTCATCCCTAAATCTCCAGTGTTTAATTCCGTAACAAGAATAAACAAAATATGTCAGGAGAGGGTTGAGGAAGTTCTTTGCAATAATAAGAATAAGAGAAGTGGCAGGAGAAATTTCTCAGTCAGGCGGAATAATAAAAATAAGGGGTAGTTAGCGGGATGATATTTGCGCCTCCGTGCGCAACCTGAAATGCTTATTTCCTTCCCAGCAGAAAACCGACAACGATACCGACACTGGCTGCCAGCGCTAATCCGGTCACCGGATTTTCACGTACGCTTTTAATGACGCAATCAGCAGCATCCTGGGCCGCATAGCTGGCCTTTGCCGGATAACGTCGGGCTGCACCTTTGAGTTGATGGCGGCGTGAACCCGTGACTTCGCCCACTTTCTCTTCTACTGCTCCTGCTGCTTCATTCAGTTTTGCTTCCGCTTTTCCAGTCATAAATGACTCCCTGATGGTTGTGAATCTCTCTTTCAGCGTAGTCAGGGAATGCGTCACCAGCAACCGCGAGGGACATCGGCTTGTAACAGGGGTTTGCAGGATGGCGGAATTCTGTCCAGGCTTGGTAAAGGTAATGAGCGTCAGGAGGAGTGATGAAACGTGACGTATTAAATGAGGACGATTATGACGAAGTTTGTCGGGTGATTGGTGATGCGGTGATTGTGCTGGCGGAATGCGGGCACGAAACCAAAAGAGAAGAAATCGCTGACCTGCTGAAGCGTACCCGCCACCATCGCGCCCATGATGAGCGCGATGAGCAACGGATGCTGGAACATGCGATCCGGCTGGTAAAGCCATAATAGACATACCGGACGTCCGGCGTGACGTCCGGCCTTATTTATTCCAGCAGCACACCCTGAATCAGGCTGGCTTTCACCACCGTGACATCTTTAATTCCCAGAGCACGCATATAGCCTTCAACCAGCAGCAAGTTGCTCACGTCGGTGGCGCGATAATCACCAGACAGTTCACTATCGCCTTTCCATACCTGTTGCTTTGACGCCTGCTCAAGTGCGGCCAGATCATATTGATGACCTTTCAGTTTCAGCTGATTCTTAATTGAGAAACCGTGCACACCGCCGATACCAATCACCCGACGGGTGCTGAGGTCCTGTTTAATTTGTGCCGGAACATCGTTGTGAGCATAAAACTCAACAAAACGCAGCACAGAAGGGCGCCAGGAACCGATAGGATTCGCAGAGGCTGCGGACGGCTGATTTTTCAACACATCAACAATGAAGTTTTTCAGCGTCACTGAAGCCAGTTTGCCCTGATACACATCTGACACGGCTTGTCCCTGCTGTTCGCGCCAGGCGGTCATCTGCATCGAACCGCCACCAATGTCCCATACCAGCAGATCCTCATCGCGCAGTTTTGGATCATTGAGTGCGGCTTTAGCGGAGCGGAAACCCAGCTCGGCTTCCTGCTGCTGGCTGATGATTTTCAGCTGCACACCCGCCTGCTGATTAAAGCGGTCAATCACTGCCTGGCCGTTACCGGCGGAACGGAAAACGGCGGTTGCAACGCCGCTGATACGTTGCGGATGATAGCGTTGCGCCTGGGTCACCAGTTGTTGTAAAGCGTGCAATCCCTGCTGCTGGATAGCCTCATCCAGCTGATTGTTGCCGGAGTGGGCCAGCGCGTCGTTGAAACCAATCGGGCGCTGGTCCTCAAATAAAACTTTCCCGAGTTGATGCTGGCAGATATTCACCTCAGTGACAGCAATTTTGGTAGTACCAGAACCCATATCGATACCGGCTCGCGTTTGCCAGCAATCTTCGGCAAAGGCCAGTGACGGCAGGGCGACAACAAACAACAGAGTGACAATACGCACAACAAATCTCATGGTGACTCCTGTCAGAGAAAAGATAAAAAGGAAAGCTAACGTGCGCCGCGATAAGCCGGATACCAGCTCACAAGAAAATGGCGCAGATGGTCAAAACACCACTCGGCATCTTCGGCCTGCTGGCAGTAGTAGCGAATGGTGATTTTTTCGTAGCGCAGATGGCGCTGCTGAAGAGGGGACCAGCTCCAGTCCAGCACTGCACGGGCGTAATTAACCAGCGCACCCCCTGCCATGTTGTGCTGCTTCTCCTGGCGGGACAGGTACATTTCGAATGCCTGGTCGAGGCTGAGCGCTTCGTCCTTGCTGTTTGCCGAGAGCATCGGCCGGAAGGCCACATCAATAAAACCACATACCCCATCGTCGCGCTGCTGCCAGTCGCAGGCCAGCGTCATAAACAGGCCATCCTGCAAATTCACCTCTTCCAGCAAACGGCGCAGATTGGCAGAGTGCTGACAGACTCTCACCTCTTCAATGCGATCGGTTTCCAGCGTCAGATCGATGCCACAGGGATTGACTGAGCCATCCACATTCGTGGTCGCCGGAAAGGGAAACTCAATATAGCCGTTATTGTCGAGACTCTTTTCCATGACGCAGACCCGTAGCTTGACGATTCCTGACAATAAACCATCTTGCCGTGCGACGCACGGCTTACGGGCATGTCCAGGTGATCATGGTGTTTTGATAAGGGTTGATCAGACGGAACTGCTTATCCGACAGGCGTTGAGCATAATAACCTTCGGATGTCACTGCAGAGGGCACGTACTGAAAACGGTCAGTGGAGTGCAGGCTGCCGCTTTGCACGGTGACACCCTCTTTGGTGACGGAAAACGCGTTAACCAGGTCGAAAATACGCGCTTCGGTGTTGCCCATCGCCTGACCATAAATGGTGGCGACTTCGCCGGGGCAATCCACGCCTTTCGGGGCAGAACTGCAGCCAGCCAGTAACAATAGGGTGAGAACTACGGTGATTCGCAACATGGTCCTGTTCCTGATTCGATCCCTGGTTTGCCGTGGCACCAAAGCATGCGCGATGACCACGATATGCTGATCATAGCAGGTCTGGTGCCGCTTCCCATTTGCTATTTGTGTAATCGTTAAGCGAGGGGAATGTTAAAGGGTGACTTTGCTAGCAGATAAACGGTATTCTTGCCAGCATTGCGCATCAGCTTAGCAGAACAAAGGAAAAGTAATGAAAGAAGAACAAGCCAGTCTAATGATTCTGCAGCACGCCATTGATAAACTCGAAGCCGACCAAAAACAGCAGGTGATGAATTGTGTATCGGCGCTGCGCGAGGTGATGCAGCAGTACCATCCTGATGACGCCGGACTGGCGCTGATGTTAGTGGCAGCTGAGGTTGCAGCCGAAGAGTAGGGCCAGCAGCGCGTCGTAAGGCTGTTACGGCGCGAGTTTCTTCACTGATTCATTTCCCCCACCAGCCAGCGGTGGATCACCCGCACAATGTAATGCTGCTGCTCCACGGAAAGCGGCTGATGTGCGGCAATGCCATGCCATTTTGCCAGGCAGCCGCGACAACAGGTTGCGGTAGCATGCTGGGCGATAAATACCGGGTGGCCGCGCATCGGCGTCTGCTTGCCGTCGTTATGCGGTTCGGCTTCCGCCAGGCGACGCGCGATAAAATCTGCAGCGTGCTGGTCGATGATTTCCGGTCCCTTATCCAGACAATATTGACGTTCTTTCGCTCCCAGATGGAAGCGACGGCGAAAGGGCGATTGCGCCAGGCGGGCAAACAGCGCGTTTTCATCTCTCATAACAACATCCTCCGCAGGCGATCATAACGCATTCGCGGCCCCGTGTGTTTGCCAGCGCCAGGCATTTCTGTGGTACAGGGTTCAGAGCACATTAGTCCTTGTCCTGGTTTGCCTGGCCTTATGCTGTGCTAAACCTGACTATGAGTCCAAAAGGAGGATGAGATGAAAAAGACACTGTTTCTGATTGGTACTTTTAGTCTGGGCCTGCTGCTGGCAGGCTGTGCTTCTGATCATGTTATGCATACCAATGATGGTCAAACCATTGTCACCGAGGGTAAACCGGTGGTGGATAAGGACACTGGCATGATTACTTACAAAGATATCTATGGCAAAGAACAGCAGATAAATCAAAGTCAGATCAAAGACATGTCTTCTGTCGATAATTGATTTGGTGACGCGATAACGTACCGGCCCGCATCTGGCGGGCCATTTACCGTCTTCACGCTGCATTTTGTGATACCCTCCGTAAAACCCCAATAAAATCATTATCTAACCTCAGCGGAGAATCCAATGAAGGCGATAGCTATTGTCGTTGGCTTGCTGGCGTGCCAGATTGCGCCTGCCTGGAGCGAAAGCGAATTCCAGATCACCTGTCCGGGGCGACCCACGATGACAGTATCGCGGGCTGAATATGGTCTCAGCACGTTGATGTGGCCGACGCACCATTTCCAGATCGCCGCCGGTCAACAACGCACCCATTTGCAGGATGGTGATCAGGTAGCCATTACCCGTTTCCGCAATGGCGATCAGCTGATCGTCAATAAAAACAACGGCGATACCTTTTTCGTTTACGCCGACAGCGATAGGCTGTTGCCTTGTAATCGCACGGAAAAACGCGATATTGATATCCTCTCGCTGGAACGTTACGACGATAACCAGCATCCGCCTTCATGATTCCGCCACAAGGAACCGACCATGCAACTTCAGGTTACGGAAAGGGTGACACATCAGGATCTCGATGAAGTTCGTCTCGGGCTAAACGCCTTTAATAGTCGCTTCATTAATATTGATGAGTTAAAAGCGATTGGCGTGTTTGTCACCGATGCCGATGGCAAAAAGCTGGCCGGATTGACCGGCTCCACCAGTGGCAACTGGTTGCGCATTGATATGCTGTGGGTGAGTGACACCCTGCGCGGGCAGGGGGTGGGCAGCAAATTGATACTGGCGGCGGAAGAAGAAGCACGTGCACGGGGTTGCTGTTATGCCCAGGTGGATACTGCCAGCTTTCAGGCCCTACCTTTTTACGAAAAACTGGGCTACACGCTGCGTTTTAGCCTGGATAACTATCCGCGCCACCATCAGCGTCATTATCTGAGCAAAACCCTCTGATTAACCAGGCGGCTGCTGGCGTAAATCCAGCGGCGCCTGTTCCGCTTCATCAATGGCCGCCAGCCAGCCTGGCAACGTCATTTTCTGCCATGCCAGATGACCCCGCGTGGTGCTCATCAACACCACATCCGGGCGCAGTGAGCGGTACAGATCGAGCGACTGGAGCAGCTCAGCCGGATTGCTTTCTGGCACCAGCACGCTAATCCAGCGATTATGCTCACGCGTCAGGGTATCCCCGACAAATAAATAGGTACGCCCAAACGGGGAGTGGTAGAGATAACTGCAGCTGCCGGGGGTATGACCTGGGGTCGGTAACAGGTGGAAATCGCCGAAATGTGCATCCTGCTGACTGAAGGTGTCATCCGGTTCTATCACCCGACTGACGGGCCCGAGGGCACGGTTGTGGCAATACAATGCGCTATTAAAACGTTGCTGGATCACCAGCGCACCCGGCGCGGCCTCATGCCAGTGGGTGAGGTAATGACGAATAACGCCGCCCGCATCGGCCAGAACTTCGTGATCGAGCGGGTTCTCAACCCGGCCAATCAGCAGGTTGCCGCGCGGATGGCGCAGCATAAACCCATGCATCATCAGGTCACTTTCCGCTTCTTCGGCGGGAAATTCCGGTGTGGAGATCCACAAATCGTCGTATAGCGGCTTCATTGTCGGTCTCCTGCGGCAATGCCGTTAGCGCAATGTCGGGTGGCCGGTAAAGGCGAACTGGGCTTCTCCGTTACGAATCTGCAAACTTGCACTGGCGCCGAGGGGGAGCGTGACGGTGTCAAAGGCATGGCCAAAAGCCAAATCGCTGATCACCGGTAACTGGTACTCATCCCGCATACGCTGCCAGACGGTGGCAAAATCAAAGCCGTTGTCGTAGTCAGAAAGGGAGGTGCTGGTGAAACTGCCGGTAACAATCGCCTTTTGCCGCGCCAGGATGCCGCTTTGATGCAGTTGAATCAACATGCGTTCAATGCGGAAGGGATGTTCATTCACATCCTCGATCACCAGAATGCCATCTTCAATCTGTGGCAGCCAGGGCGTGCCAATCAGCGAGCAGATCATCGCCAGATTGCCACCCCATAAGGTGCCCTGCCAGCGCCCCTCATCAGGGCTGGTGCTGCGCCAGTTAAGATTGACTGTAGGTGATGTCAGCGCCTGCCAAAAGTGGTTCACGGTAAAATCAGATAATGTCTCGGCACCAAAATTGCCTGCCAGCATCGGCCCGCTGAAGGTGATAAGCCCGGTTTGCGCCAGCAGCGCCAGCTGAATCGCAGTGAAATCGCTGTGACCACATAAGGCAACCGGCTGGTTCAGCAACTGGCGCTGCAAACCCACGTAGTCAAGGTTATCCAGCAGCCGTGACGCACCATAACCGCCGCGTATCGCCAGCACAATATCCGGCAGCGGGCTGAGTGATGCCAGCTGATTGATGTCATTCAGCCGTTGCTGGTCATCACCGGCAAAGCGCTGAAAACGGCGTGCAATGGCGGTTTGATTTTCAAGATGATGACCTTCAGCCTGCAAACGCGTCACTGCGCGCTGGGCAGCATCCTGATTGTGGCAGTAACCAGAAGGGGCGATCAGACGTATCGAACGGGGGACAACCATAACTCTCATCCTGCTGTGGGTTGGCTTGCCGATGATGACGAAATGCGTTACGGAAGTCACGACCTGGCAAGGTTTTTTACGTATTTAGGACAAACGGCAATTTTTCCTGTTCGTAAGCCAGGTATGATAGCTTGCGCCGAATCTATTGCGGAATACAAAATTCAGTGAAAATCCGACTACTTATGCTCTCTGCGCTGTTGCTGGCGGGATGTGCCAGCGAACCGCAAACTGTTGTGACTCCAGAGAAAAATACACCTTTAACCCAGGCACCACCGTCGAAAATCAATGACGCATGGTCAATGTTTACTGAAGATGCCGCCAGTCATTATGGTGTTGATGAGAAGTTAATCAGCGCCATTATTAGTGTCGAGTCGGGGGGCAACCCCACCGTGACCAGCCGTTCCAATGCGGTTGGGTTGATGCAGATTAAAGCTTCCACAGCAGGCCGTGCGGTGTATCGCGCCCAGGGACGTCGTGGTCAGCCAAGTTCATCTGAGTTACGCGATCCCGCGAAAAATATTGATATCGGTACCGCCTATATCCGTATCCTGCAGGAGTCGGAACTCGCCGGTATCCGTGATCCGCTGACATTGCGTTATGCCACCATTGTCTCCTACGCCAATGGTGCCGGGGCGTTGCTGCGCACTTTCTCGCGTGACCGTGACCGCGCCATTGCGATGATCAATGCCATGAGTCCTGATGAATTTTATCAGCATGTGCAGAACAAACATCCGGCGGCGCAGGCACCGCGTTATTTGTGGAAAGTCACCACGGCGTATCGCACCATCGGTTAATGTTCGACAGATCCCCCTGTAGCGGCGCGATTTATCGCGCGGGTTTTCCTGCATCGCGCACGAAATTGCGCGATAAATCGCGCCGCTACGTCGGGTTATCCCTCCAGCAACAATCTTGCGGTGGGATAATCGACAATCAGCACATTCACATAGCCGCCGCGTAAGGCACCGCGAATCGCCTGCGCTTTTTCTTTACCACCGGCCAGCGCCACCACCTGCGGGCACTTTTTGACCTGCGCCAGTTCCATACCGATCACCGGATCTTCAGCCGCGCTCAGCACCGGTTTCCCCTCGGCATCGAAGTAATGCAGGCAGATATCGCCCACCGCACCGCGTTGTGCCAGGGTGCGCAGCATCTCCTCGTCGTAATAGTTCCCGGAATTACGCAGCAGCGCAGACGGCTCAAGATCGCCGATGCCGACAATCGCCAGATCCACCTGTTCAAATTTCTCCAGTACCACCGCGACATCAGGATTGACTGACAGCCGCTGGCGATCGTGCACCGAATGCTCAATCGACTGTGACGGCAGCAGCCATGCCGGACAATTCAGCAGCGCCGCCAGATTTTGCGTCAGGATAGTGGCCTGCACATTGCCGTTGGTCCCCACACCGCCCAGCAGTTGGATCACGCCGCGACAGGGTGCCGTGAGCGGATGCAACGCATCCACCATGGCGCGGATGGTGCCACTCCAGGAGGAGATGCCGATCAACTCATCGGCGCGCAGGCGGGTTTCCAGATAATGTGCCGCCGCCGAGCCAATGGATTGCTTAATTTGCAGTGCGGATGCCTGCTCCGGTACATCTACCACAATCGCCTGCGGCAGTTGATAGGCCTGCTCAATGGCTTTCTCCAGCTCAGGAAACACGTTGGCTGGTGGTACCACACTGATTTTAACGACGCCTTCTTTCACACTTCGGTTGAGGATGCGTGAGACAAAGGATTGCGACAGTTTCAGCAGCTGCGCGATGTCCGATTGCTTCATCCCTTCGAGGTAATACAGGGTGGCAATTTTCACCATCAGCCGTTGTTCGTCCTGTTTTGCCATGGTTTTTTCCCTCTTCAGATCTGCCTGGTATTGTTAATCACCCGCTCAGAAATAACAACGCAGAACAATTTGTGATCGTTTTCGCTTTTTCAGGATCCGGCATTGGACGGCATCCCTTGTCGGGTGCATAGTCATTGTGCATATAAAATCGCAATTGAATATATATTCAAGCGGAGAAAAACCAATGAACGCGAACCTCGTCAAAGTTACCCTGCTGGCTTCACTCCTGACGTTGTCTGCTGCCTCTGTGGCAGCGGATAAGGGCCTGCTGGCCATTATTACCCCGTCACACGATAACCCGTTTTTTAAAGCCGAAGCGGATGGCGCGCAGGAAAAAGCCAAAGCGCTGGGTTATACCACGCTGGTGGCCTCGCACGATGATGACGTTAACAAGCAAAATCAGCTGATCGAAACAGCCATTGCGCGCAAAGCCAAAGCGATCATCCTCGATAACGCCGGGGCGGATGCCACGGTCGGGCCGGTGCAGAAAGCCAAAGATGCCGGTATCCCGACCTTCCTGATCGATCGCGAAATCAATAAAACCGGCGTCGCGGTCGCACAAATCGTCTCCAACAACTACCAGGGGGCGCAGCTGGGTGCTGAGAAGTTTGCCAAATTGCTGGGCGGTAAGGGTGACTACGTCGAGCTGTTGGGTAAAGAGTCTGACACCAATGCGGGCGTGCGTTCACAGGGCTACCACGACGTGCTGGATGATTACAGCGACATGAAAATGGTGGCACAGCAGAGCGCTAACTGGAGCCAGACCGAAGCCTTTAGCCGCATGGAAACCATTCTGCAGAAAAACCCCAATATCAAGGGCGTGATCTCCGGTAACGACACCATGGCGCTTGGTGCTGAAGCGGCGCTGAAAGCGGCCGGCAAAACCAACGTGATTGTGGTCGGGTTTGACGGCAGTGATTACACCCGCGACTCGATCCTGAATAAAGGCAATATCAAAGCCACGGTGTTGCAACCGGGCTGGGATCAGGCGCAGATGGCGGTGGAGCAGGCGGATTATTACCTGACCCACGGTAAAGCGCAGAAGGAAGAGAAACAGCTGATGGACTGCGTGCTGATCGACGACAGCAACGCCGCGAAGCTGAAAAACTTCCGTCTGGCGCAGTAAGCGGAGGTCGGCATGAAGGGTAAAGCAGCTGGCGGATTGATCATGGCGGCGCTGACGTTGCTGCTGACGGCATGCACCGTGGTGGATCTTGATGCAAACGGCAATCCCATCATGCCGAAAGATCCCCATGCCAAACCGGGTTACACCAACCAGACGCCGCAACAAATCGCGGAGGAGAGCTGGCAAAGCCGGGTAGCTCAGCCCGCAGAAAAACAGGCGCTGAGCTGGGGGGATATGGAAACCAAAAGCCATACGCTGAAAGCGGGCACCAGCGAAAGTGTGTTTGTCCGTGCGGGTGGCACCGTGACGGCGCTGGATAACAGCAACGATCGCGAACGCGTCCTGACTGTCACCATTAATGGCAAACCGGTGAAGGTGTTGATTGGCCCGGTGCTGCGCAGCAATGCGATTCGTGATGCCGCGGGTTTCCGTTTCGAAGAGTTCACCAATCAGGTGCAGTACGCGCAGCTGACCAAAGCGCTGAATCGCCATGCAGTGAAACAACTGCCAGCGGTGGATGCCAGTTGGGTGGGCAAACCGCTACAGGCGATTCTGGCGGTCACGATGGGGCCGGGTACGGTGGATGAAGTGGTGGCTGTCCAGTTGCAACAGGGGAACGGATGATGAGCGACGAAATTATCCTGCAGGCGAATCATATCTCGATGTTGTTCCCCGGCACGCTGGCGCTGGATCGGGTGGATTATCGCGTCTGGCGCGGCAAAGTTAACGTCATTATCGGCGAGAACGGTGCCGGTAAATCGACGCTGATGAAAATTCTCGCCGGAGTCCAGCAACCCACCACCGGCGAAATGTTTCTTAACGGGCAGAAAGTGGTGTTCGGCAACACCCGTGAAGCGGCACAGCACGGTATCGGTATGGTGCATCAGGAGCTGAACCTGTTTGAAAACCTCAGCGTGGCCGAGAACATTTTTCTCGGTCGCGAGATTCAGCGTGGCATCCGCCCGATCAACGAAGCGGAACAGGCGCGCCGCACCGCCACCCTGATGCAGCGCCTCGATCAACCGATTTCGCCGCAGGAAAAGGTCGGCAACCTTAAAGTCGGGCAGCAGCAGCTGGTGGAGATTGCCAAAGCGCTGGCGGAGGACGCCGACATCCTGATCCTCGACGAACCCACCTCGGCGCTCAGTAAAACCGAAGTGGAGATTTTGTTCCGGGTGATCCGTGAACTGACGCGCCAGGGGGTCTCGATTATTTATATCTCGCACCGGCTGGAGGAGCTGATGGCGATTGGCGATGTGATCACCATCCTGCGCGACGGACGCTTCCAGGCGGAAGCGCAGGTGAGCGAGATCGATGTGCCGTGGATTGTGCGCGAGATGCTCGGCAGTGAACCGGTCAGCAACTTTCTGCCGCCGAATCGCCAGTTTGGCGCGCCGGTACTGGAGGCAGAACATATCACCTGTGTCAGCCCGAATGGCAACACGCTGGTGGATGATGTCAGCTTCCATGTGCGGTCCGGGGAGATTGTCGGCATTTACGGGCTAATGGGTGCCGGACGCACCGAGTTGTTCGAGTGCCTGCTGGGTAGCCAGCGTAATTATCTCGGTAAGCTCTGGCTCGATAGCAAACCACTGCCCACGCGTCTGCCAACTGCAGAACGTATCCGTATGGGGATGAGCCTGGTGCCGGAAGATCGTAAACGCGCCGGGATCTTTCCCATCTCCTCTGTCGCCAGCAATCTGACCATCGCCAGCCTGTGGCGGCGACTGTCGCACCGTATGGTCATTGCCCAGCAGGCGGAACGCGAAGCGGTGAACAGCACGGTGGGGAATCTGGCGATCAAAGTCTCATCGCCGGAGGTGGCGATCAGCGCGTTAAGCGGCGGTAATCAGCAGAAGGTGGTGATTGGCCGCTCGCTGTTAACCAATCCGCGCCTGCTGCTGCTGGACGAACCGAGTCGTGGCATTGATGTCGGGGCCAAAGCGGAGGTGTTTCGCATGATGGTGCGCCTGTCGGAGCAGGGCATTGCGGTGCTGTTTTCCACCTCCGATCTGAAAGAAATCATGGCCGTTGCCGATCGCATTCTGGTGATGTCCGGCGGCAAACTCACAGCCGATCTTCCGCGCGCTGAAGCGGAAGAAGCGGCGCTGGTTAAAGCAAGCGCACAGGGGTTCTGAAGATGAAAAGCAACAGCGCCGTGGCGTTCGCCGCCCAGCCAGCTAAAGCCTTTAATTCACGCGAAGGTTTGATTCTGCTGCTGTTAAAACTACGCACCTTTATCGCGTTGTTCCTGATCGTGGGTTTCTTTTCGGTGACGGTGCCGGATTTTCTCGCGTTGGGCAGCATGGTGATTATGGTCAAACACATCGCCATCAACGCCTTCCTGGCGCTGGGTATCACCTTTGTCATTATCACCGCCGGTATTGACCTCTCCATCGGCGCGACGCTCGGGTTGTGCGGCATGATCGCTGGCTGGCTGATCACCAAAGGTATTGTGCTGCCGATGTTTGGTATCGCCATCTTCCCCAGCGTCTGGGTGATTGTGCCGCTGGTGTTGCTGGCGGGAGCGTTAATTGGTGCCGCCAACGGCTGGATCATTACGCGTTACAACGTCGCTCCCTTTATCTGCACCCTCGGCACCATGTACATCCTGCGTGGTACCGCGATGCTCACCTCCGGTGGTGAGACGTTTCCCGGCCTGCAAGGCAATCCACTCCTCGGCAATACCGGTTTTGACAAAATCGGGGCCGGTTACTTCCTCGGTCTGCCGTGGGCCATCTGGATGATGGTGCTGCTGGCGCTGGTGATCGCCTATATCGCCCGCCGCTTGCCGTTTGGTCGTCAGGTGTATGCGATTGGCGATAACGAGCGGGCGGCGGAACTCTCCGGGGTCAAGGTGAAGCAGGTAAAAATCTGGGTTTATACCTTGTCGGGCTTCTGTGCGGCGATCGCCGGGATTGTGGTGTCATCGCAGCTGGTTGCCAGCCATCCCGCCAATGGTACCTCGTTTGAAATGAACGCCATCGCGGCGGTGGTACTGGGTGGGACTTCGCTGGCCGGTGGGCGTGGCACCATTCTTGGCACGCTGGTGGGAGCCTTCGTTATCGGCTTTCTCGCCGATGGCTTAATCATGATGGGGGTCAGCGAATTCTGGCAGATGGTGATTAAAGGCATCGTGATTATTGTCGCGGTGATCATTGACCAGATGCAAAGCCGGATGCAGCAAAAAGCCGCGGTAGTGGCGCAGAAAGCGTTGATCGAGGAGGGGGGCAGCAACGCAAAAGTTTAATCGGTTGGGGTGCAGGCGGCCCTTGTCTGTCCCCCTTTTTTTGCTATGCAGGAATATATATTCAGATTCGATTTAAAATTCAGAGGTAACCATGAATCCTTTCAAATACTCTGTGGCCGATCTCACCGCCAAAGCGCGGGCGGTGCGTCGCCGTATCATCCAGCTCAATGCGGGCAGCCCGGCGGGTGGGCACACCGGGGCTGATTTATCGCAGGTGGAAATCCTGACGGCCCTGTATTTCCGCATCCTCAATTGCGCACCCGATCGCACTCAGGATCCGCAGCGCGACATTTATATCCAGTCCAAAGGCCATGCGGTGGGCGGTTATTACTGCGTGCTGGCGGAAGCGGGCTATTTCCCCACCGACTGGCTGCCAACCTATCAGCATGCCGATTCGCATTTGCCAGGCCATCCGGTACGGCAAAAAACCCCGGGTATCGAGCTGAATACCGGCGCACTCGGTCACGGCTTGCCGGTGGCGGTCGGTATCGCGCTGGCAGCGAAAAAAGATGGCAGCAACCGCATGATTTATGTGGTGACCGGTGATGGGGAACTGGCGGAGGGCAGTAACTGGGAAGCGGCGCTGGTGGCGGCGCATTATGGCCTCGATAACCTGGTAATTATCAACGATAAGAACAAGTTACAGCTGGCAGGGCACACCCGCGACATCATGAACACCGATCCGTTGCCGGAAAAATGGCGCGCATTCGGCTTAGACGTCACCGAATGCAACGGCAACGATATGGCGACGGTGGTGGAGACGCTGGAGCATCTGCCGCGCAATGGCAAGCCGCAGGTGGTGGTGGCCGACACCGAAAAAGGCTTTGGGGTTTCGTTTATTCAAAGTAAAGCCGAGTGGCATCACCGGGTACCGAAAGGGGAAGAGGTCGCACAGGCACTGGAGGAGCTGAAAGATGAGTAATGCACAACACCTGGCCAACGTGATGGTCAACGCGTTTATCGACGCGGTCAATCGTGGCATCGATCTGGTGCCGGTGGTGGCGGATTCGACATCCACCGCCAAAATCTCCCCCTTTATCAAGGCATTCCCGGATCGGCTGGTGAATGTCGGTATCGCCGAGCAAACCCTGGTCGGCACCGCTGCCGGGCTGGCGATCGGCGGCAAAGTGGCGGCGACCTGTAACGCGGCGCCTTTTCTGATTTCACGCGCCAATGAACAGGTGAAGGTCGATGTTTGCTACAACAACACCAACGTCAAACTTTTTGGCCTGAATGCCGGGGCCAGTTATGGCCCACTGGCCAGCACCCACCACAGCATTGACGACATCGCGGTGATGCGCGGTTTTGGCAACATCGAAATCTACGCCCCTTCCTGTCCGCTGGAGTGTCGGCAGATCATTGATTACGCCCTGGAACATGTCGGGCCGGTGTATATCCGTCTTGATGGGAAAGACCTGCCGCAGCTGCACGATGAAAACTATCAGTTCCGCCCAGGTCAGATCGATGTGTTGCGCACCGGACACGACATTGCGCTGGTAGCGATGGGATCGACGGTACACGAAATTGTCACGGCGGCAGAGCAGTTGCAGGCGCAGGGGATCGATGCAGGTGTGATCGCCATTCCATCGATTCGCCCTTGTGATACCCAACAGCTGCGCGAACTGTTAAATCACTATCCAGCGGTGATCACCGTGGAAGAACATAACGTTAACGGCGGCGTAGGCAGCCTGGTGGCGGAGGTGCTGGCCGAAGGGGGTTGTGGCATCCCGCTGTTGCGGCTGGGTATCCCGGATGGGCAATACGCCATCGCCGGAGACCGTGCCTCCACCCGTGCCCGGCATAGCATTGATGCTGCTGGCGTAGTGAATAATGCAGTGCGCATTTGCGCAGGAGCGTAAACATGGCAGGGCCGTTAATACTGGCGATTGATGAGGGCACCACCAACGCCAAAGCGATTGCCGTGGACCGCAGTGGCACCGTAGTGGCGCGTGGCAGCCAGCCACTGACGCTGGCCCATCCGCAACCGGGTCTGGCGGAGCAGGACCCTTTGGCCATCTGGCAGGCGGTAAAACAGGCGATGAGTGACTGCCTGGCACAATGCGGCGGCGCGCCGATAGCCGCCGTGGCGATCAGCAATCAACGTGAATCGGTGCTGATTTGGCAGCGGCGTGACGGGCAGCCGCTCACCCCACTGGTGAGCTGGCAGGATCGTCGCTCAGAATCGTTCTGTCGCGACCTGCGCCAGGCGGGTAAAGCCGCACGTATTACCGGCCTGACCGGGCTGGCCGTCGATCCGATGTTTCCCGCCGCCAAACTGACCGGCATGCTGGCGGCGCTGCCGGATGGCCTGGCGCGCGCGCAGGCGGGCGAGCTGTGCATCGGCACCGTTGATAGCTGGCTAAGCTGGCAACTTAGCGGCGGTGAGTGTTTCGTTACCGATCATGCCAATGCGGCTCGCACCCAGTTGTATAGCCTGCATGCGGGTGACTGGGATGATGAGCTGCTGGCGTTGTTTCATATCCCGCGCGCCGCCTTGCCACAGATTGTCCCTTCGGCCAGTGCGCAGGGCGTGGTGACCATCGGGGATATCCCCGGTTTAGCACCCGGTACGCCGCTGCTGGCGCGTATTGGCGATTCCCATGCCGCGTTGCAGGCACAGCGCAGCGGCAGTGAAGAGGTGGTGAAGGCCACCTACGGCACCGGGTCATCGCTGATGATGTCGATGGCCACGCCGTTGCTGACAGAAAATGGCCTCAGCACCACGGTCGCCTGGCATGACGGCACCTTACGTTTTGCCTTTGAGGGCAATATCACCCACACCGGTTCTGGCGCGGCCTGGCTCGGGCGCATGATCGGCGTCAGCGATCCGCGTGAACTGACGCGGATGGCACAAAGCACGGCAGATAATCAGGGGGTCTATTTTGTTCCGGCGCTCTCCGGGCTGGGCGCACCCTGGTGGGATTTGCAAGCGCGCGGCATGTTATGCGGCTTAACCGATGCGGCGACGCCTGAGGTATTGGCGCGGGTGGCGCTGGAATCGATCACCTTGCAGATTGCCGATGTATTTTTCGCGATGGAACAGGCGAGTGGTATCCAGCTGGCGACGCTGTGCGTTGATGGCAGCGCCACACAGAACGCCTGGCTGATGCAGCTCCAGGCCGACGTGTTGCAGCGTCCGCTGCACTGTGCGCCGACGCCGGAAGTCTCGGCGCTGGGTGCGGCATTGCTGGCCGGGCGCACGTTGGGCTGGTGGCAGCAGGGCAGTGAAATGGCGGCGTTGCAGGGGGGCAGCGTGATCTATCCGCGTGAGGAGCGGGCGCAGCAGAGTCAGGAAAACTATCAAGGCTGGCTGGACGCCGTGTCACGCTGCCGTTATCAGCCTCACTAACCTTGTTAGCGCCTCATGATCGTAGCGGCGCGATTTATCGCGCCATAACGGTTACTGAAACCGATTCGCTTTATCGCGCGCCAGTCGTTCCAGCGCAAAGATCACCTGCTGTAACTGGCGCTCCTGCACCGGTTCGATCGCGGTAAAGCGAAAACTCAGGCGTGGGGTGATGCGGGTTTCGTTTTTGCTGGTCACGGTGCTGCGCTCGCCGATATGCAGGAGTTGTGCGGTCACCTCAAAATGACCATATTCTCCCAGTTCGACGCGCAGATGCTTAAATGAGTCGCCCTGACTCAGGCCTTCGGGCAGCTTTTCATCCACCAGCACCCCAATGCCGCCCAGTGACAGATCCTGCAAGCGAAAACGTACTTTGTTGCCGTCCGGCCATTCACTGTGGCACCAGAACACCGGCTCCATCGGCGCACTGACGCGGAAAAATTCACGACGCTGAATTTGCCACACCAGCTCGGGCAAAGGGGCGCTGAAAGCCGGTAGTCCTTCATAAGTCACTTGCTGCAAACCGCTCAGGCTGAACTCCACTTTCGCCCCCTGGGTTTCAGCGGCGACGTTGACTTCGCCACTGCGCAACGCCAGTGCGTTATCCTGCGCATTGCTGCCGAGATCGAAAATGACCTGATCTTCGTCCACCGCCAGCATCCGGCTGATAAACTGACTGTGGGAGACGCTCACCATCAGCGGGGTCTGATAACGTAACAAGTCTTTCATCACATTCAGAACCGCCAATGTGCCTCGTTTGAGATATTGTTCTTTGTCGGCTTCTTTCACGTCCTGCTCCACTTTCCGATCGTTACCATCACGCATGTGCGGCTTTGCGACTGTTATCGGTACAGAATAAAGAAGCTTTAGCCTGCTAACTATTTTTTCCCGTTGCGTTTGTGCAGCAGATCAAAAATCCCCGACTATACTTAGCGCTGTGAACACCTTGATTAATAAAGTAAGGAGCAACAAATGGGTATTCTTTCATGGATCATTTTTGGCCTGATTGCCGGGATTATTGCTAAATGGATTATGCCAGGTAAAGACGGCGGCGGATTTATTATGACCGTGGTGCTCGGCGTGGTGGGTGCGGTTGTTGGCGGCTGGATCAGTACCCTGTTTGGCTTTGGTAAGGTGGATGGATTTAACTTCGGCAGCTTCGTGGTGGCGGTCATTGGTTCCATCGTGGTGCTGTGGATTTACCGTAAAGTTCGCAGCTAGTAATTACCGAAATCCGTAGCGGCGCGATTTATCGCGCGTCTTTTAAAACCCGCGCGATAAATCGCGCCGCTACGGGATCGGCTTTGTTTAAGCGTTAAAAATCATAACCAATCGTTGCCGTCACGGTACGTTCCGCACCACGGTAGCAATAACCGGTACCATAACAGGCCGCGAGGTATTTACGATCCGTCAGGTTATTGGCCGTCACCTGCAACCACGCCCCTTTCAGGCCTGAATTCCACGCACTCAAATCAGCCCGCACTGAAGCATCAAACAGCGTCACCGACGGCAGACGCGTGGTGTTTTCGTTATCGGCCCATTGCTTGCCAATGTAACGTATCCCCGCACCGGCACTCAGCCCATAATCGAACTGATAATGTCCCCAGAAGGACGCCATGCTGTTGGGGGTGACATAAGGCGTATGGCCATCGTTACCATCCACCGAGTCTTTAAAGCGCAGATGGTTCAGCGTGTATCCGGCGAGGGTACTGAAGCGTGGGGTGAGCTGATTGCGAGCCTCCAGTTCAATTCCCTGCGAATGGACCTTACCGGAAGGTGTATAGGTCCCGGAGATCACGTCACGGTTGGCGACATCGTTTTGCGTCAGGTCGTACACCGCAATCGAGTACATATCCCGCGTGCCCACCGGCTGGTATTTCACTCCGGCCTCATATTGTTCAGAGGTGGTCGGTTTCAGCTGGTTGCCATAGGGGTCGGTCAGCGAGGCGGGGGTGATCGCCTGGCTCCAGCTGACGTAAGGGGAAATACCATTATCGAAGGCATACAGCAGAGCCGCGCGGCCACTGATATGGTCGTCCTGACGTCGGCTGGTGCCATTTTCGGAGACGATACGATCGTAACGACCGGAAAGATCCATATGCCAGCGATCCAGCTGTAACTCATCCTGCAAATAGAGACCGGTCTGATAATAACGACGCGTCTCTGCGGCCCAGTCGTAATCCGGCATGGTACCCACCGCTGCGCCGGTCCACGGATTGAGTGAACTGGCATAGCCGCTGGCGCTCAAAATATCGTTCTTATAACGATGATACTCAGCGCCGAGGGTGACACGATGTTGCAGTGCGCCGGTAGTGAAATCTGCCTGCAACTGGTTATCCGTCGCCCAGGCCGACAGCGAGGAGCGTTCACCGGAATAATAACGAGTCAGCAGGTCCGGATTGCTGGCATCCCAGCCAATCTGGTAGACCTGATCCAAATCGACATTGGAGTGGCTGTAGCTACCGGTGGCATGCACCGACCACACTTCATTAAAACGATGGGAGAAATCATAGCTGTAAATCTGCTCGTGACGTTTGAACTGATCGAGAGCGCTATCCCCTTCATAGAAACTGTCGCTCAGTTTGCGGCCATTATGGCTGTAGAGCGTACCTTCAGCAGGGACGGAACCGTGATAACCGCCAGAAGGATCTTTTTGCAGGTAAGCACGCAGAATCAGGCTGGTATCTTCATCCGGTTGCCACATCAGCTGTGGCGAAATCGCGTATTTTTCTTCACGGGTATGATCGTATTGGGTGTCGCTGTTGCGGGTGATGCCGGTGAGACGAAACGCCCATTGATCGTTTATCGCATTGGTGTAATCAAAGGCGGCGCTATTGGTGGCATGGGTACCGGTTGACAGCCGGAAATGTCCCTCTTCGGAGAACTGCGGGCGCTTGCTGACCATATTCACCAGGCCACCAGGCACCGTCTGACCATACAGCGCCGAAGAAGGCCCTTTAATCACGTCGATACGATCGAGAAACCACGGGTCCACCTGCAAAATATTAAAGCTGCCGCCATCGCTCATCACGCGCAGGCCGTCGAGGAAGGTGTTATCCACATCGCCACCGTGGAAGCCGCGCAGCGAGATGGTGTCATAGCGGGTGGCGGCACCGCCAAAGTTGGTGAACACGCCGGGGGTGTAATTCAGCGCCTGGTTGAGATCGGTGGCACCCTGATCATCCATCTGCTGCCGTGTTACCACCGAAATCGACTGCGGTGTGGTGATGAGGGGCTGGTCAGTTTTACTCGCGCCGCTGCTGCGGGTGGCAAGGTAGCCCTGGGTCGGTGAGGTGGCGCTTTCCTGTGGCTGCGCAGTGACGACCAGTGAGTCTTCAGCAAAGCTGAGGCCAGGTAAAGCGATGGCCAGCGCACACAGCAGGCGGCCACGTTTGAGGGTAAACAGGCGGGTCATGATAATTCCTTAGACAAAAAGGGCAGTCGATTGCCAAAAGATCGTTAATGGAAATAGGTATAAGAGTGAGAATTATTATCTTTTAGATAAAGACATTTCAAGATGTAAAAAAATCACCGGATTGCTGTGAGGAAAATTTACAGCTGAAAGGGGAAGGGTATTAAGGTGCAATGCCTGTAGCGGCGCGATTTATCGCGCGCCTTTTAACACCCGCGCGATAAATCGCGCCGCTACGGCTTGTCGATCAATGTATGGCAGTCAGCGTCGGCATATTGGGAATATCCCGTGCGCTGTTACAGGTTTTATCTTTCGGACAATATTTGTCGAGCAGCATCAGCGTCACGCCGTTGGTCCAGCCGAAGCCGTCCTGCAGGGGATATTCACCACCGCCGCCACCGCCAAGCTGGGCACCTTCCACCACGTATTTTTCTACCAGTTTATGCTGTTTGTCGTAGGTCATCTGGACGTTTTGCAGGAAGCGCTGACCAATCTGCTGCGCCAGTTGCGGTTGCTTATAATGCTCCAGCCCGGTCACGGCCACCCATTGCAAGGGTGCCCAGCCATTCGGTGCATCCCATTGCTGGCCGTTATTCACCGTGGTGGTCACCAGTCCACCGGGTTTCAGCAGCTGTTTCTCTACTGCGCCAGCCGTGCGATCCGCCTGTTTATCACTGGCGAGCTGCATATAAAGCGGGAACAGGGTGGCGGCGGTCAGCTGCGGTTGCACCTGCTTTTTCTGCCAGTTGTAATCGGCGTACCAACCCTGTTGCTCATTCCACAGATAACGGTTAATCGCCGCCTGGCGTTTTTCTGCCTGTGCAGCAAACTGCTGTGCCTGATCGTTGTTTTTCGCCAGCTTCTCCGCTTTGGCTAAGGTTTGTTCCAGATGGAACAGCAGACTGTTCAGATCGACAGGTGCCAGCTGCGTGGTGCGGATTGATGCCAGATTATGCGCATCAGTAAACCAGCGGGAACTGAAATCCCAGCCGGAGGCTGCACCTGCACGCAGATCGCGATACACCTGCTTTTTATCGCGTTGCGGTGCCTTCTGCGCGGTGTTGACGTCGTCCAGCCAGGATTCGGTGCGCGGCACATCACGATCGTCCCAGTAGCGATTGAGCAGGGTGCCGTCGCTCAGTTTGACAACCCTCTGGCTCGCCTGACCCGGGGCAACGTTGTCACTGCCTGCCATCCAGTAGTTATATTCCTTCTGCAACTGCGGCAGATACTTCGTATAGACACTCTCGCCGTCATGGGTTGCCAGCAAATCGATCATCAGACTAAAGAACGGCGGTTGTGAACGGCTCAGATAGTAGCTGCGGTTGCCGTTGGGGATATGGCCGTAACGATCAAGCTCCGAGGCGAAGTTATCCACCATATCCTGTACCCGATCCCAGTGACCGCTCTCCGCCAGACCAAGCATGGTGAAGTAGCTGTCCCAGTAATACACCTCACGGAAGCGGCCACCGGGAACCACATAGGGTTTCGGCAGCGGCAGCAGCGAATCGTACTGGCCGGTATTGGGTGTGGAACGGGTCAGGACCGGCCACAGGCCATCAATATGCGCCCGCAGGCTCTGCCCGGCAGGCGGCACATATTTATCCTGCGTGGCAGGCAAGGTGAAATTGGCATCGACGAAATGTTTTAAATCGAAGTTGCGCTGGTTCTTTTGCATCTGCCAGTCGGCAAGAATGGAAGAGGGATTATATTTCGGCACCGCATCGGCAAAGGTTTTCTGGTCCGGATAAAACTTAGCCTGTTGTACGGCATTGAAGAGTGGCCCGAGACGCACATCCGGAGGTTGTGGCTGGCTACTGAGCATACGGTTGTTATCTGCGGCCCCGGCAGTGACGGCCCCCATCAGCAGGGCGCTACTGAGTAACAGGCGAAAATGCCCCGGCGTGAATACGACATTTTTTATCATCGGTTTTTCTCCTTGTCCGAAAAAGTGGTGCGCTAACGCATTGACCACCCAAACAACTTTAGTCGCTATCGGGGGGGATGGCCGCCCGCAGCGCCGGAAATGTGAAGCACCCTGAATTAATCACGGCAGAAATTGCATTAACGCTAAGGTTTTTACTTGCCCTGCGGCGCTATTTCCCTGAGTCTGAAAGAAAAAAAGGAGAGCAGTATGGAGATCATCTGGTATCACCCGTCGATAGACCCCGAGAGCTGGCTCAGTGGGTTGCAACAGCGATTACCGCAGGCGCGGGTGCGCTACTGGCAACCAGGCGATAACGCCCCGGCGGATTATGCGGTGGTGCGTTCACCGCCGGTGGAAATGCTGAGCGGACGGGCCTTAAAAGGCGTATTCGGTATGGGGGCAGGCGTAGACGAAATCCTCAATCAGGTACAGCAGCATCCGCAGATGCTAGCGGCAGACGTCCCCTTGTTCCGGCTGGAAGATACCGGTATGGCGCTACAGATGCAGGAGTATGCCACCTGGTGTGTACTGGGCTGGTTCCGGCGCTTCGCTGACTATCAACACCTGCAACAGCAGGCGCAGTGGCAGCAGCTTGATGGTTACACGCGGGAAAATTTCACCATTGGTATCCTCGGCGCTGGCGTGCTGGGCCGCAGCGTGGCGCAGAGCCTGATCCAGTGGGGTTTTCCGGTACGTTGCTGGAGCCGCTCAGCGAAATCACTCGCAGGCATTGAAACCTTTCACGGTGCTGATCAGCTGGCAGCCTTTCTTGACGGCACTCAGGTGTTGATTGACCTGTTGCCGACCACCCCAGAAACCACCCACCTGATCGACAAAAAATTGTTTAGCTGTCTGCCGCAGGGGGCGTTCTTCCTCAATATCGCGCGTGGCGCACACGTCGTTGAAGACGATTTGCTGGCGGCGCTCAACAGCGGGCAACTGGCGGCCGCGACGCTGGATGTATTCCAGACCGAGCCATTACCGGCAGATCATCCGCTGTGGTCACATCCGCATGTCACAATTACGCCACATAATGCTGCGATGACGTTGCCGCAAGAGGCGATGGATTATATTGCAGATGCCATACTGAAGCTGGAGCAGGGGTTACCGGCTCCCGGTCTGGTTGATCGTCAGCGCGGTTATTAATTCATTTTGCCGTTTGCCTGTTGCAGACGGCCTGTCAGGAGAAGCCGATGTATCCCGTCGATTTACATATGCATACCGTTGCCAGTACCCATGCCTACAGCACGCTGCATGACTATGTGGTGCAGGCGAAACAAAACGGTCTGAAGCTGTTCGCGATTACCGATCACGGTCCGGATATGGCCGATGCGCCACATTACTGGCACTTCGTCAACATGCGCATCTGGCCGCGCGTGATTGATGGTGTCGGCGTGCTGCGTGGCATTGAAGCCAATATCAAAAATCAGCAGGGCGAGATCGACTGTAGCGGCCCGATGCTGGATGCGCTGGATTTGATCGTAGCCGGTTTTCATGAGCCGGTGTATGCCCCGCGTGATAAAGCCCACCATACCGAAGCGATGATCGCCGCCATGGCCGGTGGCCTGGTGCATATCATCAGCCATCCGGGGAATCCTAAGTTTCCGGTAGATATCCGCGCCATCGCCGAAGCGGCCGCGCATTATGATGTGGCGCTGGAGATCAACAACTCGTCATTCACCCATTCGCGTCCGGGCAGTGAGCCCAACTGTCGCGCCATCGCTGAAGCGGTGCGTGATGCCGGTGGCCGTCTGGCGTTTGGCTCCGATTCCCATACCGCCTTCACCCTCGGTCATTTCGAGCATTGCCTGCGCATCACGCGGGAAGTGGATTTTCCCGAAGATCGCGTGTTAAATGTCACGCCGCGCCGCCTGCTCGATTTTCTTGAGCAGCGCACCGGCAAGCACATTGCCGAACTGGCGGATTTTTAACTTTTTTGCCTCAAGGAATCCTGTTGTATGAATGAGTTTTCCATTCTTTGCCGCGTCATCGGCTCGCTGTTCAATCGTCAGCCGCAGGACCCGCTGCTGGTGCCGCTTTTCACCTTGTTACGTGAAGGCAAATTACAGGCGCAGTGGCCGCTGGAGCAGGATGAACTGCTGACCCGGCTGCAACAGAACAGCGATCCGCAGGCGCTGGCGGCCGATTACAATGCCTTATTCGTCGGCAGCGATTGCAGCGTGCCGCCTTATGCGTCGCAGTGGCCGAACGGGCCAACCGAAGCTGAAGTGCGTGCGTTTCTTAGCTCGCGCGGGATGCCACTCGGTGAAGCCCCTGCCGATCATTTCGGTCAGCTGCTGCTGGCGGCTTCCTGGCTGGAAGACCAGTCGGCGGAAGATGAATCTGCCGCACAACTGGCGTTGTTTGATGATTACCTGCTGCCATGGTGCGGTGCGTTCCTTGGCAAAGTGGAAGCGCATGCCAGCACCGCGTTCTACCGCACGCTGGCGATGCTGAGCCGCGAAGCTATTCAGGCGATGCGCGATGAGCTGGCGGAAAGCGAAGACGACGCCGAGTAACTTACCAGTGGGCGCTGCTGCTGCCGAGAGGCACGCCCGGTGTCGCCCACAGCTGTGGCGTGCCTGGCAGGTATGACGCGGCACGCAGCCTTGCGCCAATGCCCCAGTGGGTAATTTCCAGCGTGGGCAGGACATCATCGGATTGAGAGGCGATGCCGGTCTGCTCATTGCCTGGCGCAAAACCGTGTTGCTGCAACAGCAGCGCAGTGCGCGCCAGCGACAAACGTGCCTGCCAGCCGCTGCCGTTGTTACGCCGCTGGCGTAACCCTTCCAGTACTGCGGCCGCCAGCATATAACCGGTGGCGTGATCCAGCGCCTGCACCGGTAAGGGCGTGGGTGTCGCGCTACCGCTCCACTGCATCCCCTGATGCGCAATGCCGCAGGCCATCTGTACCAGGCTGTCGAAACCGCGTCGATTGCGCCACGGACCGCTCCATCCCCAGGCATTCAGGCTGACATCCACCAGTCCCGGTGATAGCTGCTGGCGTGTGGCGGTATCCAGCCCCAGTTTCTCCAGCGCATCAGCGCGATAGCCATGCACCAGCACATCGGCCTGGGCCAGCAGGCTGCGTAGCTGTGCCAGCCCGTTACGGCTTTTCAGGTCCAGCCGGGCGCAGCGTTTGCCGCTGGTGATCTCCTCTTCCAGCGTCGGTTCCTGCCAGTCGGGGGGATCGATACGCAGCACCCTGGCACCGAGGCTGGCGAGAAAACGGGTGGCGACCGGGCCAGCAATGATGCGCGTCAGATCCAGCACGCGGATGCCGTACAACGGACGTGCTGCGCTCAGCGGCCAGTCGGGGATTGTCCCGCCCGCGATGGGTTGCTGGGCGAACAACGGTTCCTGGCTGACGGCAATCCCCTGCGGATGTTGTTGCCACTGCTGCACGCTGCGCATTGCGGCGGCGCACCCGCCCGCATCCACCACCGCTTGCTCCAGTGTCCCGGCTGACCACGCCATGACTTCCGCCGCCAGCGCGGCGCGATCCGCATGAACGCCGAGCACGCTTTCCATCGCCTGCCGATGATGTGGCGCGTTGGTATGCAGGCGGATCCAGCCATCAGCGGTGGCATAGTCACCGGCAAACGGGTCCCACAGCGCAGCGGCCGGGCGATTCAGGGGGATAAAGCTATGCTGGAACCAGCGCGAGGCCAGTCGCACATTCACACTTACCGGTGCCGGACGGCCCAGTAAATCGCTCAGCGCCTGGGTCGCCAGGCCGATGCTGGTGGCGGCCAGTTCACTGACAGCGTAGCGGGAACGAAAGGTATCGGGTTGGGAAAAGACCAGCGGGGGAGCGGTGTCGTCTGCGCCGCGTAATCCCTGCCACATCTGCTGCCAGAGTGCGGCAGCGAGTGAATAATCCATGCGAAGCCTCCGGATAAATCGCGGTTCTCAAGTCGATCAGCGACGGCGCAGACGCGGAAAACGCGCGTGCATGCGCAGATTACGCAGGTTAATCACTGCAATTGCCGTACCCAGTACCACCAGAGATGCACCCAGGATCTTAAAACTGTTCAGGCTATCGCCCAGAATAGCAATCCCCATCAGCACCGCCAGCACCGGGGTCAGCAGCGAGTAGGGCATGATCAGATTGACGTTGTACTTTTTCAGCAGCGCGTACCACAGGGTATAGGCGACGATAGACGAGGCGAGTGCGCTGTAAAGAATGCCAAACCAGCCACGCCAGCCAGCATGGCTCAACGAATAAAATTGTTGTGATTCAGTGAGCCATGACGCCACGCCGACAATCGGCACTGCCAGAAACGAAATCCATCCGGTCAGGGTCAGTGGCTTAATCGGCGGGGATTTTTTCACGATCATATTGCTTACCGCCCAGCCGGTGGCGCTGCACAGCAGGATACAAAGTACCCACCAGGCCGGAATCGTCGGGCTGCCGGACAGCACCACCACACCGCTCAGGGAAATCGCGATGCCAATCAGCTGCACCAGGCGGAGTTTCTCTTTCAGTATCACCATCGCCAGCAGCATGGCAATCGGGGTGCCGAGCTGCACCACAATCGCGCCGGTCCCGGCGTCGGTATAACGCATACCGACAAACAACAGCGAGAAGTGCATAAAACCGAAGGTGAAGGCCAGCGCCAGCAACCACGGCAATTGCTCACGGGTGATGCGGCAGAAGGGGATCAGTACAATCGCCACCACCACAAAGCGCATCCAGGTCAGGAACAGTGGCGGAAGCTCCAGCAATCCCCACTTTATCGCTATGTTATTGAAGGCCCAGATGGAAACCACCATCAGAACCACAAAAAAATGCCGCACCGCCACAATGTCATCCTTCACACAAATTTTGCTCTCACCGGCTAATCATGGCATGAAGCGAAGTATTTGGTGCAGGCCGGGTAAAAATAATTTCTTTAAATGCTTAACCACGAAAAATATAAGACATCGCAGGTAATTACTGTCAGACTGGTTTTCCGAAATATGACCTTGCAGAGGACAGTCTTCGGAATGACACAGACCCGCGCTTTACCCCTTGCCTTAATTCAGCTTGAAGTCCCGCCACCGGCCGTTGTGGCGCAAATTGGTGAACAACCCGCCTGGTTTATTGATGCGCTGGCATTGCAGCCTGCTGATTACGTGATTGTGCGTCCGCACCTTGGCGATGCGCTGCCCGTATTTGACAGCATCAGTGGGGCGATCCTCAGTGGTTCCTGGGCGATGGTCACCGATCATGCCGAATGGAGTGAACGCACCGCCGCCTGGATTCGCGCCGCGCTGGAAGCGGAACTGCCGCTGCTTGGCGTCTGCTACGGGCATCAGCTGATGGCCTATGCGCTGGGCGGTAAAGTGGCCGATAACCCCAATGGCTGGGAGCGGGGACTCAAAGCGCTGACGCGCCACCCGCAGGCGGAAAACGATCCGTGGCTGGCTGCGCTGCCGGAGGATTTCGAGGCCTGGTTGTCGCATCGCCAGTCGGTGATCACCCCTCCGGCGCAGGCGCAGGTGCTGGCGTCCTCTGCACAGGATGGTTGTCAGATTTTGCGTTATTCCGCTCAGGCGTTATCGGTACAATTCCACCCGGAATTCAGTCGCAACATTATGCTCGCTTGTCTGCCAGAGGGTGAGTCTGATGACGGCAGTGAACTGGCGGGGGAAGATTGGGCGCGGGAACTGCTGCGCAGCTTCTGGCAACAAACGCGGCCTCAGCCGCGCGTGCAGGCTCAGGGCGCGTAGTGACGGGTGCAGCGATAAACCCAGGCGGGGGGCACATTTTTCAGCACCCGCTGACGCTGCCAGGTGAAATAGCGTGACAGGCTGGGCTGCGTGAGCGAGGTGTACTGAAACTGCACAAACACGCCACGTGGACCCAGCGCATCATGCACCGCGTGCAGAATCGCTTCGCGCGTGGTCGGCGGCAGCGACAGCAAAGGCAGACCGGAGAAGATGGCATCATATTCTCCGGACAAATATTCCGCTGAACAGGCGCGTACCTGCATACGGTCATCCGGGAAGGTACGCAGCGTCTTCACCAGCTCCGGGCTGATCTCAAACACATCCAGTTGGGCCTGCGGTGACATGCGGTCCAGAATCTGCCGCGTCAGTACGCCATCTCCTGCTCCCAGCTCAGCAATACGCAGGCTGTGGTCCCAGTTCACGGCATCCGTCATGGTGCGACACAGCGTGGCGGAGGAGGGGGTAATACTTCCCATCTTGCGGGGGTTGCGAATGAACTGATGAACAAAGTTTGCTTTGGCGCGCATTAACGTCAGGGCTGAAGCCAACATCTCTTTCTCCTGGTTAGTGTCCTGTTTCATATTGACCCTATTTATGGGCCATGTTTCGCTTTTTGCTGCGTGGCAGGCAAAACTCAGAATTATCCGTAGAGCTCAAACAGATAACACCGCACCGGTTTTCCTTCGGCGCGGTCACAGTTTCCCATCGGCAGATCTGACAGGTTGGCATTGATCGATCAATGTTAATAACAGGTTTCAAAGTTGTTGCATACCACCTCTGTCCCGCAAGGAGAAAACCCATGCGTTATGCCGCTCCTGGAGAACAAGGTTCTCTGATTACACTACAACAGCGTTATGGCAACTTTATCAACGGTGAGTTTGTCGCACCGGTTAACGGTAATTACTTCGTCAACACCTCGCCGATCAATACCTCACCCATTGGTGAGTTCCCGCGCTCAGACCGCGATGATGTCGATAATGCTGTCGCTGCCGCGCATGCGGCTGCGGATGCCTGGGGTAAAACGTCGCCGCAGGCTCGTTCATTGGTACTGCTGAAAATCGCCGACCGCCTGGAGGAAAATCTCGAATACCTGGCTGTGAATGAAACCTGGGATAATGGCAAACCGGTGCGCGAAACCCTCGCTGCCGATATGCCACTGGCAGTGGATCACTTCCGCTATTTCGCCGGTTGCGTGCGCGCCCAGGAAGGTACGGCGGCAGAAATCGATGAATTCACCGCGTCTTACCACTTCCATGAACCGCTGGGCGTGGTGGGGCAGATTATCCCGTGGAATTTCCCGTTGCTGATGGCGGCGTGGAAACTGGCACCGGCGCTGGGAGCCGGTAACTGCGTGGTGCTGAAACCGGCGGAACAGACGCCGCTATCCATCACCCTGTTTATGGAGCTGATTAAAGACCTGGTGCCGCCCGGTGTGATCAACGTGGTGCATGGCTACGGTAAAGAAGCCGGTGAAGCGCTGGCCTCGCATCCCGGCATCGCCAAAATTGCCTTTACCGGATCGACGGCCACCGGTGGCCATATCCTCGAACTGGCGGCGAAAAGCCTGATTCCTTCGACTGTCGAGCTGGGCGGTAAATCCCCGAATATCTTCTTCGAAGACATTATGCAGGCGGAGGAGAGCTTCATTGAGAAAGCGGCAGAAGGGGTGGTGCTGGGCTTCCTGAATCAGGGCGAAGTCTGTACCTGCCCGTCACGCGCGCTGGTACAGGAGTCGATCTTCGAACCCTTTATGGCGGCGGTGATGAAACGCATCAAAACCATTAAACGGGGCAACCCGCTGGATACCGAAACGATGATCGGTGCTCAGGCCTCACAGCAGCAGTTTGATAAAATCCTCTCCTATCTGGAGATTGCCCAGCAGGAAGGGGCGCAGGTGCTGCATGGCGGCGGCATTGAAAGCGTGGGTGAAGAGTTTGCCAGCGGCTACTACATCCAGCCGACGCTGCTGAAAGGCAGCAACAGTATGCGCGTGTTCCAGGAGGAAATCTTTGGGCCAGTGGTGGGCGTGCTGACTTTTAAAGATGAAGCGGAAGCCATCGCCCTCGCCAATGATTCGATGTACGGACTGGGGGCCGGTGTCTGGACGCGTGATATCAACCGTGCTTACCGCATGGGCCGTGCGATTAAAGCCGGGCGTGTGTGGACCAATTGCTACCATCTCTATCCGGCGCACGCCGCGTTTGGCGGTTACAAAAAATCCGGTATTGGCCGCGAAACCCACAAAATGATGCTCGATCATTATCAGCAAACCAAAAACCTGCTGGTGAGCTACAGCACCCAGCCACTCGGCTTCTTCTGATGCTTCAGGCAGCGGGTTCGCCCGCTGCTTTTTTTCCTGCCATGCCCCATTCGGACTATTCCTGTCACCCTTCGCGTCTACCCTTTAAGGGCTTTTTCATTTTTCAGACACAGGATGGTGAACCATGCGATATGCGGCAAGGTTGTCTGGCGGCCTGTTACTGGCAGCCAGTTTTACCGCTTCGGCAATCCCGAGTGCCATACCCACTGGCGTGACCTGGTACGATCCCGCACGAGCCTGGAACGGTTTTGTTTTGTTTCCCGGCAGTGATAACCAAACCCATCTGATCGATATGACCGGTAAAGAGGTGCACCGCTGGCAATACGAGGGTTTTCCCAGCTGGCCGGTGCCGCTGGATCGGGCCGGTGGGCAACCCGGCCATCTGCTGGTGCAGCTGGAACGGCAGCAAAAGCTGGCGGCGGAGGCCAATCCTGGCAACGGGCTGGTGAATGCCAGCGTGGCGGAAGTGGATTGGAACGGCAAGGTGCAGTGGCACTACGGCAGCCAGCAGCAGCCGGTGCACCAGCATCATGAAATCCAGCGTCTGCCTAATGGTAACACCCTGGTGCTGGGTGCTGCGTTACGGCAGCTGCCGGGTTACCACTACCGGGTTATTGATAACAGCATTGAAGAGGTCTCGCCGCAGGGTAAAAAAGTGTGGAGCTGGTCGGTGGCCGATCATCTGGATGAACTGGGCTTTTCTGCGGCGCAACTATTGATGATCCGCGATAGCGAGGACGCCGATTTCCTGCATATGAATACCGCAGCACCGCTCGGCCCGAATCACTGGTTCGATCAGGGGGATCAACGGTTTGCCCCGGACAACATTCTGTTTAACTCGCGCAACGGCAATGTCGCGGTGATTATCGATCGCCACAGCGGCAAAGTGGTGTGGCGTATCGGGCCAGATTATCCGGCTCTGAAACTGGATACGCCGCTGCCACGCCCGCTCGATCAGATGATAGGCGAACACGATGTACATATGATCGGGCCGGGGCTGCCAGGTGCGGGTAATTTGCTGATTTTCGATAATCAGGGTAATGCCGGTTTTCCGCCCACCCGGCAGGGTTTTTTCTCTGCATCGCGCGTGATTGAGGTGAACCCGCAGACCAGGCAGATTGTCTGGGAATACACCGGTGAGAAATCCGGCCTGGCGATCTCCACCTTTTATAGCGCTTATATCAGTAATGCCCAGCGTCTGCCGAATGGCAACACGCTAATCAATGAAGGGCAGAGCGGACGGCTGTTTCAGGTGACGCCGCAGGGACAGATCGTCTGGGAGTATGTCAGCCCGTTTTATGGCAAAGCGATGCCGCGCGATCATTATGTGTCGAACACCGTTTATCGTGCCTATATGGTGGATTATCGCTGGGCACCACCAGGCACGCCGCATAGCGAGCAGGCAGTCACCGCTGATTGCACGCGTTATCCGGCATTGCCTGGGTGTCCGATCTATCACTAAACCGCTACGTCTGCATGCCGTCATTGGCCTGGTCGGCATAAATGCCGACCCTACGTTTGTAGGGTGCGGATTCATCCGCACCGGCAGTCTGCACCATCAGCTCACTTTTTGCACTCCATTGGTGATTCTCTGTCCAGCACGCCAGGCCGCACCAGATGCCGCCTGGCGTGCTATCCCTTGCGCTCTGTGCGCTCATGATTAATTAATCAGTTATTTAAAAACTGGCATAGCGCTTGCAATTCTTCCTGCGCACCATCTTCGTTTTTTGCTTTTTTAAGTCATCAGGGTCTTCAGGCATGTTGCCTTTCTACTGGAGTTAAAAGCATGAGAATGAAAAGTCTGGTTGTTGCTGCATCGCTGTTGGTTTCTGCCCTCACGCCATATGTTGTTCAGGCGGCTGACGCGCCGCTGAAAATGCATGCTGATCTGCATGCCCAGCTGCCGGAAAAAATCCGCAGCAGTAAAACCCTCAACCTGGTTACCGATGCCCATTACCCGCCGTGCGAATCCTTCGCCGAAGATAACAAAACCATGGTCGGTTTCGAGCCGGATCTGTGGGATGCACTCGGCCAGGTGCTGGGGGTTAAAGTCAAACCGGTGTCGATTGATTTCGCCGGGCTGATCCCTGGGGTGAAAAGTGGTCGCTACGATGTGGCGATGGAGTGCATCTCTGACAGTGACGAACGTGAAAAGCAGGTTTCATTTGTTAACTATGCCTACGCCACCAGCGAGGTGTACACCCTCGCCAGTGAGAAATCTATCACCAACGATCCGCTGACCCTGTGCGGCCTGAAAGTAGGCGTGCAGACCGGTACTGACTTCGAAAAGGCCATCAGCGAGATCTACAGCCCGAACTGCAGCAAAAACGGCAAACCGGCGCTCCAGCAGGTGACATTACCTTCTGCTGACGCGGTGCTGCTGGGCCTCTATTCGGGGCGTGTGGATTTCGTCCTCAATGATGCGGCCTCGGTGGATGATATTAAGAAAAAAGCGCCGCATCCGATCCGCACCGTGCAGATGCCGCTGATGCCGAAATACTACCTCGGCATCGTGGTGGCAAAAGAGAACACTCAACTGGCGGATGTGCTGCTGAAGGCGCTCAACGTGCTGCATGAAACCGGCACTTACGACAGGATCATGGAGAAGTGGGATCTGGAGGCAATGAAGCTGGATAAACCCGGCATCAACCTCACCAGCACGCAGCCATTATGACGGTGCAGCAACGCCAGTGTGATGTGCTGATCATCGGCTCCGGCGGTGCGGCGCTGTGTGCAGCACTGCGCGCCGCGGTCGGTGGCTTATCCGTGCTGGTGCTGGAAAAAAGCGCCTGGCTGGGTGGCACCACGGCGATGTCCGGTGGTGCCACCTGGGTGCCTGCTAACCACCACGCGCACGCAGCCGGACTGACAGATTCACCGCAGCTGGCACTCGATTATTTGCGCGCTGCGGCCCCTGATGGCTGGCAAAGCACCGAAGATGCGCTGTGGCAGGCCATGACACAACAGGCCGCGTCGATGCTGGCGTTTATTGAACAACACAGCGCACTGCGTTTTGCCCTCACCAGGGAGAGCGATCCGTTATGGCCACTGGCGGGGGCAGTGCAGCAGGGCCGGATGCTGGCACCAAAGCCGTTACAACCCCGGCAACGGTGGCGCTTACGGCCCACGCCGCTGCCGCGTCTGTTTACTTATCACGAACTGTTGAGCAGCGATCTCTGGCACCAGCCGGTGCGCACGTATCTGCGCCATCTGCCGCAGCTGCTGCGTCGCCAGTGGCGCGGAGAGCTGACCAAAGGAGCGGCGCTGGTGGCCGGTTTGCTCGATGCCTGCCAGGCGGCGGGCTGTGAGTTGATCACTGCAGCAGCGGCGGAGCGATTGCTGATGAGCGGCAGCCATCAGGTCAGCGGGGTGCGTTATCGGCATCAGGGGCGGGTGATGGAGGTGACGGCACGCTGCGGCGTGGTGATCGCCAGCGGTGGCTTTGAATGGGATCAACAACGCCGCAGCCAGCATTTTCCCGGTCCGTATGATTTTATCGCCAGCCCACGGGATAACAGCGGCGACGGACAACGCATGGCCGAGGCGGCTGGTGCGCAGCTGGCGCATATGGATCAGGCCACCATCAGTGGCGGTATCCCGGCACTGCCAGGCCAGCCGTGGAGTGGCTTGTCGATTTTCTTTCATTACGAACCCAACGCGATTCTGGTTAATCGTCATGGTCAGCGTTTTACCAATGAATTTGTCTTCAATCTGGGGGTAGCGCTGGATGCGCGTGATGAACAGGGACAGCCACGGCAGCTGCCGGTGTGGCTGATCAGTGATGCGCGTCTGCTGCGGCGTGCACCGCTGCTGCGTTACTACCGCTGGCGCTCACCCGGCTGGATCCGTCAGGCCGCAACGCTGGCGCAGCTGGAGCAGCAGCTGGCGTTACCGGAAGGGGCGCTGCAAGCCAGTGTGGCGCGGTTTAATCAGGGCTGCGCACAGGGGCTGGATATGGATTTCTCGCGCCATCTCAGCGCGGCACATGGCAAAGCCGACCGGCACTTGCAGGGCGGTCTGGCACCGATCTGCCATGCGCCTTTTATTGCTATTCCCTTTAACCGCACCTTCCTCGCCACCAAAGGCGGGCCGCGTACCGATGCCAGCGGCAACGTGTTGCATCGGGATGGTCAGCCGCTGGCCGGGTTGTATTGCGCGGGTGCGGCAATGGCGAATCCGATTGGCAGCAAAGCGGTGGGTGCCGGGACGACACTCGGTCCCAATCTGACCTGGGGCTACATCTGTGGCAACTCGCTGCTGGCGCGCCATCAGGCCTTAACTCAGGAGCCAACATTATGCACAGCGTAAAAACCGCGCTGATTACCGGCGGTTCGCGCGGCGTCGGGCTGCACATGGCCCGTGAGCTGGCGCAGCAGGGTTATGCCATCGCGTTACTGGTACGCAGCGATCGTGAGGCGGCACAACGCGCGGTTTCTCAGCTCCAGCAACAGGGAGCAGACGCGGCGTTCTGGCAGGTTGATATCACCGACCGTCACGCCGTGCAGCAGGTACTGGCACAGGTGGTGCAGACCCTCGGCACGCCGTGCCTGCTGGTGAATAACGCCGGTGCTACGGCGGCGGCTCCGTTGCTGGAGCTGAGCGACCATCAGTGGCAGCAGGTGTTGCACACCCAGCTGACCGGCACCTTTGTGATGAGTGTGGAAACGGTACGGCTAATGGCTCCGGGTGGCGTCATCATCAATATTGCGGGCGCTTCGGCCCATCGCTGCTACCCCAATGCCGGGGCCTTTGGTCCGTCGAAAGCTGGGGTGGTTAACCTCACGGCACAAATGTCGATCGAATGGGCGTCGCGGGGCATTCGCGTCTGTGGCATCAGTCCAGGGCCGATCCGTGATTCTGACAGCCATTGGGCTACGGACGAGCCGCTGCTGGCGCAGGAGGTGGCACGTTTACCGCTACAACGGCCGGTGAGCGGGGATGAGGTGGCGCGCAGCGTCGCTTTCCTCGCCTCGGATGCAGCGGCCTCTTTTACCGGCCAGATGCTGATCCTCGACAGCGGTGGCCTGAATACCTGGTACATGACCGAACAGGAGGCGAGATGAGCAAAACGTTAATGGTGGATGCCCGACAGGTCACCAAATCGTTTCACGGCGTGGAGATCCTCAAAGGCGTGGATCTTAGCGTTGAACAGGGGGAAGTGGTGTGCCTGATTGGCCCGTCTGGCTCCGGCAAATCCACCTTTCTGCGCTGTATCAATCATCTGGAGAAAATCGATGGCGGTGAGTTGTGGGTCAATGGCGGCATGGTGGGGTATCGCCTGCAAGGGGACAAACTTTACGAGCTGAAGGAGGCCGACGTGGCGCGCAACCGCGTCAATATCGGCATGGTGTTTCAGCGCTTCAATTTGTTCGGCCATATGACGGCGCTGGAAAACGTCATGGAAGCGCCGATGACGGTGAAAAAAGTGCCACGCACCCAGGCGATGGAGGAAGCCAGGGCGTTGCTGGATCGCGTCGGCCTGAGCCATCGTTATCATTCGCGCCCGGCAGCGCTTTCTGGTGGTCAGCAGCAACGAGTCGCTATCGCCCGCGCCATGGCGATGAAACCCTCGCTGATGTTGTTTGATGAACCGACCAGTGCGCTCGATCCGGAACTGGTGGGGGAAGTGCTGGCGGTCATGCGCGATCTGGCACGCGACGGTATGACCATGGTGATCGTCACCCACGAGATGGGGTTCGCACGTGATGTGGCAAATCGTGTCGCTTTTATGGATAACGGCGCGATTATTGAAGTCTCTGAATCCAGACACTTTTTCGCCGCTCCTCGCCATCCACGTACCCGGGATTTTCTCGCCCGTGTGCACGCGGTGAGCGCAGAGTGATTGACAGACGCTGACGCAAACTGTAGATCTTAATTAATCAGTTAATTAAATTTGTCCGGTTGAAACGATGAAGAGAACGCTGATGACGGATAAAACATTGACCTCTCCGCTGAACACCACAGCGGATCACACCCGCCACGTAGTGGCGCAGCGCTATCCAGGCCGCTGGATCTCTGCACTGGTGCTGGCCGTGCTGCTGGCGCTGGTGGCGCATTCGATGATCACTAACCCGAATTTCGCCTGGGACACGGTGGGCAAATACCTGTTTTCGCCCACTATCCTGCTTGGCCTGTGGACCACCTTCTGGCTGACGCTGGTGATTATGCTGCTGGCTATCGTGCTCAGCGTGGTGCTGGCGGTGATGCGCCTCTCCAGTAACCCGCTGGTCGTCGGTTTCAGCCGGGGCTGGATCTGGTTCTTCCGGGGCACGCCGGTGCTGGTGCAGCTGATTTTCTGGTACAACCTCGCGGCGCTCTATCCGCAGGTCAGTCTCGGTATTCCCGGCCTGTTTACCTTGTGGAGCGGCAGCACCAACGATCTGATTACCCCACTGGCGGCGGCGATCCTCGGTCTTGGCCTGAATGAATCGGCGTATATGGCGGAGATTATCCGTGCGGGTATCTCGTCAGTAGATGAGGGGCAGCAGGAAGCGGCGCGGGCGCTGGGTATGACGCGCGGCCAGTATCTGAAGCGGGTGATCCTGCCGCAGGCTATCCCTTTTATCATCCCGCCGACGGGCAATCAGGTGATTGGCATGCTGAAAACCACTTCGCTGGTGAGCGTGATTTCCCTGTCGGATTTGCTCTACTCGGCGCAGGCGATCTACTCACGCACCTACGAAAACATTCCGCTGCTGATCGTCGCCTGCATCTGGTATCTGGTCGCCACCACCGTGCTCAGTCTGGTGCAGGCGCGTGTTGAACATCACTATCGCTGGACGCGGGGCTAATTATGCAACTCGGCTTGTTTAATCTGATGTCCTACAAAGACAACCCGCGCGGTGTGCAGGGGGTGATTGAGGATATGCGCAGCATGGTGCTGCTGGCGGAAGAGATTGGTTTCGATACCGCCTGGTTTGCTGAGCACCACTTCACCAATTATTCCCTTAGCGTATCGCCGCTGATGCTGGTGGCGCATATGGCGGGCTATGCCCGGCGTATCCGCCTCGGCACCGCCGTCGTGGTGCTGCCGCTGTATCAGCCGATGCGTATCGCGCAGGAGATAGCCCTGGTGGACCGCCTGACGGAAGGACGGCTGGTGTTGGGCATCGGCAGTGGTTACCAGGCGTGGGAGTTTGATCGTTACGGGCTGGATGTGGAAACCCGGGGTCAGCAACTGCTGGCGCACTGGCAGTTTATCAGCGATGCCCTGACTCAGGGGCACACGCAGTCACCGGACCGTTTCGGCCAGCCGTTGCGCACCGATTTTCTGCTCGACACGCTGCAGAAGCCACTGCCGCCGCTCTATCTCACCTCATCCAATCCGCAGCTGATTGCGCAGTTTCAGCGCTGGCAGGCGACGCCGTTTTTTACCGCCGGCTATCGCGGCAGCCACAAGTTGCAGCAGATGGTAGCGGATGCACGCCTTGGCTGGCAACAGGCGGGCCTGAACGCCGATATGCCGGTCGCGGTGCAGCAATACATCCACGTGACAGAAAATCGTCAGCAGGCGCACGCCGCAGCCGAGCGCGCGCTGTTTGTCGCCCGCATGATCGCCGCCCTGCGCGAGAACACCAGCGTCAGCGAACAGGCATTTATCCATGCGCCGCCGTTGCCGGATGAGCCATCACTGGAGACGGTCAGCAATAACCTGATGATTGGCGATGCGGAAACGGTCGCCGAACGCATGCTGGCGGAGATCCGTGCCATCCGTCCCAGCCACTACAACTGTTTCTTCCAGTTTGGCGATATGCCGATTGCCGATGCGCGCCGTTCGCTGACGCTGTTTGGCGAACGCGTATTGCCGCTGCTGGAAAAAGAACTAGGTCCATTGACCCTTCGCACCGCCAGAGGAGAGTGAAATGTATCGCGAGAGAATTGATGTAGTGTTTGATGATGGCGACAGCATTCTGCAACGGATGCTGGAGCAGCAGCAACATGATGCCAGCCGTTCAGAGACGTTGCCGCCCGCGGCCTATAACAGCGACAGTTTCTTCCGTCTCGAAGAAGACAAAGTGTTCCGTCAGGACTGGCTGTTTGTTGGCCATGTTTCGCAGGTGGCCAACCTGAATGACTTTTTCACCCTGGATGTGGTGGGTGAACCGTTGCTGATCGTACGCAACGATGCAGGTATTGCGGTGTTCTCCAACGTCTGTCTGCATCGCTGGGCACCGATTGCTCAGGGCAGCGGTAACAGCCGCTCTTTTATTTGTCCGTTCCACAACTGGACTTACAACACCCACGGCAAGCTGAGCGGTGCGCCATCAATGAATCAGGCGCAGGATTTTGACCGGCAGCAGTGCAGCCTGCCGAAGATCCGTCATGAGGTGGTGTTCGGCATGATTTTCGTCACCTTCAATGCCGATGCACCGTCGATGGCCGAGCGACTGGCCCCCATGGCTGAGCGTTTCGAACGCTACCACTTTGCCGATCTGGTCACCGCCTACACGCTGGATTACGACTGCCCCTACAACTGGAAAATGGCTATCGAGACCTTTATGGAATGCTATCACCACGCGGCGGTGCACCGCACCACGCTGGAGGATAGCTTCCCCGGTCGCCTCAGCTCCATCATCGATGATGGCCCGGGCTGGACTATCTGCCATCAGCCGCTGCGGAAAAACGGTGAGCTGAGCGAGATCCTGACCGAAGGCCTGGAACCCTTTAGCGGCCTGAATGATGATCAGATGCGCTACAGCGAGCTGGTGTTGCTCTATCCCAATTGCCTGATTTCACTTAACCCGGATCGTATCTCCATCAGTGCCATTTTGCCTGTCTCCCCGCATGCCACCAAATGGCATCGCGTGGTGCTGGTATCGCGTGCATCCGCCGCGCGGGATGACTTTGCCCAGACCGCCGAGAGTATGAAGCAGGGCAGCCTGACCATCATCGATGAAGATCAGTGGATAAATGCCGAGCAGCAGCGCGGCAGCCGTTCGCGTCTGGCCCGGCCGGGACGGCTAAGCCATCTCGAAACCACCGTCTGGCATCTGGCCAATTACCTGAAAACCCGCATGGCGGAGTGAGGAGCAAGGCAATGCGTTATGTGAAGCTGGGGCACTCCGGGCTGGAAGTTTCCGCACTTTGTCTGGGAACGGTGACCTATGCGCCACCGGCGCGCAGTGGCCGGAGCTGGACGCTGGACGAAGAGGCCAGCCGGGTGTTGATCCGTGAGGCACTGGAGCAGGGGATTAACTTTTTCGACAGCGCCAACATCTACGCCAAAGGAGCGAGTGAAGAGATTCTCGGCCGTGCACTGCGGGATTTCGCGCAGCGCGATGAGGTGGTGATCACCAGCAAAGTTTACAACCCGATGCGCAGCGGCCCGAACAGCAAAGGGTTATCGCGCAAGGCGATTATGCAGGAGTGCGATCATAGCCTGCGTCGTCTTGGTACCGACTATATCGACCTGTACGAAATCCATCGCTGGGACAACGACACGCCGATTGAAGAGACGCTGGAAGCGCTGCACGACCTGGTGAAGATGGGCAAGGTGCGTTATCTCGGCGCCTCGTCAATGTTCGCCTGGCAGTTCAGCAAAGCGTTGCAAATCCAGAAGTACGAACGCTGGAGCCGTTTTATCGCCATGCAAAACCACCTCAACCTGATCTATCGCGAGGAGGAGCGCGAGATGCTGGCGTTGTGTCAGGCGGAAGGCGTAGCGGTGACGCCGTGGAGCCCGCTGGCGCGAGGCCGTCTGGCTCGTCCGGTGGAGGCGGCGAAAGCCAGCACGCGTGGTGCGGATGACAGCTATACCGATTTTCTCTATGCCGCCACCGCCCAGGCAGACAACGCGGTGATCCGCGTGGTGGAGCAGGTGGCGCAAACGCGCGGTGTGCCGATGGCGCAGGTGGCACTGGCATGGCTTTACAGCCGTCCGGCGGTGGTCTCCGCCGTCATCGGGGCCACCCGTTCCCTGCACCTGAGCGACGCGCTGGCGGCGCTGGATCTAACGTTGAGCGCGGATGAAATTACCGCGCTGGATGCACCCTATATTCCCCATTCTATTGTTGAACATGACTAAGGCAGGGCATAAATGAAAACCGCGCAACAGATCGCCGAAATCAAACAGGCCCTGATGGCCAAAGGGGTGGAGTATTGCATGGGGGCATACGTGGATATCCACGGCGTGCCAAAGGGCAAAGTGGTGCCAATCGGGCATCTGGATCAGATGGCGCAGGGCTCGGAACGTTATACCGGTTATGCCCTCGATGGCCTGGGCCAGTCTCCGCATGAGGACGAACTGACCTCGGTGCCGGATCTTGACCATATCATCCAGCTGCCGTGGGAGCCGAAAATTGCCTGGATGCCCGCCGACAACCACTTCAAAGGCGAACCCTATGCGCTCAGCACCCGGGTGGCATTGCAGAATGTGATTAAACAGGCCAACGCGATGGGTTTTGGTTTTAACCTTGGCATCGAGTGTGAGATCTACCTGCTGAAACGCGAGGAAGACGGGCGTCTGGTGGTGCCGGAGCGTGATAACAAACTGAACAAACCCTGCTATGACTTGCAGGGCTTTGTCGACCAGTTTGGCTGGCTGGATGAGGTCTCCTCCACCATCAATGCGCTGGGCTGGGATCTCTATTCACTCGATCATGAAGACGGCAACTCGCAATACGAGTTTGACTTCAACTACGCTGACGCGCTGACCACCTGCGATCGCTTTATCTTCTTCCGTTTTATGGCGAAACATTACGCCAAACAGCGTGGGCTGATTGCCACCACCATGCCGAAGCCGTTTGCCGATAAAACCGGCACTGGCGCGCATTTCAATATGTCGCTGTATGACATCCACAGCGGGGCCAACCTGTTTAAGCGTGATGCTACCAGCGCCGATGACCCCTGGGGACTGGGGCTGAGCGACACCGGTTATCACTTTATTGGTGGGTTGCTGAAACATGGCCGCGCACTTTGCGCTGCGTTTGCGCCGACGGTGAACAGCTACAAACGCCTGGTGCGCCAGGGGGCAATGAGCTACTTCTCGTGGGCACCGGTGTTCAACTCGTGGGGGTCGAATAACCGTACCAACGCGGTGCGCGTCCCGGCAGGCGGTGGGCGTTGTGAATCACGTAATGCGGATGGTGCGGTGAACCCTTATCTGGCAGCAACGCTGGCGCTGGCGGCCGGTCTGGAAGGTATCCGTGAGAAGATCGACCCGCGTCAGCCGAATGAAGACAACCTTTATGCCATCAGCGAAGCCGAACGTCGCGAGCGGGGTATCGACTTCCTGCCGCAAAACCTGCTGGAAGCGGTGGAAGCCTTTGATGCCGATCCGTTTGTCGCGGCGACATTGGGAGAAGCGCTGAAGAAAGAGTTTATCCACTATAAATTGCAGGAGTGGAACAGCTATCACCTGCACGTCAGCCAGTGGGAAATAGATCGCTACAGCACCATTTTTTGATGTGCGAATCCGTAGCGGCGCGATTTATCGCGCCATTCCGTGCGGGCTGCCGGGAAAACCCGCGCGATAAATCGCGCCGCTACAAGAGACTTTCAGGCGTCGAGCCTTTCAAACACAAAATTACGCATCACGTTAATCGCTTGCTTGTATTTGAAATTGGGAAACATCACGTTGCGGAACAGCACGCCATCAAGATAAGTCGAGATCAGCATCGCCATATCGGTCGGATTCACTTCGCGGAACAGGCCGCTGGCGATGCCTTCTTTGATGGTGTTCTTCAGAATCAGCGATTCCTTTTCGTAGAACTTTTTGATGGCTTTATCAATGCTGGCGATGCGGCCATTGGTGCTGGAGTAATCAAGGCTGATTTTGGCCAGTTTCTGTAACAGATGGAACTGCAGAATATGGATTTCGATCCACAGGAAGATCAGGTCGCGCGGGCCGTTGGCGCTGGCTTTAATGTCGTCAAACTGCACAAAGGCGCGCTCCACCGCCGATTCAATCACCTTGATAAACAGGTCTTCTTTGGAACCGAAATAGTAGTAAATCAGCGCCGAATTCAGCCCGGTGGCCGTGGCGATATCCTTAATGCGCACCGACGAGTAGTTCTGCGTGGCAAACAGGTCAAACGCCGACGATTGCAACAATTCAGCCACGTCGCGCTGGGTTTTACGCGGTTTCCTGCTGCCGGGTTCTGCTGCTGGGGCTTCCTTCATGGCGACATCCTTATGAAATTAACTAATTAATTAACTCTATCATATCGACAACGGAGAACGGCATGGGTTTATGCGCTTTTTATCGACTCGGCGAGCTGCCGCTGGTTAGCGGTGAAACGCTGCTTGAGACCTGCATCGGCTATCAAACCTTTGGTCAGCTTAACGCCAATCATGACAACGCGGTGGTGATTTTTAGTTATTACAGCGGCACCCATGCCAGTTATCTGCCGTTGATTGGCAGCGGGAAAACCCTCGACCCGGCGCGCTGGTTTATCGTGCTGGTGAATAAGCTGGGCAATGGCGTCTCAACGTCTCCATCCAATTCAGTTTTACAGCCGGGCGCCGCCTTCCCACGCGTCACCTTGCTGGATAATCTGCGCGCGCAGGAACGGTTATTGTTTGAACACCTGGGCATTCGCCGGATCGCGCTGGCGTATGGCTGGTCAATGGGCGCGATGCAGGCATGGCATCTGGCGGTGGCGCGGCCGCATCAGGTGCAGAGTCTGCTGGCGGTGTGTGGTTCAGCACGTTGCTGGCCGAATAATCAGGTGTTTCTCGACGGCGTGCGTGCGGCGCTGTGCTGTGACGCGCAGTTTGCTGATGGTCATTACCACACGCCGCCGCTGCGCGGTCTGGCGGCTTTTGGCCGGGTTTACGCTGGCTGGGCTTATTCCGCCGCTTTTTTTCGTGAGGCACGCTGGCGCGATCTGGGCTTCGACTCGCTGGAGGCGCTGCTGGTGGACTGGGAGCAGGATCATCAGGCGCTGGACGCCAATGATTTGCTGAGTGCGTTGCACAGCTGGTACCACGCCGATGTCGGTTTGCTTACCGGGGGAGACTGGCGTGCGGCGCTGGCGCAGATTGCTGCACGCTGCATCGTCATGCCCTGCGACAACGATCGCTACTTTACGCTGGAGGAGGCGGCGCTGGAGGTGGCGGAACTACGTCAGGGGGAGTTGCGCCCGCTGATTTCACCTTATGGGCATTGTGCCGGCGCGCCTGCGAGATTTGCGACCGCGTCGGCACAGATAGACAGCGCCATGCAGGCGCTGCTTTATCCTTAATCGATAATACTGAGTTCGACGGTGCGGCCCTGATCGAACCAGGTTTCCAACCCGGTGACGCGCAGTTCCAGCTTACCTTCGATCACCTGGCCGATATAGGAGATCGGGAGCGGCTCGTCAGCGGTATCGTCGCCATATACCACGCACATTTGCTGGCGCGGGCTGTAGTAGCATACGGCACCGGTCACTTCGCCGTACTGTTCACGGCGCAGTTTACCAACATCCTGCGTCAGGTATTTGTTTTCCCAGGGCGCGACGATCGGCAGGGTGAAGAACACCATGTCGCCAATCAATTTGCCGTGTTGCAGCACGCTTTTCAGCGGCAGCTTTTCGCGCAGCACTTTCGCCAGATTGGGGACTTTGTCTTCCCATACTTCGATGACGCAAATCTTCTTGTCGGCAACATGCATAGCCAGTTTCATGATGTTTTCTCTCCCAGTCAGGCTTTAACGCGACGAAAACCGTCCCCGAGACCCCAGGGAAGAATAAAATCGACCCACATATGCAGGCGGTTAGCCCAGGACAGGGCGCTGTGGGACAGGCGCACCAGATCGCTCAGGGTTTCACACTCGCCAGCCACCTCGACATAGGTGTGCAGCATGCGGGCGGCATCCGGCAGGCTGACGAAATCAAAGAAATTGGCTTTGTATCCCATGATTTCTTTGATCAACAGTTGCAGGGTTTTCAGGTCTGCTGTCGGGTTGTCCTCACCGACACGGATCAGCCCCCACAGCATTTCATCCGCCAGCGTGCGGGTTTCCCCTTCGGCAAAGATGATGGTGCTGAGATACTGGCCCCTGGCGCCAGTGCCGCGTGGCACCTCACCCCTGCCGAGTGCGGCAATCTCCGCTGGCTGTTCAAACCAGATCTTTTCGCGTTGCGCGTCAAACAGCGCTATCGCTTCATCGACCGTCATAACGTTCTCCTGGTGTTGGCGTGAATGTGGCGGTTGCCACGAATTTAATTAATCAGATAATTAAATTGAGCAATATTTGTGCCACTCAAAGGAGAAAAATTAATCAGTTAATTAATAACCAGTTAGCGTGAAAGGGCAGGGATGATCTCTTCATCGGATCGTCATCCTGCTATGCCACAGTGCAAGTCTGCACCAACGTGTAGCGGCGCGATTTATCGCGCTTCTTTGGCATCAACGCAGGGGCAAAACGCGCAATAAATTGCGCAGCTACAACCCGGTGCGATAATGGATGGCGGCGAAAATGTCCGCAAATGATGTAGCGGCGCGATTTATCGCGCAATTTGGCAGGGTGGGAGAGGGTGCGCATTGCTGCGCACCACCAGGAAAGTCACTTCACGCACGCTGCGCACTGATTATGGATCTGCTGGAAGAAATCGTTGCCTTTGTCATCCACCAGAATAAACGCCGGGAAGTTTTCCACTTCAATCTTCCAGATCGCTTCCATCCCCAGTTCAGGGTACTCGACGCACTCCAGGCTCTTGATGCTCTGCTGCGCCAGTACCGCAGCCGGACCGCCGATGCTGCCGAGGTAGAAGCCGCCGTGTTTATGGCAGGCATCCGTTACCTGCTGGCTACGGTTACCTTTTGCCAGCATCACCATGCTACCGCCGTTGGCCTGAAGCAGATCCACATAGGAATCCATACGACCGGCGGTCGTCGGGCCAAGTGAACCTGACGCATAACCCTCCGGCGTTTTGGCCGGACCGGCGTAATACACCGGATGATCCAAAATGTACTGCGGCAGACCTTCACCGTTATCAATGCGTTCTTTCAGTTTGGCATGGGCAATGTCGCGCGCCACGATAATGGTGCCGTTCAATGACAGACGGGTGGATACCGGGAACGACGACAGCTGGGCGAGAATGTCTGACATCGGGCGATTGAGGTCTACGTGCACCACTTCGCCTTCGCCCTGCTGACGCAGCGCTTCCGGAATAAAGCGACCCGGATTGTCTTCCAGCTTCTCGATCCAGATCCCTTCGCGGTTAATCTTCGCCTTAATGTTACGGTCCGCCGAGCAGGAAACCCCCATGCCAACCGGGCAGGATGCGCCATGACGTGGCAGACGCACGACACGGATATCGTGAGCGAAGTATTTGCCGCCAAATTGGGCACCGAGGCCCAGTTTCTGCGAGGCTTCCAGCAGCTCCTGCTCCAGTTGCACATCGCGGAAGGCCTGGCCGTGCTCATTACCTTCGGTCGGCAGCGAGTCGTAGTAGTGGGTCGATGCCAGTTTCACCGTCTTCAGCGTACTTTCTGCCGAGGTGCCACCAATCACAAAGGCGATATGGTAGGGCGGGCAGGCAGCGGTGCCGAGTGACATCATTTTGTCGATCAGGTAATTCTTCAGTTTGGCCGGGGTGATCAGGGCTTTGGTTTCCTGATACAGATAGGTTTTGTTGGCGGAGCCGCCACCTTTGGCGATACACAGGAACTTATACTCGTCACCATCGACGCTGTAGAGGTCAATCTGCGCCGGCAGGTTGGTGCCGGTATTCACCTCTTTATACATATCCAGCGCGGCGTTCTGTGAGTAACGCAGGTTATCTTCGATAAAGGTGTTATACACGCCTTGCGACAGTGCGGCTTCATCGCCACCACCGGTCCAGACACGTTGACCTTTTTTGCCCATGATGATGGCGGTGCCGGTGTCCTGGCAGGTCGGCAACACGCCTTTGGCAGCGATCTCAGAGTTACGCAGGAACTGCAACGCGACATATTTGTCGTTCTGGCTGGCTTCGTCATCCGCCAGAATCGCCGCCACCTGTTTTTGGTGGGCGGCACGTAGCATAAAAGAAGCATCATGGAATGCCTGCTGTGCCAGCACAGTCAGCGCTTTGGGATCGACTTTCAATACTTCTTCGCCATCGAAATTTGCCACGGAAACATAATCGCGGCTGAGCAGATAGTACTCAGTATCATCTTTGGCGAGAGGAAAAGGATTCTGATAAAAGAAGGGTTTATTCGACATGGTTGGCTCACTCAGTTATGTGTCGCCAGAAGACGCGGGCGACATCATTAGCGATTCGTTATAGGTTTTTCTCTCGCCAGCCCGGCCTGGGGCTGACTGGCGAGTATCATAGCATTTTAACATTCTTTCGCGGCTGCGATTTTTAACATCGAAGCAACATCATCAGAACATCAGCACCATCCACGGATAAGCAATCACCATCAGCAGCACCAGGAACAGTGCACCGAAGATGGTGCCCAGACGCCAGTAGTCTTTGGTGGGCAGATAGCCGCTACCGTAGTAAATCGGGCTGGGGCCAGTACCGTAAGGGGTGATGATGCCCATCACACCGAGTGAGGTACACAGCATCAGACAGAACACCGGCATATTGATGCCTGGGATAGCCGCCGCAATGGTCAGCATGGCAGGCAACAGCGCGGTGGTGTGCGCGGTGGTACTGGCGAACAGGTAGTGCAGCACATAAAAGGCAATCAGCAGCACCACGGCGGAAACCTGTGGGTCATAACCGTGCAGCAGCTGGCCACCTTCTTTACCCAGCCAGGCGATAAAGCCAACGCGTGCCAGACCATCCGCCAGCGCCACCAGGGTGGCAAACCAGGCGAAGGTGTTCCAGGCGGCTTTATTACTGGTGATGTCGCTCCAGTTCAGTACGCCAGTCCACAGCATCAGCACAATCACCAGCAGGGCAGCCATCGCCGGTTCAATCCAGTCGGTGGCGAAGATCCACATCAGCAGCGCAGAAACCACGAAGATCAGCAGCAGGATTTCATTGCGTGACAGTTTGCCCAGTTTTGCCAACTCGGCAGTGGCCCAGCGTGGCACTTCGTCATTCAGTTTCACTTCTGGCGGGTACAGCCAGTAAGCCAGCAGCGGCATGGTGAGAATGAGCAGCACACCGAGCGGCAGGAAGGCGAGGAACCACATCCCCCAGCTGATATCGAAACCAATCACGCTTTTTACCAGCGCGAGGGCCAGCAGGTTCGGTGCCAGCGCCGACAGGAACATCGAGCTGGTGATACAAGTGGCGGTAATTGCCACCCACATCAGATAAGAACCAATTTTGCGTGCGCTGGGGTCATTGGGTTTTGAACCGTACAGCGGCGGCAGGTTGGCGATGATGGGGTAGATAGTCCCGCCGCTACGCGCGGTGTTCGACGGCGTAAACGGTGCCAGCAGCAGGTCGGCGAAGGTAATGGCGTAACCCAGCGTCAGGCTGCGACGGCCCAGATATTTCACCAGAATCAGCGCCAGGCGGCGACCGAACTGGGTTTTATCGTAGCCAGCGGCAAACATAAAGGCCCCGAAGATCAGCCACACGGTGGAGTTACCGAAGCCGCTCACCGCCCATTTGAAGGACTGACCCGCCATTTTGAACTTAGGATCGGCCAGCTCGGCCGGGCTGAACAGCAGGTACTGACTGAACAGCGCGATGACCACCACGCCGGTCAGGCCGATCACCGCACCGGGCAGCGGTTCGAAGATCAGGCCGACAATCACCCCGACAAAGATAGCGAAGAAGTGCCAGGCGTAAGGCTCCAGCCCTGCGGGTGTTGGCACCAGGAGTAACAGCACAGCGATAACGATCGGCAGGCATAACATCATTAGCCGGTTTTTATTCCCCGGCGCGGCAGGCGGCGCTTTTAGGGGTTCACTCTGGGTAGTTTGTGTTTTCATGGTTTTGGTCTGCAAGTTGTGGAGAATGCGATTAACGTTCCGGGACAACAGGTGTTACCGTTATTAATACTCAGTTGATACTTTTTTAAGCTGCCGTTACGTCTTTAATGCTTCTTTAATTGCAATGTTGAAGAGAGAAGATTGCGTAATGTAAATATGATGCGATTTATTAAAAACTCCATTTTGATCTGGATCAAAAAATCGATTCAGTATTAAATCCTTTTTGTATTTGTCATATATTTTTACCTTTGCTTAATTCTTTTCTGGTGGTGCCAGAACGCCATGAAGCTAAAGGAAGAAAGCCTTTCTGTCTGGGATGCGTCTCATAACGTGATGATTTATCATAAATTAATTTTAATGTAAATGAAAAAATTGATTTTTGACAACCTTTCGCTAACATTTTAAGTGGCGCATATTCAGCTGTTGTGTTTATTTCCAGAATAATTTAAAAGTTAAATAACTAAACTTATTAATTATGTAACTAAAGAAATTGGTATATTGTTGCTATGAAGTCGGACCTCTTAAATAAATTTGAAATAACTGCGTCTGCGACAGAATTCGAAACTTTTAAATTTTGGAGTTGTTATCATGAATACGCTCACCCCGATTCTTAATCCACTCACTCTGCCGAAAGGCGCTGTATTGAAAAACCGTCTGGTGATGGCCCCAATGACCACCTGTACCGGTTATTTTGACGGCGGTGTCACCAGCGATCTGGTGGACTACTATCGCGTGCGTGCAGGCAGCATCGGCACTGTGATTGTCGAATGTTGTTTTATCGACAACCGAGGCCCGGCTTTCCCCGGTGCGATTGCTATCGATAGTGACAACAAAATCCCCGGGCTGGCTAAAATTGCCGACGCTATCAAATCCCAGGGTTCCAAAGCGATTCTGCAGATCTACCACGGTGGCCGCATGGTGGAACCGGCGCTGATCGGCGGTAAAACCCCGGTTGCGCCGAGCGCCATTGCCGCGCCGCGTGAAGGGGCGACCACCCCGCAGGCGCTGACGGCGGAAGAAGTGGATGTGATGATCACCAAATTCGGTGATGCGGTGAACCGTGCCATCAAAGCCGGTTTCGATGGCGTTGAAATCCACGGTGCCAACACCTACCTGATTCAGCAGTTCTATTCTCCTAACTCCAACCAGCGTGATGACAAATGGGGTGGCAGCCGCGACAACCGCGCGCGTTTCGCGCTGGAAGTGCTGGAGATCACCCACAAAATGGCCGACCGCTTTGCGGCGGCGGATTTCATCATCGGTTACCGCTTCTCGCCGGAAGAGATTGAAGTGCCGGGCATCCGCTTCGACGACACGATGTATCTGCTGGAAAAACTGGCGGCACGCGGCCTCGATTATGTGCACTTCTCCGTCGGCCAGTTGCTGCGTCCGTCAATTGTCGACACCAAAGATCCGACGCCGCTGATCACCAAATACCTGGCGCTGCGTTCGCCAGTGCTGGCAAAAGTGCCGGTGATTGGTGTTGGCGGCGTGGTGAATAAAGAAGATGCGGAAAATGCGCTGGAGCATGGCTTCGACCTGGTGGCGATTGGTAAAGCCTGCATTGCCTACCCGGACTGGGCCGATCGCGTGATCAAAAACGAACACATGGAGCTGTTTATCGACAGCACCAGGCGTGAAGAACTCACCATTCCGGAACCGTTGTGGCGCTTCTCGCTGGTGGACGCGATGATCCGCGACATGAGCGACACGGGTCGTAAATACAAAGTGGGTGTGTACCAGGAGAAAGTGGAAGCCGAAGCGCTGAAACTGAAAATCAACGTCACGCTGGATACCGACCGTATTACCGATATCTCGCTGGTGCCGGATGACACCCTGGATGTCGATTTCACCAGCACCTTTGAGAGCCTGCGTTCGCGCATTCTGGTGGCGAACTCGCCTCATGTCGATGCGGTGACCGGTGCCACCACCCAGAGTGAAGCGCTGAAAAAAGCGGTATCACGCGCACTGTCAACGTCCAGCAAAGAGTATGTGATTGACGAGGGCGGCAACCCGAATGCGCCGGTCAATTACGATGTGGTGGTAGTGGGTAGCGGCGGAGCCGGTCTGGCGGCGGCGATTCAGGCGCATGACGATGGCGCACGGGTAGTGATTATCGAGAAGATGCCGACCATCGGGGGTAACACCATTAAAGCCTCCGTGGGTATGAACGCGGCGGAAACCCGTTATCAGCGCCTGAAAGGTATCGAAGACAGCAAAGATCTGTTTTATGACGAAACCTTGAAAGGCGGTAAATTCAAAAACAACCCGGTGCTGCTGCGTGAGTTCGTGGAGCAGGCTCCCGGTGCGATTGACTGGCTGACCGATAAAGGGATTGAGCTGTGCGACATCACCATTACCGGCGGGATGAGTATTGACCGTACCCACCGTCCGGAAGATCGTTCCGCCGTGGGTGGCTTCCTGATCAGTGGCCTGGTGAAAAACGTCAACCAGCGCAATATCGAAGTGCTGCTGGAAACCTCAGTGGCGGAAATCCTGTTCGAAAACGGCGCGGTGAGCGGCGTAAAAGTGGTGGATGAGTATAACGACAGCCGTATCCTCAATGCGAAAAGCGTGATTGTGGCGACCGGCGGTTTCAGTGCCAACCGCGAAATGGTGGTGAAATACCGCCCTGAGCTGGATGGCTTCGTGACCACCAACCACAAAGGGGCCACCGGTAGCGGTATCGCCATGTTGCAGAAAATTGGCGCAGATACTGTGGATATGAGCGAAATCCAGATTCACCCGACAGTTGAACAAACCACCTCGTACCTGATTTCCGAAGCGATGCGTGGTGGTGGGGCGATTCTGGTGAGCCAGGCGGGCAAGCGTTTCTACAATGAAATGGAGACCCGCGACAAAGTTTCCGCCGAGATTATCGCGCTGCCGGAGAAAAGTGCGTGGATCATGTTTGATGAACAGGTGCGTCAGAACAACAAAGCGGCGGATGAGTACATTGCCAAAGGTTTTGTTATCAGCGCACCCACCCCGCACGAATTGGCGGTGAAACTGAATATGGATCAGGAGGCGCTGCAAACCACCCTGAACCGTTACAACCAGTTTGTTGAGCAGCAGAATGACGAAGATTTTGGCCGTAAAACCGCGCTGCGCCATCCACTCAATCACGGACCGTATTTTGCCATCCGCATCGCCCCAGGGGTGCACCACACCATGGGCGGCGTCACCATCAATACCGACACCGCGGTACTGGATGCGCAGAAACAGGTGATTCCAGGAGCCTGGGCGGCCGGTGAAGTGGTCGGCGGTATCCACGGTGCTAACCGTATCGGTGGTAACGCGGTTGCTGATATCATTATCTTTGGTATCAAAGCCGGACGTAACGCTGCGGCACTGGCGTTAGGCTAAACAACAAATTACGAAAAATCATCGTAGCGGCGTGATTTATCGCGCTCTTTTAAGAACCGCGCGATAAATCGCGCCGCTACAACTGAACGAGGCGATAATGACAACAGACGCAGGCGTCTATGCGTATTCCGCCGTTCTGATGGGATCGCCCATTCTGCTTAAACTCTTCGAAGATAACCAACCCCTCGCAGCTCAGGTATTCCGGCTGATCAAACAGCAGGAAAACCTGTTTACCGTCAATCGTGTCGATTCAGAAGTTATGGCGATCAACCGTGCGGCAGGCCGCCATCCGGTGGTGGTCAGTGAGCCAGTGTTTGCGCTGATTAGTATTGCCCACGCGGTCAGCCTGCTGCCAGGCAGCGCCTTCAATTTCACCATCGGCCCGGTGGTCAAGCGCTGGAAAATTGGTTTCCAGGGCCATGAGGTGCCGCCTGCTGAGGCGATCGCGGCGTTATTGCCCCTGACCGATCCCCATCAGGTGGTGCTGAATGCAGCTGAACGCTCGGTGTTCCTGCAACAGCCTGGGATGGAGATCGATCTTGGTGCGATTGCCAAAGGCTACATTGCCGATCGCGTGCAAAGCTTTTTACGCCAGCAGGGCGTGCAGCAGGCGCTGATTAATCTCGGCGGTAATGTCCAGACGCTGGGGTGTCCACCTCATGATGGCGCGGGTTGGGGCATCGGACTGAAAAAACCGTTTGGCCGCGAGGATGAGCTGCTTGGTGTGTTGCGGGTGCAGGGTAAGTCCGTGGTGACATCGGGTATTTATGAACGCTATTTCGAACGCGATGGCCGCTGCTGGCACCATATCTTCGATCCGCGTACCGGCTATCCGCTCGACAATGAATTGCTCAGCATCACGGTCATTTCCGATCGTTCGCTTGATGGCGATATCTACACCACGCTGCTGTATGGCATGGGGGTAGAGCAGGGGCTGGCGTATCTTGCTGACCAGCCCGAACTCGACGCGATTTTTGTCACACGCGACAGGGAAATTATCTGTTCCTCATCGCGTCAGTTTCGCTTTGAGCAATCCGACAGCGCGTGGCGGCTGCGTTACTGACAATACTGTTGCAGCAGCGAATGGTATTCCGGTTGCAGGCGATAGCGGTACACCGGGCGGCCCGTGGCTCCGTAATGAATGCTGGTGAACAGAATATTAATCTGTGCCAGCCAGATCAGGTACTTACGGCAGGATACGCGGGAAATATTCACTTCCGCCGCCAGTTCATCGGTAGAGAATTCCGTGCCTGGGTGCGCGTCAATCCACTGGCATAGCGTGCGTAACGTCTGAGGCGTCAGCCCTTTCGGCAGGCGTTTGCTGTCATGCTGCGTGGCCGGGCTGCCGTGAATCAGTAAATCGACATCGGACTGCTGATAATAATGCTGGTTATCCATCAGCGATTTTTTCTGCCGCCACTGGGTCAGCGCTTCTTCAAAACGCGGGAACTGGAAGGGCTTGATCAGATAATCCACCACGCCGTAATGCAGCGAGGTTTTGATGGTAGCGGCATCCGCAGCGGAAGAGATGATAATCACCTCCACCGGGCAGTTGGCTTTACGCAGCTCTGGCAGCAGGTCGAGACCGTTTTCCTGCTGCATATAAATATCCAGCAGCACCAGATCGACTGGCGGTTCGCTGTTGAGGATCTTCTCTTTCGCCTGCTGTAACGTTGCGGCGGTACCACAGCAGGTAAAGCCGGGCACCTGGCCGATATAGCAGCGATTAAGCTCTGCCACCATTGCATCATCGTCAACCACTAACACGTTGATCATGCGGTTTGATTTCCTCCATCCCAGGGTAGCTGGACTAAAAATTGCGTATATACGCCGGGTTCTGACTCCACGCTGACATCACCGCCGAGGCTTTCGGTCTGCTGCTTCAGCAGGAACAGGCCGACACCGCGATCGTCGCCTTTGGTAGAAAAGCCTTTCGCGAAAATAGTGGGCAGAATTGCCGGATCAATGCCGGGGCCATCATCGCTCACCTCGCACGCCAGCCAGCCATTCTGATAATGCAACATCACATGGATCTCACCTTCAGTCTGGTCAGCCAGTGCGTCCAGCGCGTTCTCCACCAGATTGCCAATCACGGTAATCAGCACCGCCATCTGTTGCTCGTTGCCGCAGTCGGGCAAAAAGCTGGCATCGCTGATCGTCAGACTATGTCCGCGATCCGATGCGCGACTGATCTTGCTCAGCAGGAACCCGGCAATCACTGGCGACTTAATTTTCTGCACCAGCGAACCAATTTCGGTCTGATAGTTATTGGCGGTTTTCAGCACATAAGCTTCCACCTGCGCATAATTTTTCATATGCAGCAGGCCGAGGATCACGTGCAGCTTATTCATAAATTCATGCGAGCGCTCACGCAGCGCATCGACATAGTTTACCATGCCGCTCAGGCGCTGCATCAGCTGGCTGATTTCCGTCTTATCCCTGAAGGTGCACACCGCGCCGATAATCCGTCCCTGGCTGCGCACCGGCACCGTATTGCTGAGCAGTACGTGGCCGTTCACATTCAGTTCCTCATCACGGCGGGAGCGGCCGCTTTGCAACACATCCTGCAAATGGGTGTTGATCACCGAGGCATCGTAAATGCGATCGGCACTGATGGCGCTGGTAGCGATCCCGGCGCTCAGCAGTTTCTGTGCCGCCTGGTTGACCAGCGTGACCTGGCCCTGATCATCCACCGCCACCACACCTTCTTTCACCGAGTTGAGGATCGCCTGACGCTGTTCGAACAGCGTGGAGATTTCATGCGGTTCGAGGCCGAACAGAATACGCTTCAGCACACGCACCAGAATCAAGGTGCCGAGCGCACCCACCAGCGCCCCAATCAGCACCGTCCATAACACGCTCCAGCGGCTCTGGTTAATCTGATCGGTCACTGCACTGAGGGAGATACCAATCACCACCACGCCAATCTGCTGCTTTTGCGCGTTATACACCGGGGTAAACACGCGCAGGGCTTTGACCAGCGCCCCTTTATTCACTGAGACATTTTCATGGCCATGCAACGCGGGTTCGAGATCGTCGCCGATAAAATGCTGGCCGACCAGTTCCGGGTTGAGATGGGAATAGCGAATGCCCTGCATATTGGTCACCACCACAAACAGCAGGTTATTACTTTGCTGGATCTCTTCGGCGATGGGTTGAATCAACAGGGCATTGGGCGGCAGCAAAAGCGCACGTTGTACCTCCGGCGAATCGGCCAGGGTACGCGCCACCGCCATCGCTTTATCCTCCAGCTGCGCGCGCGTGGTGGCGCCAATCTGGAAGAAGTAAATAAGGTGGACACTGAGCAGCACCAACGCGATCACGGTGCTGAGCATCAGCGTGACCAACGTATTGAGTTTCATTGGTCGCTTACGCGGTGGGAAATCCGGCGGAGAATAGGGTTCTGGCATAGGCAGGTATCGTCGCGGTGCGATTTATCGCGGTTTTTTTATGGGTGCGTGCAAGCACGCACCCGGACGGTCATTCGCTCTGCGGTTTCACGCGGTTAGCAAAGCTTTTTTTCAGCTTCTGCAACTTCGGCGGGATCACGGCGAGACAGTAACCGTTACGCTGACCCGCGCCATCCCAGTAATCCTGGTGATAATCTTCCGCCGGATACCATTCACCCAGTGGTTCGATGGTGGTCACAATCGGGTCTTTATTATCTTCCTGCGCGCGGGCGATAGCGGCGATGGCTTCAGCTTCCTGTTCGGCGTTCGCCGGGAAGATGGCAGAACGATACTGGGTGCCGATGTCGTTGCCCTGGCGGTTAAGCTGCGTTGGGTCATGGGTGACAAAGCTGATATCCAGCAGATCGCCATAGCCCACCTGTGCCGGGTCGAAACCGATGCGGATCGCTTCGGCATGACCGGTCGCACCGCTGCATACCTGCTCGTAAGTGGGATGAGGACGCGTGCCGCCGGTATAACCACTTTCGACTGACTCAACGCCAATCAGACCTTTAAATACCGCTTCGGTACACCAGAAACAGCCACCCGCGATCACCGCGTATTCAATTGCCATGTCTTTACTCCTGTCAGGGCGAAAGCGTTACTGTGGGGGCGCGCTTTCGTGAAATCAACCTTGTTTAGATTAACATTTCTGGCTTAAAGTCGCGGTGTTTATCGAGCAGCAGATTGCTCATCACGGTAAAACGACCTTCACCGGTATAATGCAGGGTCGGCGGAAACTCCGGCTTATCCGCCACATGCGCTTTGACAATCTCAAAGATAAACAGATTGTAGTTATCCACCATCGTATCGTCGTACAGCTGACACTCAAAACTGGCGAAGCACTCCTGAATCAGCGGCGCGTTAACTTTTGTCGCCGGTTCCGCTGTCAGATGAAAGGCATCAAACTTGTCGATCCGATCGCCGTGACAGTTACCAATCGCCACCACGCTATCGATTAAATCGGATGACGGTACGTTGATCACGCATTGACCACTTTGCCGAATCAGTTCATGACTGTAGTTGCCACCGGCGATCATACAGCCCACCAGCGACGGTGAGAACTCCAGGATGGTATGCCAGCCGAGCGTCATGATGTCGTGCTGGTCCCCGAACTGCGAGCTGATCAGTACCACTGGTCCCGGCTCCAGATATTTCCGCGCCTTGCTGACCGGAAAATCGATTTTATGCAGATTCTGGCTCATTGTGCTGCTCCTTTTTCTTGAAGGATTGTTTAATTGTAGCGAACCCTGCGCGGGGCTTTACCTGCACGCCAATTGCAGGCATGGTAAGCCGTCATCTTAAAAGGAGCTGCTTTATGGCGTCTGCGCGCGCGTTAACACAATCCCCCGCCACGTTACATCTGCTGTGCGGCAAAATTGCTGCCGGTAAATCGACGCTGGCACATCGGCTGGCCCAGGAAACCGGCGCGGTGATCATCAGTGAAGATGCCTGGCTGGCGCATTTGTTTGCCGATGAAATGCGTGAGGTGACGGACTATGTTCGCTGTGCCGCGAAGCTGCGTAACGCCATGACGCCACACCTGATCTCGCTGCTGCGCTGTGGGGTATCAGTCGTGCTGGATTTTCCCGCCAATACCCTGCAAAACCGCCAATGGATGAAAACGGTGATTCAAACCGCCGATGCCGCGCATCAGCTGCATTTTCTCGACGTGTCGGATGACCTGTGTAAAACGCGGTTACATGCGCGCAATGCCGCAGGTGAACATGATTTCGCTGCCACCGATGCGCAGTTCGCACTGATCAACAGTTACTTTGTCGCCCCGCAGCCGGAAGAAGGGTTTAATGTGGTTTGTCATTTGCACCCGTTGTAAAACCTGCCTGCGGCGGGATTGCGCGATAAATCGCGCCGCTACGCGTTACCGCACCACCGGTACATCAGAAGATTGCTGTGACTGTACTTAGGTTTAATTTTAAATACATAGAAAACGTATAAAACTATACATATCCTCGCTTTGATGTATAATTATTCCGGTTTTTTATACATATCCGGATTGATAAATATAAAAAAGGAGGAATGTTAACTATGTCAGCGAACCCTACTCCCCTCCCACTGGCTAATATTGAAGAGTGGGAGACGCGTGCGGTACTCAAAAAGACCGCCGAAGCCCATCGCTTCCTGGCCGAGCTGAAAGGCGTGGCGGCCAGCATTCCCAATGAAGCCATATTGATTAACACCCTCTCATTGCAAGAGGCTAAAGACAGCTCTGAAGTGGAAAACATCGTCACTACCCATGATGAACTCTACAAAGCCAATTTGTTTCAGGAAGCTATTACCACCCCGGCCACGAAAGAGGTGCAGGACTATGCCTTTGCCCTGAAACAGGGGTTTCACACTGCACGCCAAAATAAGCTGATCCGTATCGGTGACATACTCGCAGTGCAACAGCAATTGGAGCACAATAATGCCGGTCTTCGCAGGCTTCCAGGAACAGATTTGAAGAATGCGAGTACTGGTGAAATCATCTACACACCGCCTCAGCATGCTGGTGAAATCGCGTCGTTAATGGACAATCTCATCACCTTTATCAATGACGACAGCATGTGTGAGGCCGATCCCCTGGTGAAAATGGCCATCATTCACCACCAGTTTGAAAGTATTCATCCGTTTTATGATGGTAATGGCAGAACAGGGCGTATTCTGAATATCCTGTATTTGGTGGTTAAAGACTTACTCAACCTGCCAGTGCTATATCTGAGCCGTTTTATCATTCATCACAAAGCGGCTTATTACGCCAATTTACAAGCGGTAAGAGACTCAGGTAACTGGGAGCCATGGTTGCTGTTCATGCTCGATGGCGTGATTGATACCGCCAAAAATACCATCTCGCTCATTACTCAAATGAAAACCCTGATGGCAAGTGTCAAACATGGTATACGCGAGCAGCTGCCTAAAATTTATAGTCAGGATTTACTCAATAACCTGTTCAACCACCCCTACACCAAAATCGAGTTTATTGTTGAAGAACTGGGGGTGACGCGTATTACAGCGACTAAGTATCTGGAACAACTGGTCGAACGCGGCTTTTTAAGTAAACAGAAAGTCGGCCGGGCGAACTATTACATCAATGAACCATTATGCAAATTGATCATCGCCCACAGCTAAAAAGTTGAGTGTCTACGCGTTACCGCACCACCGGTACATCAGAAATCCGCGTGGTGTAGGCGGGTGACAGCATTTCCCGTTTCATCGACCAGGCCTTCTGGATGCCCTGACCGGCAAACCATAATGCGCCGCGCTGGTGAGCATTCAGACGGTCAATTAACTGCATAAGCTGTTCGCTATTGCGTCGTGGCGGGTAGTCGGCGAACAGATCAAACTGCGCCACACCGTCACTGAAAAAATCCCCCAGCATCACCCCCCCTTTCAGATAGCGTTTGCCGGGCATCCAGATCTTCTCCAGGCAGCTCAGCGCGGCATGGATAATGTCGCGGCTATCCTGTGTCGGCGTTACCAGCGCAGTGCTGGCCGAATTGGCATAGTAAGGGTGATGGGGATCATGAGGGCTGGTGCGGATAAATGCGCCGATATGGCGGCAATATTGCCGCTCGCTGCGCAATTTCTCCGCCGCACGCGCGGCATAGTTGCTGATGGCTTCCCGCATATCGCCGTAATCAGTCACCCGGTCACCAAACGAGCGCGAGCAGAGGATGTTTTGCCGATTGGGGATTACCTCCTCAAACGCCAGACAGGGTTCACCGCGCAGTTCGCGTACCGTGCGTTCCAGTACTACACCAAATTGCTTGCGGATCAGGGCGGTCGGGGTATCCGCCAGTTGCAGGGCTTTCTCAATCCCCATCAGATTCAGTTTTTTCGCCAGACGGCGACCGACGCCCCATACCTCATCCACCGGCACCATCCCCATCAGTTTGCGCTGACGCACGGGAGCGGAAAGATCCATGACGTTCTCCGCTTTGGTCCAGCGCTTGGCAGCCCAGTTCGCCAGTTTGGCGAGGGTTTTGGTCGGCGCAATGCCCACGCCGACCCGCAGATGCGTCTCTTTATACAGGCGATCGCGCATCTGGCGGCCAAACGCTTCCAGTGCGATGCAGTTATCGACGCCGGTGAGATCGACAAAAGCTTCATCAATCGAATAGACATCAACGCGTGGTGCCATCAACTCCAGCGTCTCCATCACGCGTGCCGACATATCGCCATACAACGCATAGTTGGAGGAGAACACCACCACCTGGTGACGCATTAACGTTTCGCGCTGCTTAAAGTAGGGGGCACCCATTTTGATACCCAGCTTTTTGGCTTCTTTACTGAGCGAGATGATGCAGCCGTCATTGTTGGACAGCACCACAATCGGTTTACCGCGCAGGTCCGGGCGGAACACGGTTTCGCATGAGGCGTAGAAGGAGTTGACGTCGACAAGTGCATACATGATGGGCCTCGCAATAACTGTGTTTATATACAGTATTGTTGGCGAGTTATCTCTTTCCGTCAAGAGGGGCGCGCGACAGGCGCAGCTAACCCGCCGCATGTCCCTCAATGGTGCGACAGGTGCACCATTAACTTTCTCTTATTGTTCAGATCAGGCCCGGCATGCCGTGGCGTCGGGGCATTTTGTTACCTGGCACAACTTCTGCATAGATCCCAGCGGCTTGTATACAAGGCCGCATACCAGTCAATTACCCGGGGGAAGAAATCGTGCGCAACAATGATAAAGAGAAGATTAATGCTCAGCGTCGCCAGATGATGAAATATTCCATGCTGGCATTAGGTGGTGTCGCGCTCAGCGGCATGCTGGGCAGCCCGTCGGCGCAGGCAGCAGATGATGAAATTCTGATTGGTTATTGGCCGATTGTGGGTGGCCTGCCGTTATATGCCGGTATTGAGAAAGGGTTGTTTAAACAGGCTGGATTGAATGTGCGCGCAGTTAAATTTGCCAGTCCGCAGCAGGTGGTGGAAGCGATGATCACCGGGCGTATTCACGGTTGTGCCAATGGCACGGCCACCGGTGCGCTCGGACTGGGAGCGATTACCAGCCCGGATCTGTTCAAAATCATCTGTTCTAACCCCTCCAATGAAAAAATGGTGCTGGATGAGTTCCTGGTGCCAGTCAACAGCACCGCAAAATCCATCAGCGATTTGAAAGGTAAGCGCATCGCCAGTGGTCCTGGCATTCAGAACGTGACGATGGCGAAGATCATTCTGGAAAAAAATGGTTTCACCGATACCAAAGTGATTGAGTTGCCGGTCGGTCAGCATGCGCCTTCGTTAGCCGCCGGACAAATTGATGGCGTGTATACGCTGGAGCCAACCGGAACAGTCGCGCGCATGAAGGGCATGGGGAAAGTGCTGGAAACCGGGGTGATTGCGAAATATGTGTTGGGTGATGCCAGCGCACCGTGGTTTGGCGGGGCGGCGGCGCTCACCAGCAGCTTTATTAAGGCCGATCCGGCGCGGGCGAAGCAGGTGATTGATGCCTACGGCGCAGCGGTCAAATTTATCCAGCAACAACCGGATGAGGCGCGCCAGTATGTGGCAGGTTACACCGGGATTGAGGCCGCGCTGGTGAAAGAGGTGCCGCTGCCGGGATTCGTGATGTATGACCAGTTAACTGGCAGCAATCTGCAATGGTTCCAGAAATTTTATGATGTGTTTACCGAACGAAAAATTTTCAGCAAGCCGCTACAGGTGGAATCCCTGATCTATCGGGCATAAGGAGAAGTGCAATGATGCAGATATGGCGTCGCAGATTGCTGCCGTTGATCGGTCCGTTGCTGTTATTTCTGCTGTGGCAGACGGCGGTCAGTGCCAAATGGCTTAACCCGGTATTGCTGCCTTCACCCGGTGAAACCCTGGGTTATCTTTTTAGCGCGCTGGCTGATGGCAGCATGAACCGGGACATCGGGGATACGCTCTACCGAACCTTGATGGCGTTTATCGTCGCCGCGGTGCTCGGCGTCCCGCTGGGGGTGATGCTGGGCAGCAGCGAACGTCTTTACCGCAGCGTTGAGTTTCTGGTGGATTTCTTCCGCTCAACCCCTTCATCGGCGCTGATCCCGCTGTTTATGCTGATTTTTGGCATTACCGACACCAACAAAATTGCCATCGCCGCTTTTGCGGCGGTGCTGGTGATTCTGTTTAACAGCGCCTATGGGGTGATGAACGCAAAGAAGACCCGCATTATGGCGGCGCAGGTGATGGGCGTCTCACGCTGGCATGTGTTTAAAGACATCATGCTGATGGAAAGCCTGCCGCAAACCTTTGTCGGGTTGCGCACCGGTGTTTCGATGGCGCTGGTGATCGTCATCGTCGCCGAAATGTTTATTGGTTCGGAAACCGGGCTGGGCCATCGCATCATTGATGCGCAGCAGTTATTCAACATTAAAGATATGTACGCGTCGATTCTGATCACCGGTGCATTTGGTTACCTGCTGAATCTGGGTTTTCTGTTGATTGAAAAACGTTGTGTGCACTGGAGTGGCAAAGCATGAAAAAACCCGACTATCCTCAGCCCAATACCCATGTGACGATTCGCGGACTCGATAAAAGTTTTGCCGGACAACCCTTGTATCAGGATCTCAACCTCGATTTACCCAAAGGAAAGATTGTCTCGATATTCGGCCCCAACGGCTGTGGTAAATCAACGCTGATGAACATGATTGCCGGGTTGATCCCGATTGATCGTGGGCAAATCCTGTTTGACGGTAAAACCCTGGCGGAGACCAAAATCGGCTATGTGTTTCAGAATTACCGTGATGCGCTCTTTCCCTGGTTAAGTGCCTGGCAGAATATCGCCTATCCGTTAAAACGTCAGGGGATGAAAGCGGCGGCGGTAAAACAGCGCGTGGCAGCCTTGTCGGAGATGTTTGATATTCGCTTCGATTTGCAGCGTTATCCGTATGAGCTTTCTGGTGGGCAACAGCAAACGGTGTGCATCATGCGTGCGCTGGCGACCGAGCCTGAAGTGATGTTTCTGGATGAACCGTTCTCCGCGCTGGATTTTGAGATGACGCTGTTTATCCGCGACAAGTTGCAGCAGGTCCAGCTGGCGACCGGCGTCACGATGTTGATCGTCTCGCACGATCTGGAAGACGCGGTGTTTCTGGCGGATGAGATTCTGCTGCTGACGCGCCGTCCGACGCGCGTTGCCGAAATTGTTCCGTTTGCATTACCTCGTCCCCGCACCGCTGAGATGATGAGCCACCCGGAGTTTGTCCGGGTAAAAGCACATACGCTGGCGGTGTTTAAACGGGAAATGGCGGGTTAACTCACACATCTCAGGTGCGAATAAATTCGCACCCTACGTATGTAGGGTCGGCATTTATGCCGACCGGATCATTCCTCGCCAGGGAATAAAAAGTGCGATTTTTTATCACGATGATCGGCCCAATATAATATCGGCGGGTAACCATTCCCTCATGGAAATAACCAGCGAACGATAATATTTTAACCTGTAAAATGTCAGGGTATTCATTATTAAACCGTTATTAAACGGGAACCAGGGGATTCAGGTCAGATAATTAATAACCGGAGTTAATTAACTCCAGAGGAATATCATTTCCGTGCGCCCATTTGTTATTTATTTGTTGTTAAATAGTGGCGATAAAGATGTGGATTTACATTTATTGACATCTAATTAACACAAACATACAGTTCCTGCGATTTCAACTAACATGTCACTATTGACGGTAATCGGGGAGTGTATGGATATTAAGGAACAGGGGCCGGGACGACGTTCTGGTTTGTCATGGGTCCTGAACATTATTTTTGCGTTGCTCACGCTGGCAACGGCCATTGCCATTATTATTGGCGGCGGGAAATTACTTGCTCTTGGTGGATCGGCTTATTATCTGGTGGCCGGTATCGCCTATATTGTGCTGGTGGTGCTGTATTTTAAGAAACCCATCACCGGCCTTTATTTCTCCTGTGTCATCTTTGTACTCACCCTGATCTGGTCACTGATTGAAGTCGGTGGCCTGAATTACTGGGATCTGCTGCCGCGTCTGGTGGTGCCAGCATTGTTATTTCTGCTGAGCCTGCTGGTAATCGCCACCGATAAAGGGATGCTGCCGCAGCCGCGTCGTCTTTCCGGTGGACTGAGTCTGGTGGTGTTCGTGGCGCTGATCGCCACCTTTATTGGTGGATTCTTCCCGCACAATACCCTTTATAACCCGGAAGCGATCTCCACCCAGCCATTGACGCCCGCGGATAACGATGCTGCCAAAACGGGTCAGGACTGGCGCTACATCAGCCGCAATGCCAGCGGAACGCGCTTTGCGCCACTGGATCAGGTCAATGCCGATAACGTCAAAGATCTGCAGGTCGCCTGGACTTATCATACCGGTCGCCGCCTGACGGGGAATGCGACTGGCGTTGATGAAAACACGCCGATCCAGATTGGTTCCGTCCTTTATACCTGTACGCCGGAAAACCGCATTGCCGCCGTGGATGCCGATAGCGGCAAACAGATCTGGCAATTTGATCCCCATGCGCACACGTTCGAACACGTCACCTGCCGCAGCGTCGGGTACTACGATTACGACAGCGATGAAACCCTGAGCGCGGAGCAGAAAGCCGCGTACACCGATACCGCCTGTCGCCAGCGTATTATTGTCACCACGGTGGATGCGCGTCTGCTTGCACTGGATGCGCACACCGGTGAGCTGTGCCCGAACTTTGGTCAAAACGGCATGGTGAATCTGCAACAGGGCATGGGCGATACCGCCGACAGCCGCCGTTATCACCCGTCCAGTGTGCCGGTGATCATGGGGCATCTGACGGTGTTTGGTTCCTGGGTGCGTGATATTACGGAAGATGAGCCGTCGGGTGTGCTGCGTGCTTATGATGTGCGCGACGGTTCGCTGGCGTGGGCATGGGATGTCGGCAATGTGGCAGGCGCGAAGCAGGGCGATGAACATTACACCCTGAGCACACCGAACGTCTGGGCTATCCCGACTTACGATAAAGATCTCGGCCTGGTGTATGTCGCCACCGGTAACGGTCCACCGGATTACTGGGGCGGCAACCGTAACGCGGCGAAAGAGAAATACGGTTCGTCAGTGATTGCGCTGGATGTGAACACCGGTAAAACCAAATGGGTGTTCCAGACGGTACATCATGATGTCTGGGACTACGATTTGCCGTCACAGCCGGTGATGTACAACATGAAGAATGAGCAGGGCGAAGTGGTACCTGCGCTGATTCAGACCACGAAAATGGGCGAAATCTTTGTGCTGGATCGCCGTACCGGTCAGCCGGTCAGCAAAGTCGAAGAGAAACCGGTGCCGACCTCGCCAGCGGCGCAGCAAGAACATCTGTCGCCCACCCAGCCGTTCTCGGTGGATATGCCGACCATCGGTCTGGAGCAATTGAACGAGAAGAAAATGTGGGGCGTCAGCATGTTTGACCAGCTCTACTGTCGCATCCTGTTCAAATCGGCGCTCTATTCCGGCATCTTCCAGCCGAACAGCGAGAAAACTTACCTGGAATTCCCGGCCACCATGGGCGGCATGAACTGGGGTGGGGTGTCGATTGATGAAACCTCCGGCATTCTTTACGTCAACGATATCCGCCTTGGTATGCTGATGGCGCTGAAGAGTAAAGAAGAAGCGAAGGGGCAGAAGATCTCACTGAACGAAGTACCGCAGTGGGCGGGGACGATTCGCCCGCAAATCAGCGGTCCTTATGTCGGTGTGCGGATGGATAACTTTGCCTCCTTCCTGCAAGTGCCGTGTCAGCATCCCCCGTTTGGCACCATGACCGCCATCGACCTGCACAGTAAAAAGATCGTCTGGCAGGTACCGATGGGCACCGTGGAAGACACCGGTCCGTTGGGCGTCAAAACCCATCTGCCGATGCCGGTCGGGATGCCCACGCTGGGCGGGCCGACCACCACCAAAAGCGGTTTAGTGTTCTTTGCTGGCAGCCAGGATAACTATCTGCGCGCTCTGGATAGCAAAACCGGTAAAGAGGTGTGGAAAGCCCGCCTGCCTGTTGGGGCAACCGCTTCGCCACTGATTTATCAATCGGCGAAAACCGGTAAAGAGTACATCGTGATCTCCGCCGGTGGTGCCGCACACTCGCCGGACGTGGGTGATTATCTGATTGCTTACGCCTTGCCAGACAAAGCATAATCCTGAAAACGCCCGGCAGGATTCGCCGGGCGTTTACATTTAACGTGCCGCATAAATGATAAAAGTCACCACGCCAAATATCTCCAGTTCTTCTTCCTCTCCTGGGATAATCGGCGCGTAGCGCGGGTTCATTGGCAACAGCTGCACGCGCGGAACGCGTTGTAACCGTTTAACCGTAAATTCACCGTTGATCGCGGCCACTACGATGTCGCCATGTTTTGCGTCCAGCGCGCTATCAACCACCAGCAAATCCCCTTCGCTGATATTGGCGTCACGCATCGAATCCCCTTCCACCCGGACAAAATAGGTGGCGTTGGGGTGCGCGACCAGATATTCATTCATATCCAGTTTGCGCTCGACATAATCAGCAGCCGGGGAAGGGAAGCCGCAGGGTACCGCATCCAGAAACAGCGGCAGATGGAGGATTTGGGCGGCGGGAGCGGGGGAGAAAAACTTCATCATAGACACTCAAAATAATACTGTTGTTATATACAGTATTATCAATCGTGAGGCGGGATCAAGCCTGTACTCACTCAAAATCGTTAGTTGGTTGTTCCGTCGGCACATTTAATGGTGGCGCAACGCCTGTCTGACAAAATCCCCATCGCCGTCTACACTTAATTCTGACGATGTTCTCAGTCTGGTTGCTGTGTTGCTAATAAACGTGTTTGTTTGTGGAGCGTTACCCATCGAAATACCGCCCTGCCGGAAAGCCCTCCCCGCCGTCTGTGATTTATCACTCACCCTGGCGGATCACACCCAACCTGCCTCTGAACATCAATATTGCGATCAGCCATTGATACAGGAGGAGTGACGTGACCCCTGCGGTACATGAGAACAGCACCCTGCCGTCGTTAAGCGGCGGGTTATATGCCTTCTTTTTTGATGTCGACGGTACGCTGGCGGCGATTCAGCCTCAGCCCGAGTCGGTTTCGATTCCCGCATCGGTGCGCCAGCATCTGCAACAACTCTCCAATCTGAATCACGGTGCGCTGGCGCTGGTATCTGGTCGACCCGTTGCGCAACTGGATGCGCTGGTTGCGCCACTCGAAGCTCCGGCAGCGGGTGTGCATGGTGCCGAACGGCGTGATGCCAGCGGCAGGATGCATCGCCAGTCACTGCCTGCGGATATTGCGCAAACGCTGCAACTGGAATTGCAGGAAACCATGGATCAATGGCCCGGCACGCAGCTGGAAGTCAAAGGCATGGCGTTTGCGCTGCATTATCGTCGCGCAATGGCGTATGAACAGGCCGTCATCAGGCTGGCTGAAGAGGCGGTGATACGTTTTCCGGAGCTGGCGCTACAGCCGGGAAAATGCGTGGTGGAATTGAAACCGCAGGGAATTGATAAAGGCGCGGCCATTCGCGACTTTATGCAGGAAGCACCTTTTACCGGGCGTATTCCGGTATTTGTGGGTGACGATCTGACAGATGAGAAGGGATTTCTTGCCGTCAATGCTATGGGGGGTATTTCTGTCAAGGTCGGAGAAGGTGCAAGCCATGCGCGCTATCGCCTCAGCAGCGTGGATGCGGTGTGGAGCTGGCTTGAACAATTACTATTACAATCAAAGCATGACAACGTCGGTAAGGAGTCTGGGTTATGAGTCGCTTAGTAGTCGTATCTAACCGTGTCGCCATTCCTGATGGGACAAAAGCCAGTGCGGGCGGTCTCGCCGTCGGTTTACTGGATGCACTGAAAACCACCGGAGGATTGTGGTTTGGCTGGAACGGCGAGATCAGTGAGATTTCTGGCGAAGAGGAGGAGGAGGTCAGCGTCAGCGAGCATGACGGCATTACCTACGCGGCACTGCCGCTGAATCAAAACGATTATGATCTCTATTATTGTCAGTTTTCTAATACCGTTATCTGGCCCGCCTTTCATTATCGCCTCGACCTGGTGCAATTTCAGCGTGAAGCCTGGGAAGGCTACTGCCGTGTGAATACGTTGCTGGCAGATCGCCTGAAACCGCTGTTACAGCAGGATGATATTTTATGGATTCACGATTATCACCTGTTGCCGTTTGCCGCTGAGTTGCGCAAACAGGGCATCAATAACCGTATCGGATTCTTTCTGCATATCCCGTTTCCGACGCCAGAGATCTTCAACGCGCTACCGCCGCATAAAGCGCTGCTGGAGATGATGTGCGACTACGACTTACTGGGTTTCCAGACAGAATCCGATCGTGTGGCTTTTCTTGATAGCCTGAGCCAACTGACGCAATTGCAGAATAAAGGGGAGAAGAAGCATCGGGCGTTCGGCAATACGTTTATGACCGAGGTGTATCCGATCGGTATTGAACCGGACAGCATTAAAGAGATGGCCGAAGGCGCGCTGCCGCCGAAAATGGCGGCAATGAAGCGTGAGCTGGGGGATGTGCAAAATATCATTGCCTGTGAACGGCTGGATTATTCCAAAGGATTGCCGGAACGTTTCCTCGCCTATGAGGCGCTGCTGGAACATTATCCGCAGCATCGCGGCAAAATCCGTTATTCGCAGATTGCGCCCACTTCGCGCGGCGAAGTACAGGCGTACCAGGATATCCGTCATCAGCTGGAAACGGAGGCTGGCCGCATCAACGGCAAATACGGCACCCTGGGCTGGACGCCGTTGTATTACCTCAATCAGCACTTCGATCGCCGTCTGCTGATGAAGATTTTCCGACTCACCGATGTCGGGTTAATCACGCCGTTGCGCGATGGTATGAATCTGGTGGCGAAGGAATACGTGGCCGCGCAGGACCCGGATGACCCTGGCGTACTGGTTCTGTCGCGTTTTGCCGGTGCGGCTAACGAGTTAACGTCGGCGTTGATCGTCAATCCCTACGATCGTGATGAGGTTGCGGCGGCGCTGGACCGGGCGCTTTCCATGCCGCGTACTGAGCGTATCTCACGCTATAACGACATGATGACGGTATTACGTCAGCATGATATCTCACACTGGCGGGAGAGCTTCCTGCGGGATTTGAACTCGCTACCACAGCGTGGTGCCGATCACAGCACCGCGCATAAAGTCGCGACCTTTCCGAAGCTGGCGTAGTGGCGGGAAGATTTGGCACATTCCTCGTAGCGGCGCGATTTATCGCGCGGATTTTTCTGGCATCACGCCCGGAATCGCGCAATAAATTGCGCCGCTACGGCATTTGCACCCGCTCCTTCATCCACTGCGCAGCGTTTCCATACACTTCTCATGCTCACTGTCACCCGACGCAATCGACGTTATTTCTTTAACCAGTAAAAATCCCGGCAGGCAGCACCGCTACGCACTTTTGGCTAAAAAGTGAGCATTTGGGGGCTGAAAATGGCTTTTTTTTCGATGCAACCCTAAAGCCTGAGCGCAATGTGCCGATAGTTTGGTGATATCAATGCGTAAGCGCAGCGATTCATTCATATCTCTAATGTAACGCATTGTTACATCCACTGCCGTTCACTAAACACTCCCTACGAACCGTTAACGATAAGTTGCCGCACCGCGCCGACTCTTCACATAATGCTAGCACCCTGCCGTTAGTGCCTTTTCGCAATATTCCCCGTAAGTGATTAATTTAGCAGCGAATAATTCCAGTGAATTTTGGAGTTTTATGCTGGTTATTTTCATCAGGGTAGTGAGTTGTCATGACCTAATCGCAATGAGACAGATAAAAGATCGGATGGTGTTGACATTATGCCGCATAGCTATTTGTAAGCGAATCGACAATGAAATATTAGCGAAACAAAGCAGATTTGCTCAATAAATGAGCAACAGAAAAGCAATGCTGAAGGGTTGAAGAAAAAATTTGCCTTAAAAGTGTGACACAGATCACACTTTATCTAAAATTTCACACTTATCACGTTGTATGTCGAAATCAGACGATATAGATTTGCCTTGTTTTCAGATTAGTCTTAAAAAACTGTAAGCAGACGTCACGGAAGATGGTTAGAACTCAAGAAAAGATTGGCCTGGAGTTATGACTACTACTGATCAGTGTCCCGGTGGGAAGTGAAACAGTTCAGTACACGTTTGGCTTATGCCTGAATATTTTTTGCCATCTTTAGATTTACCAACCAGCAATCCGAACCATAGAGAAATATTTTCTATGGCCGTATATATGTCGTGTCTATCAGGATGGAAAAAATGGGTACATCAGAATTACTAAAACATATATATGACATCAATCTGTCATATTTACTGCTTGCGCAGCGTTTAATTAACCAGGAAAAAGCTTCAGCAATGTTTCGTTTGGGTATCGATGAATCGATGGCAGACGCATTGGCACAATTAACGTTACCTGAGATGGTAAAATTAGCGGAAACCAATCAACTGGTTTGCCAGTTCCGCTTTACTGACCACAACATTATTAATCGCCTGACTCAGGAATCCCGCGTGGATGATTTACAGCAAATCCACACCGGTATTTTATTATCCAGCCGTTTACTGCGTAACGCGTCGAAAGATGACGTTGGCACGAAAAAGAGGGCGGTATAATGAGCGAAAAAAGTATTGTTCAGGAAGCGCGTGACATTCAGCTGGCGATGGAGCTGATTACGCTGGGCGCGCGACTGCAAATGCTGGAAAGTGAAACGCAGCTGAGCCGCGGTCGCCTGATTAAGTTGTATAAAGAATTACGCGGTAGCCCGCCGCCGAAAGGGATGTTGCCATTCTCCACTGACTGGTTCATGACCTGGGAACAAAATATTCACGCGTCGATGTTCTGTAACGCCTGGCAGTTCCTGTTGAAAACCGGTTTGAGCACCGGCGTTGAAGCCGTGATTAAAGCCTATCGCCTCTATCTTGAGCAGTGCCCACAATCGGACGAAGGCCCGCTGCTGGCGCTGACGCGTGCCTGGACGCTGGTACGCTTCGTTGAAAGTGGCATGCTGGAACTCTCCGACTGCAAATGCTGTAACGGCAGCTTTATCAACCACGCGCATCAGCCGGTCGGCAGCTTCGTTTGCAGCCTGTGCCAGCCGCCATCACGCGCCGTAAAAAGACGTAAACTTTCTGTCGAATCTGCCGATACCTTTCCACAACTGCTGGATGAACAGGTTAAACACGCCGTTTAAGTTTGTTCGTATCGTGGAAGCCATCCAGCAGCGGTTAATCCGCTGCTTTTTTTTTGCTCTGCGTTTACGAATAACACCTGCGGCTCTCTGGCTTAACTTCCACCAACACGTTACGGACGTAAGGATTTTTTTGTGCTGATTATTCTGGGTTATATCGTAGTCCTCGGGTCCGTGTTAGGCGGCTACATGTTGGTCGGTGGCCATCTGGGGGCGCTTTATCAGCCGTCGGAACTGCTGATAATAGGTGGTGCCGCAATTGGTGCTTTTTTGGTCGGTAACAATGGTAAGGCAATTAAAAAGACCTTAAAAGCATTGCCCTTGTTAATGCGCGGCTCGAAATATAACAAAGCCGTTTACATGGATTTAATGGCATTGCTCTATCGCCTGATGGCGAAATCACGACAGCAGGGGATGTTGTCGCTGGAGCGCGATATTGAAGATCCCAGCCAGAGTGAAATTTTTGCTAACTATCCCCGCATTTTGGCCGATAAACAGTTGGTGGATTTTATTACCGATTATTTGCGTTTAATGGTCAGCGGAAATATGAACGCATTCGAAATCGAAGCGCTGATGGATGAAGAAATTGAAACCTATGAGCACGAATGTGAAGTGCCAGCGCAAAGTTTATCGGCGGTCGGTGATGGCTTGCCCGCGTTTGGTATCGTCGCGGCGGTAATGGGCGTGGTGCACGCACTGGCGTCAGCGGATCGCCCGGCGGCAGAGCTGGGTGCGCTGGTGGCGCATGCGATGGTGGGGACCTTCCTCGGCATCTTGCTGGCTTACGGTTTCATTTCGCCGCTGGCATCGGTGTTACGCCAGAAATGCGCTGAATCCACCAAGATGATGCAGTGCATCAAAGTGACCTTACTCTCCAGCCTCAACGGTTATGCACCGCAGATCGCCGTCGAGTTTGGTCGTAAAACGCTGTATTCCACCGAGCGCCCGTCGTTCCAGGAACTGGAAGAACACGTACGTAACGCCAAGAACCCGGCTAAACAAACCTCGGATGAAGCCTCATGAAGCATGGCAATCGCCCCATTGTGCTGGTTAAACGGCGCAAACATAAAAGGCATGAGGGAGGTCATGGGTCATGGAAGATTGCCTATGCCGACTTTATGACGGCGATGATGGCGTTCTTTATGGTGATGTGGCTGCTTTCGATCGCCAACCCGCAGCAGCTGATACAGATTGCAGAATACTTCAGGACGCCGCTCAAAGTGGCGTTAACCGGTGGTCAGCGGAGTAGCGACAGCGAAAGCCCGATTCCAGGCGGCGGGGATGACCCGACGAAGAAGCAAGGTGAAGTGAAGAAAGCCGTGGATATGGATGCACAGAAGCGCCAGCTGGATGATATCCGCCTGAATCGCCTGCGCGAAAAGCTCGACCAGCTGATCGAAGCCGATCCACGTCTGAAAGCGCTGCGTCCGCATCTGATTATCAACATGGTGGAAGAGGGGCTGCGCATCCAGATTATCGATAGCCAGAACCGCCCGATGTTTAAGACCGGCAGCGCCGAAGTCGAACCTTATATGCGCGATATCCTGCGTGCTATTGCACCGGTGCTGAATGACATCCCGAACAAAATCAGTCTGGCGGGTCATACCGATGACATCCAGTATGCCAACGGTGATCGCGGCTACAGCAACTGGGAGCTGTCGGCGGATCGTGCCAACGCCTCACGTCGTGAGTTGATGATGGGTGGTCTTGACGGTAGCAAAATGCTGCGCGTGGTGGGCATGGCCGACACCATGAAGCTGAAAAACCGCGGTGGTGACGATGCAGTGAACCGTCGCATTAGCCTGCTGGTGTTGAACCATGATACCGAAGCGGCGATTGAAAAAGAAAATGCCGAGAGCGATGCCGTTCAGGTGAGCGACCCGGCACAGATTATTCCCGATATTACCGCGCCCGCCGTTCCGGCTGCGCCGACAGCACCAGCAACGTCAGCGACACCGGCAGCGCCGGCCGCAATGACAACGCCAGCGGCTCCGGCCAATCCGAACGCCAGTGCGGTGACTACTGACCACTCCTCACAGCCGAGGTGACCCCGTGAGCATGGACATCAGCGATTTTTACCAGACGTTTTTCGACGAGGCCGATGAGCTGTTAGCGGACATGGAGCAACACCTGTTGGGACTGGATCCCCAGGAGCCAGATTCCGAACAGTTGAATGCCATCTTCCGCGCCGCCCACTCGATAAAGGGCGGAGCCGGTACGTTTGGCTTTACGGTTTTACAGGAAACCACGCATATCCTGGAAAACATTCTGGACGGTGCGCGTCGTGGTGAAATGGCGCTCAGCACCGACATCATCAACCTGTTTTTGGAAACCAAAGATATTATGCAGGAACAGCTCGATGCCTATAAAACCGCGCAGGAACCGAATGCAGAAAGCTTCAACTACATCTGCGAAGCACTGCGTCAGCTGGCCCTTGAAGCCAAAGGGGTAGCCCCGGCAGCCCCGGCTGTGGTGGCGGTCGCCGAGGCTGCTGCACCCACTGTCAGCAGCGCGGGTTTACGCCTGCACCTGGTTGATCTGAAAGAGAAAGAACCGGATTTGTTGCTGGAAGAATTGGGCAACCTTGGCACGCTTAGCGATGTGGTGAAAAGCGCCAACGCGCTGGAAGCCACCATTGAAGGTGTCGGCAAAGATGACATCGTCGCGGTGCTGTGTTTTGTGCTTGAAGAAGCACAGATTCTTTTCCCGGAAGGAGGCAGCACGCCGGTGGAAACCGCGCCAGCAGCAGCTGTCGTGGCTGAACCGGTACAAAGCGCCACCGTCACCGAGATCACCCCGGCGGTGAAGCGTGAAAACAAACGCGCGGCAGCACCGGCCAAAGCCAGCGAATCCAGCAGTATCCGCGTCGCGGTCGAGAAAGTTGATCAGCTGATTAACCTGGTCGGTGAACTGGTGATTACTCAGTCAATGCTGGCACAGCGTTCTGGCGCACTGGACCCGGTGGCGCATGGCGACCTGCTGAACAGCATGGGTCAGCTGGAGCGTAACGCGCGCGATTTACAGGAATCGGTGATGTCGATTCGTATGATGCCGATGGAGTATGTCTTCAGCCGCTTCCCTCGTCTGGTACGCGATCTGGCCAGTAAGCTGGGTAAAGAAGTGGAACTGACGCTACTCGGCAGCTCCACCGAACTGGATAAGAGCCTGATCGAACGCATCATCGATCCGTTAACCCATCTGGTGCGCAACAGCCTTGACCACGGTATCGAATCGCCGGAAAAACGCCTGGGAGCGGGTAAAAGTGCCGTCGGTAATCTGACGCTTTCCGCAGAACATCAGGGCGGCAACATTTGCATCGAAGTGATCGATGATGGTGCCGGTCTTAACCGTGAACGTATCCTGGCAAAAGCGATGTCATCCGGTCTGCCGGTGAGCGAAAGCATGAGCGACGAAGAAGTCGGCATGCTGATTTTCGCACCGGGTTTCTCCACCGCTGAGCAGGTCACCGATGTATCGGGCCGTGGTGTCGGTATGGATGTGGTGAAACGAAACATCCAGGAGATGGGCGGTCACGTTGAAATCGCTTCGAAGCAGGGGAAAGGCACCACTATCCGCATCCTGCTGCCACTGACGCTGGCGATCCTCGACGGCATGTCAGTCCGCGTGGCCGATGAAGTGTTTATCCTGCCGCTGAACGCGGTGATGGAATCGCTGCAACCGCGTGCCGAAGAACTGAAGCCGCTGGCCGGGGGCGAGCGCGTACTGGAAGTGCGTGGTGAATATCTGCCGCTGGTCGAGTTGTGGAATGTGTTCGATGTGCAGCACGCCAAAACCGATGCCACACAGGGCATTGTGGTGATCCTGCAAAGCGCTGGCCGTCGTTATGCCCTGCTGGTGGATCAGCTGATTGGTCAGCATCAGGTGGTGGTGAAAAACCTTGAAAGTAACTACCGCAAAGTGCCGGGTATTTCCGCCGCCACCATCCTTGGCGATGGCAGTGTGGCGCTGATTGTAGATGTTTCAGCCCTGCAATCACTGAACCGTGAAAAGCGTGTGGCCGGTGCCGCAGCGTAATCGATAACGAAAAGGTAAATACAATGACTGGAATGGCAACCGTGACGAAAATCGCTGGCGAAACCGTGGGCCAGGAGTTCTTAGTCTTCACCCTCGGTGATGAAGAGTACGGTATCGATATCCTGAAAGTGCAGGAAATTCGTGGCTACGATCAGGTAACGCGCATCGCCAACACCCCGGAGTTTATCAAGGGTGTGACCAACCTGCGTGGCGTGATTGTGCCGATTATCGACCTGCGCGTGAAGTTCTCGCAGCCGGATGTGGATTACAACGAAAACACCGTGGTGATCGTGCTGAATCTGGAACACCGCGTGGTGGGTATCGTGGTGGATGGCGTTTCTGATGTCCTGTCACTGACGCAGGACCAAATCCGTCCGGCCCCGGAGTTCGCCGTCACCATGTCAACCGAGTACCTGACAGGGTTAGGCGCGTTGGGTGAACGTATGCTGATTCTGGTCGACATCGAGAAGCTGCTGAGCAGTGAAGAGATGGCGCTGATGGACACGCTGCGTAGCGCATAATCGTTGAGTAACGGGCCGGGATGACCGGCCCGTTATTATTTCACATAGAAACAATCCCTTATAAATCAACATCAAGTTTGCAATTAATTCACTTTTTGCTCTCAATTTCGCCACCCTCTGGCCGATAAATTCACTGCATTTTTTCACTTTTCAGGGCAAGGTATGTTTACGAAAATCCGTGTTGTCACCAGTTTATTGCTGGTGCTGTTAATATTTGGCTTTTTGCAGCTGGCATCGGGCTCGCTGTTTTTTAAAGCCTTAAGCAATGACAAAAGCAGTTTTAATGTTGCACAACTGGCAAGCAAAAATACCGCGGCGATCAACGACGCTTATATGAGTCTTAACCAAAGCCGTGTGCTGCTGACGCGTGTCATGCTGCGTATTGCCAATAGCAAGTTGTCGGGTGAGACCGCCGATCTCAACAGCATGTTTGAGCAGAGCAAAAGCTTTCAGAACAAGGCAGCGGAATTCTACACGCTGTTTAAAAATACGCCGGACACCCCAGGGCAGGATGCGCAACTCAATCAACATCTGGATGACACCTTCAGTGCCTACAGCAGGGCGTTGAACCAGATGCAGGATGCGCTCCAGGCCAACGATGTGGAAGGGGCTGGCAAACTCCCGGTCGCGCCGTCACAGAGCGCATTTCTCACCGATTACACCCAATGGCGTGCCGATCAGGACCGTCTGACTGAAGCCGGTGTGGCGGCCAACCTTGCCGCCTATAACCATATGCTGTGGTTACTGGCGGTGGTGATGGCGGTAGTGGTCGCGGTGATTGTGCTGTGCTGGTTTGGTCTGCGCAAAGTGCTGATCAACCCGCTTAACAGCAACATCAAACATATTCAGCACATCGCGCAGGGTGATCTGACGCAGACCATCGTGATTGAAGGGCGTAATGAAATGAGCCAGCTGGCGACTAACCTGCACGAAATGCAGCAGTCGCTGGTGCGTACCGTCAGCAACGTGCGCGACGGCTCTGATGCCATCTTTACCGGTGCCAGCGAAATCTCCGCCGGAAATAACGATCTCTCCGCCCGTACTGAAGAACAGGCCGCTTCGCTGGAGCAGACCGCTGCCAGCATGGAACAGCTGACGGCCACGGTGAAACAGAACGCCGAGAATGCCCGTCAGGCATCGCAGCTGGCGCTCAGCGCCTCGGAAACTGCGCAGAAGGGTGGCAATGTGGTGGATGGTGTGGTGCGTACTATGCATGACATCGCCGGTAGTTCGAAGAAAATTGCCGATATTACCAGCGTGATCGACGGCATTGCCTTCCAGACCAATATCCTGGCATTGAACGCGGCGGTGGAAGCGGCACGCGCCGGTGAGCAGGGACGTGGTTTTGCCGTGGTGGCGGGTGAAGTGCGCAGTCTGGCACAGCGCAGCGCCCAGGCGGCGAAGGAAATCAAAGGATTGATCGAAGACTCGGTGAATCGCGTCAATACCGGCTCGGCGCTGGTGGGTACGGCAGGGGAAACCATGAGCGATATCGTCAACGCGGTAACGCGGGTGACGGACATTATGGGTGAGATTGCCTCGGCATCCGATGAGCAGAGCCGTGGCATCGATCAGGTCGGCCAGGCGGTGACCGAGATGGACCGTGTGACGCAACAGAACGCCTCGCTGGTGGAAGAATCTGCGGCGGCTGCGGCCTCGCTGGAAGATCAGGCCAGCCGTTTAAGCCAGTCGGTATCGGTGTTTAAGATTCCGCGTGCACAGGCCGTTGCCACGGTGACGCGTCATCCGCAGATTGCGCCGAAAGTCGCCGATATGCCGCGTAAAGCGGTGACGGCTCCGGTCAGTGACAGCAACTGGGAAACGTTTTAACCCCCCCGCGAACGCCAATGTCCAGGTGCGCATGAATGCGCACCCTACAATGTAGGGTCGGCATTTATGCCGACCTGGCAAAAAACAATAAGAATCAAACATGCGCCCGCTAAAGGCGCATTTTTTTTAATGTTAATTTTTTTAGTTATAAAACTCTGTGATTGGAATAAACAGCAGGATTTTACTTTGTAAAGTGGCTTAAACACCCTCAGAAGTTCAGGCGAACGGTCGATAACAGGAGTGCCGAAAACACCTTTCTGGGGAACCCATGTTAAAACGAATCAATGTAGTGACCAGCCTGATCGCCGTATTGCTGGTATTTGGTGCTTTGCAGTTAATTTCTGGCGGACTGTTCTGGTCTGCTTTACAAAAAGATAAGGAGGCATTTGCTGTCGCACAGGTGTCCACCGACAACGTTGCGGCGATGAGTGATGCCTGGATTGAACTCAACCAGACACGCACGGTGCTGAACCGCGCGATGCTGCGTATGCAGGGAAGTATGGCTGCGCAGAGCAATGGCGGGCAGCTCAGTGCGCTTATCGCGCAAACGGAAAAACAGCTTGATGCGGCGTCAGGATATTTCCAGCGTTATTACAATCTGCCCGCGACGCCCGGTTTTCCGGTGGAACTGCGCGACCGCCTGGAAGCTGACTATGCCGCCTATAACAACGGCCTGAAGGCAATGCTGGAACGGCTGAAGGCAGACGATCTGCAAGGGATGTTCGCGCAAAATATCGAAGCCAAACAGGTCACGATGAAGGCGTCGTATGAAGCCTGGCGTACCAAACAGGGTGAACTGGCGGCAGCCGGGGCAGGGCAGAATAAGCGCGCGTTCGACACCATGATGTGGCTGCTGGCGACGGTGGCACTGCTGGTGATTGCTGTGATTATTGGTTGCTGGTTTGGTTTACGTTCGGTGCTGATCCTGCCGCTGCAACAGCTGCTGTCGCACATCCGCCACATTGCCTCCGGCGATCTGACACAGCCGATTCTGGTGGAAGGACGTAACGAAATGAGCCAGCTGGCGGAAGGTTTACAGGAGATGCAGCAGTCGCTGGTGCGTACCGTCAGCAACGTGCGCGACGGCTCTGATGCCATCTTCACCGGTGCCAGCGAAATCTCCGCCGGAAATAACGATCTTTCCGCCCGCACCGAAGAACAGGCCGCTTCACTGGAGCAGACCGCTGCCAGCATGGAACAGCTGACGGCCACGGTGAAACAGAACGCCGAAAATGCCCGTCAGGCTTCACAGCTGGCGCTCAGCGCGTCGGAAACCGCGCAGAAAGGCGGTAACGTGGTGGATGGTGTGGTGCGTACCATGCACGACATTGCCGGAAGTTCGAAGAAAATTGCCGATATTATCGGCGTAATCGACGGCATTGCCTTCCAGACCAATATCCTGGCGCTGAACGCGGCGGTGGAAGCGGCACGCGCCGGTGAGCAGGGACGTGGTTTTGCCGTGGTGGCGGGTGAGGTGCGCAGTCTGGCACAGCGCAGTGCCCAGGCAGCGAAGGAAATCAAAGGATTGATCGAAGACTCGGTGAATCGCGTCAATACTGGCTCGGCACTGGTGGGTACAGCCGGTGACACCATGAGCGATATCGTCAACGCAGTAACGCGGGTGACGGACATTATGGGCGAGATTGCCTCAGCGTCTGATGAGCAGAGCCGCGGCATCGATCAGGTCGGCCAGGCGGTGACCGAGATGGACCGTGTGACGCAGCAGAACGCCTCGCTGGTGGAAGAATCGGCGGCAGCAGCGGCGTCGCTGGAAGATCAGGCCAGCCGCCTGAGCCAGTCGGTATCGGTGTTTAAGATTCCGCGTGCACATGCCGTTGCCACGGTGACGCGTCATCCGCAGATTGCGCCGAAAGTCGCCGATATGCCACGCAAAGCGGTGACCGCACCGGTAAGCGACAGCAACTGGGAAACGTTCTAACCTCCACCCGTAGCGGCGCGATTTATCGCGCGTCTTTAAAACACGCGCAATAAATTGCGCCGCTACGGTTCATCAGTCATTCACAGCTGGTCCAACCCCTCCCTTTCAACATAAAGATCACACTTCACACGCCGATAACAGAAGCGATCCGCCAACCAATGAGGTGTTTATGTTTAGTCGTATTCGTGTCGTTTCCGGCCTGTTGTGCGTGCTGGTGTTGTTTGCCTTGCTGCAACTGTTTTCCGGAGGGATGTTTTTTCAAACGGTGAAAGCCGATAAGGACAATTTTGCTTATAACCAGCGCCTCGTCACTCTGCAACGGGCGATGGGCACCTCATGGGTTTCGCTGGTTCAGGCGCGTAATACGCTGAACCGTGCCGGGATCCGTTATTTGCTGGATAGCCAGCAGGCAGGATCAGGCGCAACGGTGAAAGAACTGGTTGCTCTGGCCAGTGAGGAACTGAAGGCAGCCGATCAGGGCTTCGCCGAATTTAACGCCAATCTGTCAGAAAAAGGCAAAACGGCGGAAAACGTGCTGACGTTACAGGCCAACTACAACGCTTTCCACGGTGCACTGGCGGAACTGGTTGATTTTCTTAGCGCCGGTAACTTCAAAGGCTTTGTCGATCAGCCGACTCAGGGCTTCCAGGACAAATTTGAAAAGGATTACAACGCCTGGCTGGGTTACAACAAAATCCTCGCGCAGCGCGGTATTGATGACAACCTGGCGGCGTATCACAAGTCCGTCTGGCTGATTATCGCCATGCTGGCGGTCACTCTGGCCTTGATCGCCCTGGTGTGGAGAGGCATGCGTGCTGCACTGATCCGTCCGCTGAAGCAGAGCATCGAACATATTCGCCATATTGCGCGGGGTGATCTGACGCAGCAGGTTGAAGTCAGTGTAACGAACGAAATGGGTGACTTGCTCAGTTCGCTGCAACATATGCAGCAGGAGCTGGCGCGTACCGTGCGCATCGTGCGTGACGGTTCTGACGCCATCTATACCGGTGCCAGCGAGATCGCGATGGGCAACAACGATCTCTCCTCACGTACCGAGCAGCAGGCGGCATCACTGGAAGAGACGGCTGCCAGCATGGAGCAGCTGACTGCCACGGTGAAACAGAACGCCGAAAACGCCCGTCAGGCTTCCCAGCTGGCGCTGACCGCCTCAGAAACTGCCCAGCAGGGCGGCAAAGTGGTGGATGGCGTGGTGACCACCATGAAAGATATCGCCGGTAGTTCGAAGAAAATCGCCGATATTACCAGCGTGATCGATGGCATTGCCTTCCAGACCAATATCCTGGCACTGAACGCGGCGGTGGAAGCGGCGCGCGCCGGTGAACAGGGCCGTGGTTTTGCCGTGGTGGCGGGTGAGGTACGCAGCCTGGCACAACGCAGCGCCCAGGCAGCGAAGGAAATTAAAGGGTTGATTGAGGACTCGGTAAACCGCGTCAACACCGGTTCGGTGCTGGTAGAAAGCGCGGGTGAAACCATGACCAATATCGTGAATGCCGTGACGCGCGTCACCGACATCATGGGCGAGATTGCCTCGGCGTCGGATGAACAGAGCCGCGGGATTGACCAGGTGGGCCTGGCAGTTAACGAAATGGACCGCGTGACACAGCAGAATGCCGCACTGGTGGAAGAGTCCGCCACCGCGGCTGCCGCGCTGGAAGATCAGGCCAGCCGACTGAAACAGTCGGTCGCGGTGTTCAATATTGGTAAAGAATTTGTCGCCCAGGCCGTTAACGTATCTACAGCGCCAAAATTATTACATCCGGCGGCGCCAAAAGCACTGGCACAACCGGCGGGCGCCCGCGCTGACGATAACTGGGAAACCTTTTAAGCCCCGAGGCCGTGGCAACACGGCCCGTATACCTGGGTGCGCACTGGCAGCACAGTAGCAACCGCAGTAACCATAATTTAATCAGTTTGTTGCCGGGTGACCTGAGATGAAGAAATCGACGTTATTGGATCAAAATGAAGCGACATCGTTACTGACGCAGATGGTACAGCGTCTGCCGCTTTCTGATGCGCACTTTCGTCGTATCAGCCAGTTGATCTATCAGCGTGCCGGTATCGTGCTGGCCGACCACAAACGTGAGATGGTTTATAACCGTCTGGTGCGTCGGTTACGCATGCTGAATATTGATGATTTTGGCCGCTATCTGGGCCTGCTGGAGCAGGATCCCAATAGCGCGGAGTGGCAGGCATTTATTAATGCGCTGACCACCAACCTGACCTCGTTTTTCCGTGAGGCGCACCATTTCCCGATTTTGGCCGACCATGCACGCAAGCGCAGTGGCAGTTACAACGTGTGGTGTGCCGCTGCGTCAACCGGTGAGGAGCCTTACTCCATTGCCATGACGCTGGCGGAAACGCTGGGCAGCGGGCCGGGGAAATTCCAGGTACATGCCAGCGATATCGATACCCAGGTGCTGGAAAAAGCCGTCGCCGGGGTTTATCGCCAGGAGGAATTGCGCACGCTGTCGCAATCACAGCTACAGCGCTTTTTCCTGCGCGGCACTGGCCCGCACGAAGGCATGGTGCGGGTGCGTTCCGAATTGTCCAGTCAGGTGAGTTATGCGCAGCTGAATTTGCTGGCCAATGACTGGTCCCTGCCGGGTCCGTTTGACGCGATTTTCTGTCGCAACGTAATGATCTATTTCGATAAAGAGACACAGGAGCAAATCCTGCGCCGTTTTGTTCCCCTGCTGAAGCCGGGCGGTGTGTTGTTTGCTGGGCATTCAGAGAACTTCAGTCAGATCAGTAAAGAGTTCTGGCTGCGTGGACAGACAGTCTATGGACTGACCAAGGAAAGACGATGAGCAAAATCACCGTGATGTGCGTGGATGACTCTGCGCTGATGCGGCAGTTGATGACCGAGATCATCAACAGCCATCCCGATATGGAGATGGTCGCGACTGCACCGGATCCGCTGGTGGCACGAGACCTAATCAAGCAGTACAACCCGCAAGTGCTGACGCTGGATGTGGAAATGCCGCGCATGGACGGCCTCGATTTTCTCGAAAAGCTGATGCGTCTGCGGCCGATGCCGGTGGTGATGGTGTCATCGCTGACCGGTAAAGGCTCAGAAATCACGCTGCGTGCGCTGGAACTGGGTGCGGTGGATTTTGTCACCAAACCGCAATTGGGTATCCGTGAGGGAATGCTGGCCTATAGCCAGATGATTGCTGACAAAATCCGGGCGGCGGCGCGTGCCAAATTGCATGCCCGCGCGGCAACCCCGGTTCCTGTCACGTTGAAAGCGGTGCCGTTGCTGAGTAGTGAAAAACTGATCGCCATTGGCTCGTCTACCGGTGGCACCGAAGCGATTCGTCATGTACTGCAACCGTTGCCAGCCACCAGCCCGGCGCTGCTGATCACCCAGCATATGCCGCCAGGCTTTACCCGCTCCTTTGCCGAACGGCTGAATAAGCTGTGTCAGATTACCGTGAAAGAAGCGGAGGATGGCGAGCGCATTCTGCCTGGGCATGCCTATATCGCGCCTGGCGCGATGCATATGGAGCTGGGGCGTAGCGGTGCCAACTATGTGGTGAAACTGAACGACGGACCGCCGGTTAATCGGCACAAACCCTCGGTGGATGTGCTGTTCCGATCGGTAGCGGTGAACGCTGGACGAAATGCGGTGGGCGTGATTCTGACCGGGATGGGTAACGACGGTGCGGCGGGGATGCTGGAAATGCATCGTGCCGGAGCCTGGACCATCGCCCAGGATGAAGCCAGCTGCGTGGTATTTGGTATGCCGCGTGAGGCGATTGCCCTCGGCGGAGCCAGTGAAGTGGTGGATTTAGGCCACATCAGCCAGCACATGCTGGCGAAAATTAGCGCCGGACAGGCATTGCGAATTTAACAGGCCCGTCCTGCCGGGCAAGACAACACAGGAGTAGATATGGCTGATAAAAATATGCGCTTTTTGGTGGTGGACGACTTCAATACGATGCGTCGTATCGTCCGCAACCTGCTAAAAGAGCTGGGATTCAATAACGTTGAAGAAGCAGAAGACGGCGCGGATGCGCTGACCAAACTGCGCGCAGGCGGCTTTGATTTTGTGATTTCTGACTGGAACATGCCCAACATGGACGGTCTGGAACTGCTGCAAACTATTCGTGCCGATGCCACGCTGGGCAAACTGCCGGTGCTGATGGTGACCGCAGAAGCGAAGAAAGAAAACATCATCGCGGCGGCGCAGGCCGGAGCCAGCGGATACGTGGTGAAGCCGTTTACTGCGGCCACACTGGAAGAAAAATTAGGCAAGATCTTCGAAAAACTGGGTATGTAAGGAGATGTGATGAGCGACCTTCCGAAACCAACAGAAGAAGTCTCGGCACAGGATATCATTGCCCGCATCGGCTCGCTGACGCGCATGCTGCGTGACAGCCTGCGTGAACTGGGGCTGGATCAGGCAATTGCTGAAGCGGCGGAAGCCATTCCTGACGCGCGCGACCGTCTCGACTATGTGGTGCAGATGACAGCGCAGGCGGCTGATCGTGCACTGAACTGCGTTGAAGCTGCGCAGCCGCACCAGGACAAAATGGAAGCCAGTGCTAACCAGCTGAAAGGCCGCTGGGATGACTGGTTTGAAAACCCGATTGAGCTGGCGGATGCTCGCGAGTTGGTTTCGGATACGCGCGAATTCCTCACCGCCGTACCGGAGCACACCGCGTTCACCAACAAGCAGCTGCTGGAAATCATGATGGCGCAGGACTTCCAGGATCTGACGGGGCAGGTCATTAAACGCATGATGGATGTGATCCAGGAGATTGAACGCCAGCTGTTGATGGTGTTGCTGGAAAACATGCCGGAAGTGAGTGCCGAGCAGCGTAAGCAAAGCAACAGTCTGCTGAATGGGCCGCAGATTCACACCGATGCACCGGGTGTGGTGGCGAACCAGGACCAGGTCGATGATTTGCTGGACAGTTTAGGGTTTTAATTTTGCAAGGTCGCCATGAATGGCGACCCTACATTCGTAGGGTACGCATTCATGCGTACCTGGATTACATCGCCCGACGCCGCGTCACCGCCAGCGCTGGGGCGACCAGCACCTGCACACCCAGGGCTTCAAATGCGGCGATCTGCGCCGGGGTAATGCCGCTATCGGTAATCAGATAGTGAATATGGCTCCAGTCGCAGGGCAGGGCGAACATCGAAACCTTATCAATTTTACTGGAGTCGGCCACCACAAACACGGTACTGGCTGACTGAATCATCGCCATCTTCACCTTGATATCCGTCTCGCTGGGGAAACTTAAGCCCAGACGCGGGGAGATACAGGCTGTCGCCAGAAACAGTTTTTCAGCCAGCACGTTCTCAAAAAACGAGGCGGCTTTTTCCCCCGACGTCGACAGCGTGGGAAATTTGAAGGTCCCTCCGGTCAGCAGGATATTGATCCCCGGTTCTCCTCCCAGTTTCAGCGCAATGTTCACCGCGGTGGTGATCACTGACAGACGGCGGATATGCCCAATAGCCTCGGCAATTGCCGTGGTGGTGGTGCCGGAATCGAAAATCACCGTATCACCGTTCTCAACATACTGTGCGGCAAGGCGACCAATCGCTTCTTTCTCGTCCAGATGCGTCTGACGTTCCAGCAGCAACGCCCCGGTATTTTGCTTACCGGTCATCAGGGTGGCTCCGCCATGATAGCGCTGCACATGACCGGCTTTCTGCAACATGCGCAGGTCGGTACGAATGGTCGCTTCGGTTAAGCCAAAGGTTTCTGTCAGCGCTTTTACCGTGACCGTGCCGTCTTCACGGATCATCTCAAGTATCTTCTCACGGCGCTGCTGCATGTCGGCCAGCTGCTCAGTTTTGCTTTTCAATCGAAACTCTCCCTTTTTCCAATCACGGTCTGATCTTTGCAAAAAGAAACCCGAGCTGATTTTACTCTGCGCTCAGGGGATTTGCGAGGCGACTCGCACAAACATTGATTTTCGAACGAAAATATAAAATCGATATGGAATTGATTTCACAGCAGCAAAGCAGCGGCTTTATCCATGCTGCTTTTTTTGGTATTTAATAAATTTCAATTAATACAATAATATAAAAATTATTGCGGTAATTTGTATGAAATTTGATCTCACCCACAAACCATTAACAAACGATAGCTTATATTTTTGTTCGAAAATGAATGGCAAGTGTCATCACCTGACCAGCCATAACCAGACCTGTCGACTGACAACCAGGGAGAGTAAGGATGAGTGGGGAATATGATGTAAATCTGCGCTACGGCGTGAATACAGACCTGGATCTGACCGGCAAAGTGGCGGTCGTTACCGGTGGCCTCGGTGGGATCGCGATGGCCAGTAACCAGATGCTGTTGGAAAAAGGTGCCCGCCTGGCGCTGCTTTACCCTCCCTTCGAAAGCGACAAAGTCGCCAGCGTCAGTGACCAGTTTGATGCTGAACGTGTGCTGCTGGTCTGCTGTGATGTGACCGATCCGCAGTCGGTGGAAGCGGCCTTCTCGCGCGTTGAACAGCATTACGGCCATCTCGATATCCTGGTGAACTGCGCAGGTTACGTGATGTTGCAACCGGTGCTGGAAACCGAGTTTGCCGAATGGCAGAAGCAAATCGCCGTCAATCTCACCGGGCCTTTTCTCTGCTCTCAGGCGGCAGGCAAACGCATGATCCGCGCCGGTCACGGCGGCAAGATCATCAATATTGCCTCGCAGGCCGCATCTATCGCGATTGATAACCATGTGGCCTACACCTCGGCCAAGGCCGGGCTGTTGGGCATGACCAAAGTGATGGCGAAAGAGTTTGCGCCGCATCGTATTAACGTCAACACCCTGTCGCCGACGGTGGTGCTGACCCCCATGGGTGAGAAAGCGTGGCGCGGAGAGAAGGGAGAAAAAATGAAAACCCTGATTCCGCTGGGCCGCTTCGCCTACACCGACGAAATCGCCGCTGCGGTGCTGTTTTTCGCCAGTAACGGCAGCGACATGATCACCGGCGCCGATCTGATGATCGACGGTGGCTTCACCATTTGGTAGTTCCGCGCCTGCACCAGAGAAGGCGACAACCCTGCAAACGTAATAATTACAATGAGAGACATCACCATGAAAACCCGTACCCTGCTGTTTACCGCCATTGCCAGCTGTCTGGTATCGCATGTCAGCCTCGCGGCAGACAAAGGCACCATCATGATTCTGGTGAATTCCCTGGATAACCCGTATTACGCCTCTGAAGCGAAAGGGGCCAACCTGAAGGCGCAGGAACTCGGCTATAAAACCAGCGTGCTGTCGCACGGGGAAGATGTAAAAAAACAGAGTGAACTGATCGATGCGGCCATCGGCAAAAAGGTACAGGGGATCGTGCTGGATAACGCCGATTCCACCGCCAGCGTCGCAGCGATCAAAAAGGCGAAAGATGCCGGTATTCCGGTGGTGCTGATTAACCGCGAAATCCCGGTTGACGATGTGGCGCTGGAACAGATCACCCACAACAATTTCCAGGCCGGTTCAGACGTGGCCAACGTGTTTGTCGAGAAAATGGGTGAGAAGGGCAAATACGCGGAGCTGACCTGTAACCTCGCTGACAACAACTGCGTTACCCGTTCCAAATCCTTCCACCAGGTGCTCGATCAATACCCCGATATGCAGAGCGTGGCGCGTCAGGATGCCAAAGGCACACTGATCGATGGCAAACGCATTATGGACAGCATCCTGCAAGCCCACCCGGATGTGAAAGGGGTGATCTGCGGCAACGGTCCGGTGGCGCTGGGGGCGATCGCCGCGCTGAAAGCGGCCGGACGTAATGATGTCACCGTGGTGGGGATTGATGGCAGTAACGACGAACGTGATGCGGTCGAGGCCGGTTCACTGAAAGCCACGGTGATGCTCCAGGCACAGGCGATTGCCGCACAAGGCGTGACCGATCTGGATAACTATATCCAGAAAGGCACCAAACCCGAGAAACAGCGGGTGATGTTCCGCGGCATCCTGATCACCCCGGACAATGCGAAAAACGTTCAGGACTTTAACTACAAATCTTAATTTCACGCAGGTGCGCCCGCTCGTCGGGCGCCAGGGAGAATGTGATGTACAGACGACTCTGGCTGCTGCTTCCTGTTGTGATCCTCAGCGGTTGCCGCATTGTGTCGCAGCAGGAGCTGGCCGACCTGAAGAATCCCCCCAATCCGCACATGACCAATATTGCTGGCACATGGCAACAGAAGCTGGTGCCGCAGGTGGCGCATGATGCGAAGCCACTGGCGCAACTGATGAAAGAACTGCAATCCGCGAAGGATTTTGACACCGCCTGTAAAACCTATGGTTATCGCAGCCAGGAAGAAAATCCCTGTGTGTTCAGTGTGAGGGTGCAGGGCGAAGTCACTGGCGTTAACACCACGTCACGCAGTGGAAAAATGACGGTGAAAGATGCGTCCGGCGAAACGGTGACGGTGCAGATGGGGCCGATTATTCGCGGTACTGCCCTGCGTGATGCTTACAAAGGGTCCAGCTATCAGGACTTCAACGATCAGGTGCTGTTTGGTGACTATGGCCGGGCCATCAATCAACAGGCGTCCAACATGATGCAGACCTTTAAAGCGAAAACCGGCGATAAAGTGGCGCTGGCTGGCGTGTTCAGCAGCTGGGATATTCCGCAACAGGCACCGGATATCACCCCGGCGCAAATCACCCGGCAATAAGGAGATGGCGATGCAGACTCCTCAGCCCACCGGACAGCCGGATGTGATTATCGAAACCCGCAACGTCTCGCGCATCTATCCCGGTGTCACCGCGCTGGACCAGGTCAACTATCGTGTCTACCGCAACAAGGTTAACGTGCTGATTGGCGAAAATGGCGCGGGCAAATCCACAATGATGAAAATGCTGGCGGGCGTGGAAACCCCCTCGTCCGGCGAGATTCTGCTCGATGGCGTGCCGGTGACGCTCAGTTCAACCCATCAGGCGGAACAACATGGTATCAGCATCATCTTTCAGGAGCTGAACCTGTTCCCCAATATGAATGTGATGGACAACATCTTCATCGCCAACGAGTTTTTCCAGCGTGGCGTGATCAATGAAAAATATCAGTATGCATTGGCGAAATCCCTGCTGGAGCGACTGGAGCTGGATGTGGATCCCTATGCTCCCCTGGGAGAGTTAGGCATCGGCCATCAGCAACTGGTGGAGATCGCCCGGGCGCTGTCGAAAGACACGCAGGTGCTGATTATGGATGAACCCACCAGCGCCCTGAGCCAGTCCGAGGTCAAAGTGCTGTTTAACGTGATTGAGCAACTGAAGCGGCGTGGCGTCACCATCATCTATATCTCGCACCGGCTGGAGGAGCTGATGGAGATTGGTGACCATATCACCATCTTCCGTGACGGACGTTTTATCAGCGAACGCGAAGTCCGTGATGCCTCCATTCCGTGGATCATTGAACAGATGGTCGGTGACAAGAAAAAGCATTTTGATTACCAGCCTGCGCCACAGGGCGAGACGGTGCTCAATGTCACCGGGCTGACGGCGTTACATCAGAACGGCGGCTACAAACTGAATGATGTGTCGTTTTCATTACGCAAAGGTGAGGTTATCGGCATCTATGGCCTGCTGGGCGCCGGGCGTACCGAGTTGTTCAAGGGGCTGATTGGCATGATGCATTGCCAGTCGGGCAGCGTCTGTCTGAACGGTGCCATCCTCGACAAACAAAACTTCCAGCAGCGATTGAAAAAAGGCATCACCCTGGTGCCGGAAGATCGTCAGACCGAGGGCGTGGTACAGCTGATGTCGATCACCGCCAACATGACCCTCACTGAACTCAGTCTGCGTGGATTTCGTCGTGCGCTGCGGCTGCTCAATCCGCAGCAGGAGCAGCGCCGGGTGGATGAGATGATCAGTCAGCTGGCGATTAAAGTCAGCGATGCCGAACTTCCCATCACCTCACTCAGCGGCGGGAACCAGCAAAAAGTGGTGCTGGGCAAAGCGCTGATGACCGGTCCGCAGGTGGTGCTACTGGATGAACCCACGCGCGGCATTGACGTTGGGGCGAAAACCGATGTCTACCACCTGATTGGCAACCTGGCGCAACGTGGGCTGGCGGTGATGTTCTCTTCCTCCGAGCTGGATGAAGTGATGGCACTGGCTGACCGTATTCTGGTGATGGCCGATGGCCGTATCACCGCCGATCTGCCCCGAAGCGAAGCGACCAGAGAAGCCCTGATTAGCGCTTCGACACCGCATGATTAAGTGAGGCAAACAATGAATCAAAAATATCTGCTGTATATGTATTTACTGAAGGCGCGAACCTTTATTGCCTTGCTGATCGTCGTCGGCTTCTTCAGCGTGATGGTGCCGAACTTTCTCACCACCTCCAACCTGTTGATCATGACACAACATGTGGCAATTACCGGCTTACTGGCCATCGGCATGACGCTGGTGATCCTGACCGGGGGCATTGATTTGTCGGTGGGGGCGGTAGCCGGGATTTGCGGCATGGTGGCGGGGGCATTGCTCACCAATGGTCTGCCGCTGTGGGGCGGTAACGTGATGTTCTTCAACGTCCCGGAAGTGATCCTGCTGGTGGCGCTGTTTGGCATCGCCCTCGGCCTGGTCAATGGCGCGGTGGTGACGCGACTCGGCGTGGCTCCCTTTATCTGCACCCTCGGCATGATGTATGTGGCACGCGGCTCGGCACTGCTGTTTAACGATGGCAGCACCTACGCCAACCTGGTGGGGATGCCGGAATTGGGCAATACCGGTTTTGCTTTGCTGGGTTCGGGTACCGTACTGGGCATCTATATCCCGATCTGGCTGATGGTGGGTTTCCTGCTACTCGGCCTCTATCTGACGCGCAAAACGCCACTCGGTCGTTATATCTACGCCACCGGCGGCAATGAATCGGCTGCCCGGCTGGCCGGTGTGCCAATCATCAAGGTGAAGGTGTTTGTCTATGCCTTCTCTGGCCTGTGTGCGGCGCTGGTGGGGCTGGTGGTGGCATCACAGTTACAAACCGCGCATCCGATGACCGGCAACATGTTCGAGATGGACGCCATCGGGGCCACGGTGCTGGGCGGCACGGCGCTGGCGGGCGGACGCGGTCGGGTGTCCGGCTCGATTATCGGCGCATTCGTTATCGTCTTCCTTGCCGATGGCATGGTGATGATGGGCGTCAGCGATTTCTGGCAGATGGTGATCAAAGGCCTGGTGATTGTTACCGCCGTGGTTATCGATCAGTTCCAGCAAAAATTACAAAGCAAGGTGGTGCTGCTGCGCAGACATGAAAAAAAGCAGCAATCAGCCGCCCTGTCTGAAGTCACTCACGGATAACAGGAGGCAATATGACACGCGATTTTAGTGGAAAAACAGTGGTGATTACCGGAGCCTGCCGCGGCATTGGGGCAGGTATCGCCGAACGTTTTGCCCGTGACGGCGCGCGGTTGGTGATGGTGTCAAATGCCGAGCGGGTATTTGCCACGGCTGAGAAATTAACGCAGCAGTATGGCAGCGAGATCCTCGCGCTTCAGGCGGATATCACCAATGAAACGGAAGTGCAGCAACTATATCAGCAGGCCGCCGGGCGCTTTGGCAGCATTGATGTCTCAATCCAGAACGCGGGGGTGATCACCATTGATCGCTTTGACAGCATGCCGAAAAGTGATTTTGAAAAGATTCTGGCGGTGAATACCACCGGCGTCTGGTTGTGCTGCCGTGAGGCGGCAAAATATATGGTGAAGCAGGGGAGCGGCAGTCTGATCAATACCTCCTCCGGGCAGGGGCGGCAGGGATTTATCTACACGCCGCACTACGCTGCCAGCAAGATGGGGGTCATCGGCATTACGCAAAGTCTGGCGCTGGAACTGGCCCCCTGGCACATAACCGTGAATGCGTTTTGCCCCGGCATTATTGAGAGCGAAATGTGGGACTATAACGACCGCGTCTGGGGCGAGATCCTCAGCAACGACAAGAAACACTATGGCAAAGGTGAACTGATGGCGGAGTGGGTGGAAAATATCCCACTGAAACGCGCCGGACAGCCGCAGGACGTTGCCGGGCTGGTGGCGTTTCTGGCATCGGATGATGCGCGTTATATCACCGGGCAAACCATCAATGTGGACGGTGGATTGATATTTTCGTAAACAACGTGTGGGGTCGTGACTATCATCCTCAACGTCAATTCCCCTGGTGCGAATGAATTCGCACCCTACGTCTGTAGGGTCGGCATTTATGCCGACCTGGTAAATACTGCCCAGGATTCGATTGGCTAATCAGACAGAGTCGCACTGCGCAAATTCAGAAATATGTTAAGGTTACCTTTACGCTGTTTTGTGAGAGACCTCTAATTTTTATCTGAATCGAACCTGATTTCGTTATGCGACCAGCTGTTTTGCTACCTCAATCTCTGCGTTTTACCCTCGGTGCTGCGGCACTGCTCATCACTGTGCCTGCGGCTCAGGCGCTGGTGACCGACAACAACATTTCCGCTACCCCATTTGGTGACCCGGCGCATTTCGTGAAGATGGCCGATGATTTACCCGCCCTCGGCTACCAGGCTGACAGTGATAACCTGGCGAAAAAGCTGGCGGATATGGCGAAAAGTATCGGTGAAGCCAGCGAAAGCAACAGCGATACCACTTTTGGTCATCAGGCGGGCGTCTGGGCATTTAATCATTTTCGCGATGAGGTGGCAGAGCGGGTAGCGAGCGAAGGGCAGTCAATACTCTCACCTTACGGCACGGCGCAGATTGATTTTAACGTCGATATGGACGGCAATTTTACCGGCAGCGGTGCCGAATTGCTGACGCCCTGGGCCGATCGCCAGCGTTATCTCACCTTCAGCCAGCTGGGATTTCACCAGACGGATGATGGTCTGGTGGCTAACGCCGGGCTGGGTCAGCGCTGGACGGCGGGTAACTGGCTGCTCGGTTACAACGCTTTTGTCGATCATATGTTCGAGAGTAGCTTGCAGCGCGGTTCGCTGGGCACAGAAGCCTGGGCCGATTATCTGCGTTTTTCGGCTAATTACTATTATCCGCTCTCGGGCTGGCACAACGGCGATCCTAATCAGCAGCAGCGCATGGCGCATGGTTATGATTTCACCACTCAGGGTTACCTGCCGTTTTATCGTCAGCTCGGCGTCTCGGTCAGCTGGGAGCAGTATCTGGGACAGGATGTGGATCTGTTTAACTCTGGCACCCGCTATCACAACCCCTCAGCGCTGACCTTCGGTCTTTCCTATACGCCCGTCCCGCTGGTTACTGTTTCCGCCAGCCACAAAACCAGTAATGAAGGGGAGAGCCAGGACCAGTTTGGCCTGCGGCTGAATTATCGTTTTGGCGTGGCCTTAAGCCAGCAGCTGGATGCGGGTAATGTGGCTGCTGCCCGTTCGCTCCGGGGTAGCCGCTACGACACGGTCACGCGTAATTACACGCCGGTCATGGCGTACCGTCAGCGCAAAACGTTATCGGTATTTCTTGCCACACCGCCGTGGCAGCTGAGTGGCGGTGAGAATTTGTCGTTGAAGCTGCAAATCCGCTCGGTCAATCCGATTATCGCGGTCAGCTGGCAGGGCGATACCCAGGCACTGAGCCTGACCCCTCCCGCCAATCCTCATGATCCGCAGGGCTGGAGCATCATTATGCCCGCATGGGACAACACGTCCGGGGCGAGCAACAACTTTCGTCTCGCGGTAACGCTGGAGGACAGTAAACATAATCGGGTGACGTCTAACTGGATTACGTTACAGCTGCAACAGCCGTTCACGCTGAATCCGACCGAAGACACCCGTTTTGACGTGCTGGAACCGTAAAAGAAAAGGGCAGCTTGCGCTGCCCTTTGGGGCGTCCGGTTGACACGGGCCGGACGACAATGAGGGTAAACCTGATTAGAACTGGTACACCAGACCCACCGCAGTGATGTCGTCGGTAGCCAGACCCAGCGGGTTGTTGTCCTTCAACAGGTTGATGCGGTATTCCGCATAAGCAGACATGTTTTTGTTGAAGTAGTAAGTTGCACCAATTGAGGTGTACTTGATGATGTCTGCATCGCCGATGCTCTCAATGTCTTTACCTTTCGAAGACACGTAGCCCACAGACGGACGGAAACCGTTCAGGAACTGATACTGTGCAACCGCTTCGAAGTTCACCGCTTTGTTGGCGAAACCACCAGAAATCGGCGTGGCATTCATGGTCTGACCATACATGGTCGCCAGATAGATCTGGTTAGCGTCGTATTTGATCGCGGTTGCCCAGTGCTGCGCTTTATCACCGTGACCACGGGTAGCGGCATTCTGCGTCTCAGTACGATCCAGGCTGGCGTAGGCACCGACCAGGCTCAGACCGAAGTCGAAATCGTAAGAAGTCGACAGGGCGAAACCGTCACCATTCGAACGACGAACCGCGATGGTCGAATAATCGGTACGGTCGTTTTTGCCTTCATACTGAGCGGCAATGTTCAGGCCTTTAACCAGACCGAAGAAATCTTTGTTACGCCAGGTCAGCACGCCAGTAGAGCGGCCAGACAGGAAGGCGTCGGTGTAACCAGAGTCACCGCCGAAGAATGGCAGCATATCGGTGTAACCCAGCACGTCATAAACCAGACCGTAGTTACGACCGTAGTCCAGCGAGCCAAACTCACCATATTTCAGGCCCGCGTAACCCAGACGGGTACGGTTGCCGGTTTGTGAATCGGTGCCGCCTTCAGAGTTGCTCAGGCTGTATTGATACTGCCAGAAACCATAGCCGGTCAGCTGGTCAGTAATTTTGGTTTCGCCTTTGAAACCCAGACGGGTGTAAGAGGAGGTTTCACCGTTATTGTTGTCATCGTCAGAGAACAGGTGTGAAACGTTGATTTTCCCGACCAGGTCAAGTTTGTTGCCATCTTTGTTATAGATTTCTGCGGCGTGAGCAGTAGAAAGTCCCAGCAGTAACGGCATTACTGCTGCCAGTAAAGAACGCTTCATCATTTAAATTTTACCCTATGTTATTTTTTAATTGTTGCCCTGCTATGGGGCGAAATGAAAATGACACAAAAGGTTCAAGATCGAAAGTGCAATAAATGTAACAATTTATTTCGTGTTGGCTTTTTGTGCGAATGCTCATCCTGTATTCCAATATATGGAAATGGTTATTCTTTTTACTTATCTGTATCCGTAACCGAAATCATGTACTTAAAATAATCAATATCATGATATTTAAGGTTTTATTATTTTATGGTCTATCCCGGTTATTTGATTTTCTAATGTCTGTATATAGGATCTGTCTATGTGATTTTGTTCAATAACATATTAACGATGTCGCCTAATAATTAGCATGATCACTTTTTTATAAATACGCTGTTTCTGGTTATTTCTGAAATTATAATAACCTTAGTCACTAAAAAACTTTCTATTCTCGCGTCATTCCACACTGGTTAAAATAACCGCAATAGCGTTATTTATTTGTTAATTCCTGTATTAAAAATAACCAGGTTGATGGGGCGTTTTAGCGCACCAATACCGTGCCTTTGTGCACCAGTTGTGATCATTGCGCCCTGAAATGGTGCTTCCTTTGCGTCGGATTGGCGAAATATTTGCTGGCCGGTCACAAAAGCAATATTTCATTTTGTGAATGCATAAATCCTCTTAAGAATTCTCTGACATATAGACGCCATCAGACGGATATTCACTTTTTATGCATTTAATGTGAATAGTGACATAGTGTAACCCATTGATATTTCGTTGTGTGAATCCATTTATGCATTTTTTTCTCTGGCTGGCACGGTTACTGCAATATACAGTTAAGCCGAGGGTTACCAGTTTTTAACATTTTTAAAACAATAGCTTCACGTGAAGTGGAGCAGGAGAAGGGTTATGTCAATGCAGGTTTCACGTCACGATTTCGACCAATGGATGATGCCGGTTTATGCGCCCGCCGCGTTTGTACCGGTGCGTGCAGAGGGGTCAACACTCTGGGATCAACAGGGTAAGGATTACATCGATTTCGCCGGAGGAATTGCCGTTAATGCGCTAGGTCATGCGCATCCGGCGCTGCAGCAGGCGTTACAGGAACAGGCCAGCAAACTGTGGCATACCGGTAACGGCTACACCAATGAGCCTATCCTGCGTCTGGCAAAACAACTGATTGATGCCACCTTTGCTGATCGCGTGTTTTTCTGTAACTCCGGTGCTGAAGCCAATGAAGCGGCGCTGAAGCTGGCGCGTAAAGCGGCTCATGACCGCTTCGGTGCGGAGAAAAGCGGTATCGTCGCCTTTAATAACGCCTTTCACGGTCGCACCTTATTTACCGTTTCGGCGGGTGGTCAGCCTGCCTACTCCCGCGATTTTGCTCCGTTACCGCCGGATATCCAGCATGCGCCTTACAACGATCTTGCAGCGGCCTCAGCCTTAATCAATGACCAAACCTGCGCGGTGATCGTTGAACCGATTCAGGGCGAGGGCGGCGTGGTTCCCGCTGATCCTGCCTTCCTGCGTGGACTGCGTGCGCTCTGTGACCAGCATCATGCGGTACTGATTTTTGACGAAGTGCAGAGCGGTGTGGGCCGTACCGGATCGCTTTACGCGTATATGCATTACGGCGTGACACCGGATGTCCTCACTACCGCCAAAGCACTGGGGGGTGGGTTCCCGATTGGCGCGATGCTGACGCGTGAAGACCTGGCGCTGGTCATGGGCGTGGGGACGCACGGCACCACCTATGGTGGCAACCCGCTGGCGGGTGCGGTAGGCGGCAAAGTGATGGAACTGATTAACCAACCCGCCTTTATGGCCGGCGTGAGTGAGCGTCATCAGTGGTTTGTCGCCGCTCTGGAAGAACTGAATCAACGTCTGCCGCTGTTTAAGGAAATCCGCGGACTTGGCCTGTTGATTGGCGCGGTACTGAACGATGATTTCGCCGGTAAAGCCAAACAGTTCAATCTGGCTGCTGCGGAAGAAGGGGTGATGGTGCTGATTGCGGGTGCCAGCGTGGTGCGTTTTGCTCCGGCGCTCAATATCAGTGAACAGGAAGCAAAAGAAGGGCTGGCGCGTTTCGCCCGTGCCTGTGAACGCGTGCTCAAAGGAGCAGCATTATGATGGTGATCCGTCCCGTCGAACGTGACGACCTGGCGCAGTTGCTGTCGCTGGCGGGCAAAACCGGCGGCGGCCTGACGTCGCTGCCGGCGGATAGCCATACCCTGCAGGCACGTATCGAACGCTCATTGCTGACCTGGCAGGATGCCCTGCCGCGTGCCGAGCAGGGTTATGTGTTTGTGCTGGCAGATAGCGAGGATAATCGCGCGGTGGGGATTTGCGCGATTGAGGTAGCGGTGGGTTTACAGGACCCGTGGTACAACTTCCGTGTCGGCACCCAGGTTCATGCTTCAAAAGAGTTAAATGTCTATGCCAGCCTGCCAACGCTGTCGCTGAGTAATGACCATACCGGCAGCAGTGAGCTGTGCACATTATTTCTCGATCCTGATTATCGCGATGGCAAAAATGGCTATCTGCTGTCCAAATCGCGTTTTCTGTTTATGGCTAATTTCCGCGACCGCTTTATGCAGCATGTGGTGGCGGAGATGCGTGGCGTCAGCGATGAAAACGGCCATTCGCCGTTCTGGGACAGTGTCGGCAGCCGCTTTTTCTCGATGGAGTTCAGCAAAGCCGACTTCCTGAGCGGCACCGGTCAGAAAGCCTTTATCGCCGAACTGATGCCAAAGCATCCGTTGTATATCCATTACCTGAGCGAAGAGGCACAGCAGGTGATTGGCGTTACCCATCCGAAAACCGCGCCAGCGCGCGCGGTGCTGGAAGCCGAAGGGTTTCGCTACCTCAACTACGTCGATATTTTTGACGGCGGTCCGACGCTGGAGTGCGAAATCGACCGCATCCGCGCTATCCGTAAAAGTAAGCTGCTCACGGCCGCGGCCGGAGAAGCCAGCGACGAGTGGCCGCTGTGTCTGGTGGCGAACCTCGATTATCAACAATTTCGTGTTGCGCTGTTGCCGGTGGATATCGCCTCTGGCCGCGTGCGCCTCAACGACAGCCAGCGTGATGCGCTGTGCTGTGCCTATGGCGACAACCTGCGTGTCGTGACGCTCGGTCGCGAGGAGAAAAAAGCATGACGCATTTTATCAATGGTCAATGGCTGACCGGTGGCGCAGACGCCTTCAGCAAACAAAACCCGGTCAGCGGTGAAACCCTGTGGCAGGGCAAATCGGCATCGGCATCCCAGGTAGCCGCAGCATGTGAAGCGGCGCGTGCGGTGTTCCCGCACTGGGCGCGCAAAACCTTTGCCGAGCGTCAGGCGCTGGTGGAGGCCTTTGGCCGCCAGCTGGAAGCCCATAAGAACGAGCTGGCAGCAACCATCGCCTGTGAAACCGGCAAACCACGCTGGGAAACGTTGACTGAAGTCCAGGCGATGATCAACAAAATCGCCATTTCCGTGAAGGCATACCATACCCGCACTGGCGAGCAGGCCGAAGGTGAAAGCTCGCTGCGCCATCGTCCGCATGGCGTGCTGGCCGTGTTTGGTCCTTATAACTTCCCCGGTCATCTGCCGAATGGCCATATTGTACCGGCGCTGCTGGCGGGCAACTGCGTCGTGTTCAAACCGAGCGAACTGACGCCGATGACCGCAGAAAAAACCGTGCAGCTGTGGCAGAAAGCCGGAATCCCTGCCGGGGTCCTCGGCATGGTGCAGGGCGGCCGTGACACCGGGCAGGCGCTGGCGGCCGACAGCCAGATTGATGGCCTGCTGTTTACCGGCAGTGCCGCCACCGGGTATCACCTGCATAAGCAGTTTGCCGGACAGCCGGAAAAAATGCTGGCGCTGGAGATGGGCGGTAACAATGCTCTGATTGTCGAGGATCCGGCTGATATCGATGGTGCGGTACATATTGCCATTCAGTCCGCGTTTATCACCGCAGGGCAGCGCTGCACCTGCGCGCGTCGCTTGCTGGTGAAACGGGGAGCGGCAGGAGATGCGTTTCTGCAACGTCTGGTGGAAGTGAGTGGCCGTTTACAACCTGCGGCCTGGAATGCCGAACCTCAGCCGTTTATGGGCAGCGTGATCTCCCCGGCAGCAGCCGGACAGATATTCGATGCCTGGCAGAAGCGCGTGGATATGGGCGGAAAAGTGCTGCTGGGTATGCACTGGCCGGATCGTGACAGCGCCATCATCACGCCCGGCATCATTGATATGACGGACGTCCGCGCATTACCGGACGAAGAAGTTTTTGGTCCGCTGTTGCAGGTGGTGCGTTACGACAACTTTGAACAGGCGATTCGCCTCGCCAATCAGACACGTTATGGCCTCTCCTGTGGCCTGATTTCGTCGCAGCGCGCGCAGTTTGATCAGTTGCTGCTGGAAGCGCGCGCCGGGATAGTTAACTGGAATAAACCGCTGACCGGTGCGGCCAGTTCTGCGCCTTTTGGCGGCATTGGTGCCTCCGGCAACCACCGCGCCAGCGCCTGGTATGCGGCGGATTATTGCGCCTGGCCAATGGCATCGCTGGAAAGCCCCAACCTGAATCTGCCGGGGAGTTTATCACCGGGTCTCGATTTTTCTGCTGCGGAGGCGGGTGAATGAACGCGTTTGAAGCCAACTTTGATGGCTTAGTCGGCCTGACGCATCATTACGCGGGATTGTCGTTTGGTAACGAAGCCTCGACGCGCAACCAGCTGCAACCCTCGAACCCGCGGCTCGCGGCGAAACAGGGGCTGCTGAAAATGAAAGCGCTGGCGGATATGGGCTATGTGCAGGGCGTGATCCCGCCGCATGAACGGCCTAATCTGCCGTTGCTGCGTCAGCTCGGATTCAGCGGAAGTGATGAACAGGTACTGGCACAGGCGGCGAAGCACGCTCCGCAGCTGCTGTCGGCTGCCAGTTCTGCGTCGGCGATGTGGGTGGCGAATGCTGCCACCGTCTCACCGTCTGCCGACAGTGCCGATGGCCGGGTGCATTTCACCGTGGCGAATCTTAACAACAAGTTTCATCGCGCGATTGAAGCGCCGGAAACCGCCGATTTGCTGCGTGCTATCTTCCGCGATCCACAACATTTCCGTGTACATGATGCGCTGCCGCAGGTCGCGTTATTCGGCGATGAAGGGGCCGCTAACCATAACCGCTTCGGTGCGGCGTATGGTGATGCCGGGGTACAGCTGTTTATTTATGGCCGTGATGGCAAGCAGTCAGGAGCTGAACCGGCGCGTTATCCGGCCCGGCAGACACGTGAAGCCAGTGAGGCGGTGGCGCGTTTGCATCAGCTCAACCCGGAACGCACGGTTTTCGCTCAGCAGAACCCACGCGTGATCGATCAGGGGGTTTTCCATAACGACGTGATCGCCGTCAGCAATCAGCAGGTGCTGTTTTGCCATGAAGAGGCGTTCGTGCATCAGCCACAACTGCTGGCTGATTTGCAGTCGCGAGTGCCGGGTTTCTGCGCGATCGAAGTGCCAGGCAGCAAGGTTTCTGTGGCCGATGCGGTGAATACTTATCTGTTCAATAGCCAGTTGTTGCAGCGCGCCGATGGCGGCATGCTGCTGGTATTACCGGAAGAGTCGCGCCAGCATAGCGGCGTATGGCGTTATCTGACTGAGCTGGTGGCGAGTGGCGGCCCGATTCGTGAGCTGAAAGTCTTCGACCTGCGTGAAAGTATGTACAACGGCGGCGGTCCGGCTTGCCTGCGTTTGCGCGTGGTACTGACTGAAGCAGAACGTCAGGCGCTCAATCCCGCCGTGCTGATGAACGATCGCCTGTTTGCCACCCTGAATGATTGGGTTGATCGACACTACCGCGATCGCTTAACCCAGGCAGACCTCGCCGATCCGCAACTTTTACGTGAAGGGCGCACGGCGCTGGATGAACTGACACAGCTGCTAGACTTAGGTAGTGTCTACGCGTTTCAGCGCTAATGCCGGGGGCGAAGATTTCGCCCCTTGTTTTACGTAAGGAGAGAGAATGCAGGATTTTTTACAACAAACATTGTCTGGCCGGGTGCCGCAGGAGCGTCATGGGCAAAGCGCCCACCTGAGCTGGCAGTGGCTTGATGAGGGCATTCTGTCCTTAACCCCGCACGCACCGACGTCTCAGGCGCTGGTATTGTCGGCGGGTATCCACGGTAATGAAACCGCACCGGTTGAGATCCTTAACCTGCTGCTCACGCCCCTGTTGCGTGGGGAAAAACCGCTGGCAGTGCGACTGCTGGTGCTGCTCGGCAATCCACAGGCGTTGCGCAGCGGTAAGCGCTATCAACAATATGATATCAATCGGTTATTCGGTGGCCGCTGGCAACAAGTGTCTGACGTGGCGGAAGCGCGACGTGCGATGCGGCTGGAGCAGGCGCTGGAAACTTTCTGGCATACCTGTCTTAGTACCGAAACACGCTGGCATCTCGATCTGCATACCGCGATTCGCGGTTCGTATCATGCGCGTTTTGGCGTGATGCCTCTTAACCCACGCCCATGGCCGGATGATTTTATGCACTGGCTGGCGGCGGCGGGGCTGGAAGCGCTGGTGTTCCATCGTTCACCGGGTGGCACTTTTACCCATTTCAGCTGCGAACATTTCTCCGCCGCCAGCTGTACGCTGGAGCTGGGTAAGGCGCTGCCGTTTGGCGAAAACGATCTCACCCAATTCAGCGCAGCGCACCAGGCGCTGGCGGCGTTGTTATACGGTGAAGCGTTGCCGGAAGTGCAGGGCGCGCCACGTCATTATCGTGTCGCCCAGCAAATTACCCGACACGGGGAAGATTTTGTGTTGCATATGGGGCCGGAAACGCTGAATTTTACCGCCTTCCCGCAGGGCACCCTGCTGGCGGAGGAGGGGGAAACGCGCTATTACGTGCAGCAGGCGCGGGAATATGTGTTGTTTCCCAATCCGAACGTTGCGCCAGGTTTACGTGCCGGTCTGATGCTGGTTGAAGAGAACGAGCAGACCCAGGCACTGGCGTTGTAAAGATCGCACCTCGCCGTAGCGGCGCGATTTATCGCGTAATGCCGATCAGTTAAGCATGAAATGTCTGGTTGAACGATCCTCCAGTTCTGCAAAAATCCGTAATCTCCCTAAGATTACGGATTTTTTTATGTTACTCAGTCAGGCCCTTGAGACCGTCCTTAACTTCACGCCGAAAGAATTTACGGCGCTTTCCGACCTGCTTTCACCTGAGCTTATTGATGAGTGTCTGGCTGACACGGGCATCGTCACCCTGCGTAAGCGACGTCTCCCTATGGAGATGATGGTCTGGGTTGTCACCGGTATGTCGCTGTTTCGCTCCATGTCCATGAATCAGATTGCCTCACATCTGGATATTGTTCTGCCCGGTAAGCGTCCCTTCGTCGCACCCAGCGCGGTAGTGCAGGCCCGGCAGAAGTTTGGGGAAGACGCGGTCAGGCTGGTTTTTGAGAAAACACGCCAGCTCTGGTTTGAAAAAACGCCGCTTTCGCACTGGAACGGTCTGACCCTGCTGGCCGTCGATGGCACCTTATGGAGGACTCCCGACACGCCAGAAAACGATGCCGCTTTCGGAAGAACAGCCAATATACACAGTCGCTCTGACTGGCCACAGCTGCGGATGGTCTGTCAGATGGAAGTGACCAGCCATCTGCTGACGGGGGTCCGCTTCGGAAGTGTGTCAGAAGTCAGTGAGGTTGGCCTTGCTGCGCAACTGGTGGAGCAGACGCCTGACCACTCACTGACGATACTGGACAAAGGGTTCTATGCTTCCGGTCTGCTGCATCACTGGCAGACATCCGGGACGGAAAGGCACTGGATGATACCGTTACGTAAAGATGCGAAGTACCGGGTGAAGGAGAAGCTGGGAGCAGACCAGGAACTGGTTGAGCTGACCCTGTCATGGCAGGCGCGTCAGAAATGGAAAGATGCGCCGGAAACGCTGACAGCCAGACTGATAAGGCGGGAAGTTAATGGAAAAATCGTCCGGATCCTGACGTCAATGTGCGACCCGCTTCGTTATCCCAAAGCAGATATTGTAGACCTGTACGGGCATCGCTGGGAGATAGAACACGGGTTCAGAGAAATGAAGCAGCATCTGCTGAAGAATGAACTGACACTGAGAAGTAAAAAGCCGGAGATGGTGAAACAGGAGTTATGGGGGATGGTACTGGCCTATAATCTTCTGCGGTTCATGATGGCGCAGATGGCTTACAGTCTGAAGGGTGTGGAACCTTATCAGATAGGTTTTAAACAGGCGGCGTTATATCTGACGGGGCAGCTGAGTATACTGCCGGCGATCGCACCGGGAAAGATCCCGCGGATAATAGACGAGATAATGAGCATGGCAGGAAGCTTCGTCCTTGCGGCCCGACGACAAAGACACTATCCCCGGGCGGTGAAAAAAAAGCCGAGACGCTATGCGTTCCGGCATGATTAAAGCTTAACTGACAAGCATTACGCGATTTATCGCGCGGTTGTTCTGGTGCGCCATGACAAGACGCGCGATAAATCGCGCCGCTACCTTTCGTTTTACCGACAATAACGTTACACTCCTCCTTAATTCCTGCGCTTTTCATCTTATTTGTCATACTCTTTTGCAATTCCTCACGCATTTCTTCTCAATCTCTCCATGATCGCCTGATATCTGTCTTTTATGCTTTCAGGGCTTTACTCAGCCTCTGAGTAGTTGACGTTCAGCGTCGTATGCTTGTTTCCGAAGACGCGACACAGGCTGTCGTCATGAAACTGAAAAGTAAGGACAATATTATGCGTAAACTGACTTCCCTCTTCCTGGCTACCGCGATGGCTCTCGGTGCTGCCAATATCGTCCATGCTGCGGCAGACAACCTGACGCCTCCGCCAGCAGGCAGTGAGAAACCAATGCATAAGCCGCCGATGCGCCATGGTGGCATGGACATGATGTTCAAAGGTCTGAACCTGACCGACGCGCAGAAAAAACAGATGCATGACATCATGCGTGAAAGCCATAAAGACTTTAAACGCCCGTCGCTGGAAGAGCGCCGTGCTAATCACGCCCTCATCGCATCTGACAGCTTCGACCGTGCGAAAGCCGAAGCTCAGGCAGAAAAAATGACTGCCAACGCGAAAGAGCGTGCCGTGGCGATGATGGAAACCCAGAACAAACTCTATAACGTATTGACGCCTGAACAGAAAAAACAGTTCAACGCCAATTTTGAGAAACGTCTGACAGAGAAAGGCCCGTACGACGGTAAAATGCCACCACCACCGGCTGAAGGCGAATAATACCTTAGCCTGACGGTTTGAGACTGCCGACGTTGTCCATCGCACCAGGTGCTTTGGGCAGCGTCGGCGGTTTTGTTTTTACAGCGGAATCAGTGGGTAATCGCCCGACAACAACGGGCGGCAGAGAATTTTATAGCCATCGTGATCAAAGCCCTGTGATGCCCGCTGTAGCTGGCGCGCTTCCTCTTCGCTGCTCACCGAACCCAGCCAGAACCAGTGGTCAATCACATGGATCTGCGTCATCGTCTCACCACGTTCCACCATGCCAACGGCTCCCGGCCATGGCCAGCACACCACGCGTAAATCCTCCAGTGCCGCCTGCAAACGCTGTTGATGCGCGCTGAGCGTCTCGTTACCACAGCAGGCACCGGCACAACGTTTAAGCGCAGCACGAAAGCAACCCCGCTCGCGGCGCAAACTCTCCAGCCCAAGCAAACCGTGGCACAGACGTTGTTCATCAGCGATGCTTTTCAGCTTTTCCAGCGCCGCATGGCGGCTGCGAAACAGGCCGTACAGATTGGGGGAGGCGGAAAAATCGAGATCGCGGGCGTAAACCACCTGCGGGGCGGCGTCACTCAACTGCAGCGAACACAGCTGGCGATTTTTCCGCAGACGTTTATTAAATAACGGCTGTAGCGTTTTGATCATCTGCGCTTCCAGCAGCTGCGCGCCGAGATCACCCGCCGTCGGGATCCAGCTGACGCGCCGGGCCTGTCGCAGCATGCTGGCTTCATCGGGGGTGCGGAAATGGGACATCACGCGGCTGCGCAGATTGACGCTCTTGCCGATATACAGCGGCAGGCTGTCACTTTCACCGTGGAAAACATACACGCCAGGCTGGTTGGGTAAACCTTCCAACCACTGACGCAGATGTTCGGGATATTGATAAATGGCCGCCGCATCAAATTCGAGGCGGCTGCGGGTGGATTGTCTGACCAAAGAGCACTCCGATTACTGGTTACCTATCCAGTGTATCAGTCTGGCGCTTTTCTCGCCAGCGGCTACAGGCGGCGCGTTGCCAGCCAGCAAATCAGCGAACCCAGGGTAATCATTAAGACGCCCTGCCAGAAGGCCAGCGATGGCGTCAGACCCAGCCACAGTGAGGCCAGCAAGGCCGACAGCACCGGGGTGAAGTAGGAGGCGGTCGCCAGCAAGGTCAGGTTGCCGTGCTGGATACCATGGTTCCAGGCTGAATAGGCGACGGCGGTCGACATCCCCATAAACAACACCTCAAGCGCCGGAATCAGGCTGAAATGCAGCGAGCTGAAATCTTCCGTCACAACAAATTTGAGCCACAGCGCCAGCGCGGTGATGACAAAGAACAGATTAACGCCACTTTTGCCGTTGGCGTAACGACGCGTCACGTTGTTGTACAGCCCCCAGGCGAAGGCGGCGATAAACGCCAGCCCATAGGCCAGCGGATTGCTGAGCAGGTTATGTCCGAGTTGACTGAGCGAACTGCCGCCGCGGCTCTGCAACACCCAGATAATACCCGCCAGCGACAACAGTAATCCTGGCCATAACCACAGGCGAAAACGCTGCTGATTCATGGGGATGGCGAACACAATCGTCAGACATGGCCAGAGATAGTTGATCATCCCCAGCTCCAGCGACTGAGCGCGATCCTGTGCCAGACCAATCGCCAGCGCGAGGCAGATTTCATAACCGACGAACAGTAACCCGCCACCCCACAAATAGCGTGCAGGCAACTGCCGCAAATTCGGCAGGCCGCGCGTCATACATAACAACACGGCGGTCGTGGTGTAAATCAGCGCTGCGCCGCCGGTGGCACCAAAGGCTTCACTGACGCTACGCAACAGACCAACGGTGGTGCTCCAGAGTAAAATCGCGCTCAGCCCTACCAGGGTGGCACGCGGTAAATGTGCAGACATAGAGAAGATTCAGATCAGGCAAAGAAAGGCGTTTTCCGTCCAGCGGAGGAAAACGCCGGATGGGGTTATTTTTTCCAGAAATCGTCGAACACGGTAATCGGTGGACGGCGTTTGTGTTCGGTTTTCAGATACCAGCCTTCGATGGTTTTCGCCGCAGCGGCATCAATGGTTTTCCCTTCCAGGTAGGCATCAATCTGCTGATAGGTCACACCGAGTGCCACTTCATCCTGCAGGCCAGGACGATCGTCTTCGAGGTCAGCAGTGGGGTGCTTCAGGTAGAGGTGCTCCGGGCAGCCCAGCAGCTTCAGCAACTGTTTACCCTGGCCTTTGTTCAGACGGAAGATCGGGTTGATGTCGCTGCCGCCATCGCCGTATTTGGTGAAGAAACCGGTGACCGCTTCTGCCGCATGGTCGGTGCCCACCACCACGCCTTTGGTCATACCTGCAATGCTGTACTGTGCCTTCATGCGTTCACGCGCTTTTTCGTTGCCGCGAATATAATCCGACAGGGTAATACCCGCGTCCTGTAAGGCACGTTCACTGGCCAGTACCGCTTCTTTGATATTCACCACCAGCGAACGGTCCGGCTGGATAAACGCCAGCGCATCCTGACAATCCTGCTCATCCGCCTGCACGCCATACGGCAGACGCACGGCGATAAAGGTGTAGTCTTGATCACCAGTCTCTTCACGCAGTTCGCGGATGGCGGTCTGCGACAGGATACCAGTCAGCGTGGAATCCTGACCGCCGCTGATACCGAGCACCAGGGTTTTAATCCCCGGATTGGTTTTCAGGTACGACTTTAGAAAATCAACGCTGACGCGGATTTCCTGCTGGGGATCGATAACGGGTTTAACGCCTAAGGCTTCAATGATTTCCTGCTGCAGTGACATGAACCTCTCCTCAAGTCAGTTGCCGGGCGGCACAATGCGAATGATTTCCTAAAGCTAACGCGGCTGGCCCAAAACAACAAGCCGTATGGCTTGTTGCCTGGGTTATGTGCTGGTAAATCAGACGCTTTTCGGCTTTTTGGCCAGCAGCAGAAACGTCACAATCGCCAGCATAAAACAACCGAAAATAGTGCCAGTCATGCTGATAACCGAGGTGCCGCCAAGGCCGGTGATCGGCACGCTGATCGCTCCGAGGGTGAACATCGTCACACCAATAAGCGCGGAAGCGCTGCCCGCGCGATGTCCCTGACTTTGCATCGCCAGTGATGAGGCGGTAGTGGCGATGACGCCGTTACTGGCGATGGTGAAGAACAGCGCGGCGAGGATCACGGGTAATGTTGCACCGCTTATTCCGGCCAGCAGCAGTGCGCCAGAAGCGACAAAGGCCAGTACCAGCCCCCCTTTAAGTACCCGATATTCTCCCCAGCGTGGGCACAGGCGGGCACTGGTCTGTGAAGCAATAATCAGGCCGATACCATTCGCGGCGAAGCAGAAACTGAACATCTGTGGTGACAAACCGTAAATCTGTTGCAGTACAAACGGTGATGCGCCGATATAAGCGAGCATGCCCGCCATCATAAAACCCTGGGTTAAACAGAATCCCATAAAGGGGCGATGGGTAATAACCTGACCCAAAGCGGCCCATGCTGAGAAAATGGAACCCTGATTACGTTTTCCTGCTGGCAGGGTTTCATGCAGCTTCCAGCGTACCAGCAGAATAAGCAGAATCGCCACACCTGCCAGCACCATAAAAATGCCGCGCCAGTTCAGTACCGTTAACATAAAACCACCCAGTACCGGTGCAGCAATGGGCGCAAGTCCATTGACCAGCATCAGCAGGGCAAAGAAGCGTGTCAGCTCGTACCCGCTGTACATATCGCGTGCGACGGCACGTGACAGTACCGCACCGCCACCGCCCGCCAGCCCTGCAAACAGGCGCGCTACCAGCAACTGGTTAATGTCTGTGGCTAGTGCACAACCGATCGAGGCAACAAACAGCAGCAGTAGCGATAACACCAATGGGCGCAGGCGGCCAAATTTATCGCTCATCGGGCCGAACAATAACTGGCCTGCACCGAGGCCGACCAGTGTCGCGGTGAGGCTTAACTGCGCAGTGGCGGTTTCGGTGTGCAGGTCCTGCGCCAGCTCAGGCAGGGCCGGGAGATAGAGATCGATACACAGTGGTCCAAGTGCCGCAAGCAGACCAAGCGTAATGGCGTAAACCAGGCGATTCGAATGTGCAGGTGTCATTTATCCTCTGTTTTTATTAAGTGTGAAATCAGGTTCTGATAAAGGTGTTGCAGGGTAACCGCTGACGCTTTCTGTGGTGTCAGTCGGCGCAGGGCGGTGCCATCGAACAGCACCGCCAGGACTTCAACGCAGCCATCGACCTGATCATCGCTGAGTTCAGGATGGCTGGTGCGAACTTTCTGACGGGCATGGCTAAACATGCGGGCATCGGCAGCCTCCAGCATGACAGCGACGCGGGGGTTGCGACCGGCCTCGGCAGCGACATCCAGCATCAGCAATTCATCTTCGCTATTCAGGTTTTCACGTCCGGCGAGCAGGGCGGCGAGCTGATCGCTGTCGACCCGATCGCGCATCGCCGCCACGCGCCCGTCAACAATGCGTTTTACCATCTCTTCAATGATGGCGTCTTTGCTGGGGAAATAACGATAGATCTGCCCGACGCTAAGATTAGCCGCACTGGCTAAGCGCGCCATACTGGCGGCATGGAAGCCTTCGCGGCGGAAACACTCGCGCGCGGCACGAATGATTTCATCCTGGCGTTGGCGGTGGCGCTGGTCTTTGTTTTCGCGGTGTCTGGTCATAACCGTCCTGAAAATAGTTTTGAGAGTGCTTATTCTCATTCGGCGATTATACGGTGGCGTGTCGATGATCACAGGTACTTTTACGCAATCCTGACGCTTCGGAACTGACCGAATCCGCAGCCATAAAGTTGATTAATCTGGATTTATATTCCAGGCTTATAGTTACATGGACAAAGCGATGAGGAACAACAAGATGAATAAAGTGCTGGGATGTATCGTTGCCGCGATGACGCTGGCCGCGCTCTCTGGGTGTACGGCTTACGATCGCGCTGAAAGCTTCGTAACCAAGCCTGTGGTGAAGGATGTAAAAAAAGGCATGACCCGTGATCAGGTGCGTCAGATTGCTGGGCCGCCATCAACGGAAATCACCATGGTGCATGCGCGCGGAACTTGCCAGACCTATGTGCTGGGTGAGCGCGATGGTAAGCCGCAAACTTATTTCGTCAGCTATAACGACACCGGTCGCGTAATGAACTATGGCTTCCAGAGCTGTAAAGATTACGACACCGACCCGCAGGCTGCACAGTAAACGCAGCAGAACAGCAAACGGCCCGTCAAGTTGACGGGCCGTTTTTCATTGGGGCTTATAAACCGTAAGGGCGCGGGACTTCAGTGTAGCTGCCGTTGATATCGCGCTGGTAGTAATGACCTTCCTGCACGTAATAACGTCTGCCGTTGAAATCGAGTACGCGCATCCCTTCTACCGGTACGGGCTGCGGTGGCTGAACCACCACATAGTTTTCTCCCTGGCGCTGATAATAACTGCCGTTGAGCAGATAGTAGGTCAGGCCGCCAATCAACACCGCCGTTGCGGCATCGGGTAAGAAATGCAGAGGACCAGGTCCTCCCCAGTGTGGTCCCGGACCGGGTCCTGGTCCCCAGGGGCCGGGATGGGCGAGAGCGATGGCTGGTGTTAATAATGTTAACGCCAGCACCGAGGCGATAACTTTTTTCATGGGTAGTTCTCCTGCTATGACTGGTAGCAGGATTGGCTTTTAAACGGTAAAACTCAAGCGGAAAGTGGCTGTTTTTTCCTCCATTTACCATGCTTAACGCTTTCCTGACGATAGCGCCATGATTGGATGGAATTGGGGAGGGAGATCACCTGTCGCGGGGCGACAGGTGATGTGTTTAACGATGCGCCAGCTCGGCGTGTTCGTCGCTTTCCAGCACTTTCTTATCGGTCAGACCAAGCCAGCGGCTGGTGAGAGATCCTGCGGTCATCGCACCATTCACGTTGAGCGCGGTACGGCCCATATCGATAAGCGGTTCAATGGAGATCAGCAACGCAACCAGCGTGACTGGCAGGCCCATCGCAGGCAGCACAATCAACGCGGCAAAGGTGGCACCACCGCCGACACCGGCAACGCCCGCAGAGCTGAGCGTCACAATGCCTACCAGCGTGGCAATCCACAGCGGATCAAACGGGTTGATGCCAACCGTAGGTGCGACCATCACGGCCAGCATGGTTGGATACAAACCGGCACAGCCGTTCTGGCCGATGGTGGCACCGAAAGAGGCAGAGAAGCTGGCGATGGATTCCGGTACGCCAAGGCGACGGGTCTGGGTTTCCACATTTAGCGGGATGCTGGCGGCACTGGAACGGCTGGTGAAGGCAAAGGTAATCACCGGCCAGACTTTACGGAAGAAGCGTAGCGGGTTGATACCATTAACGGACAGCAACAGCGCATGCACCCCAAACATAATGGCGAGACCGAGATACGAAGCCACCACAAAGCCGCCGAGCTTGATGATGTCCTGCAAATTAGAACCGGCCACCACTTTGGTCATCAGCGCCAGCACACCGTAAGGCGTCAGCTTCATGATCAAACGCACCAGCTTCATCACCCAGGATTGCAGGGTATCGATGGCGACCAGTACGCGCTCGCCTTTGGTCTTGTCATCTTTCAGCAACTGCAATGCCGCAACGCCAAGGAAGGCCGCAAAAATCACCACGCTGATGATTGACGTCGGGCTGGCGCCGGTCAGGTCGGCAAAGGGGTTTTTCGGGATAAAGGAGAGCAGCAGCTGCGGCACCGAGAGATCGGCCACTTTACCAATGTAGTTGCTTTGGATTGCGTTAAGACGCGCGGTTTCCTGTGCTCCCTGCACCAGGCCTTCGGCACTCAGGCCAAACAGGCCGGTTACCATCACGCCGACCAGCGCTGAAATGGCGGTGGTAAACAACAGTACGCCAATGGTCAGAACGCTGATTTTACCCAGCGAAGAGGCATTGTGCAGGCGCGCGACTGCGCTGAGGATGGAGGCGAAAACCAGCGGCATGACAATCATTTGCAGCAACTGCACATAACCGTTGCCCACAATATTGAACCAGCTGATCGAGGTTTTAACCACCGGGCTGTTCTCACCATAAAGGGCTTGCAGCGCCAGGCCAAAGAGTACGCCGAAGACCAGACCCGTCAGAACGCGTTTTGACAGGCTCCAGCGATCGTTGCCGATGCGAGCCAGTAACACCAGCAGCGCGGCGAACACCACGAGATTAATAATCAGGGGAAAATCCATGCTCTACTCCAGAGATTTGCCGCGCCTTCGCAGGGTCGGACGCGGAATACAAGGTGATTCCTTAACAGGAATGGCGGCATGTTATCAGTTCATAAAACAGCAAGCTTATATCCAAATGGAATTGATTATAACAATATGCTGATTTTTGTCTGATTATCGTTCGTTCTGCCCATTAATTAATCGACCGACGCCATTTTGTAGTGTGCTGAACAGTTGTTCTGGCCAGCCGTTTGCACCAAAAGATGGCAAGCCGGGTGGGAACCACAGGGCATAACCCACCAGCGCCAGGCAGAGTGCTCGCTCCAGCTGGTTGCCCTTCTGGCTATTGAGCAGTGGCAGGCGAAAGCGCCAGCGACAAGGCCACAGCAGGGGGACGCCCGCGGGCGTGAGCATATCGGCGACAATATGACTGAGATAACCGAGGGTCATGCCCTGTAAGACATCGGCAGGAATTGGCCAGCTGGCGGGAACATTAATCTGGAACAACCAGAGACTCACCGCCACCGCCAGCAAACTGTGGGTAAAGCCGCGATGACCAAAGGCGCGCGCAATCGGCTGAGAGAGCCACTTCAGGCGTTGTCCCAGCACCGATTTAGGGTGATCAATATCCGGCAGCAGGCAGGTCAGCAACGTAGCAGGCACCAGATGCCACCAGTCGGCACTGGCCATCACGGGTGTCAGCTCGGCGCGTTTGGCAAAAATAGCGCTGGCAATGGCGAAAATGATGTGGCCTTCGGCCGTCATGATAAAACCTGGCTGCAAACTGTCGATGCATCCAGTATAGGGATTTATCCAGTGAATGAGAATATGTGACGCTGTAACCAGGCGTGAATTTAAGACGATACCCGCGCCAGAATGACGCGGGAAATGAGAGGCTTAGCGTGCCAGCCAGCCACCGTCGACCGCCACCGTATAGCCGTGGACGTAGTCAGACGCGCGGGAGGCGAGGAATACCACCGGCCCCATCATGTCGTCCGGCAGCCCCCAGCGTCCGGCCGGAATACGGGCGAGGATCTCTTCACTGCGCGACTCATCATCGCGTATCTGTTGGGTATTGTTGGTCGCCATATAACCGGGGGCAATGGCATTGACATTGATGCCATGTTTCGCCCATTCGTTGGCCATCAACCGCGTCAGCCCCATCACCGCACTTTTGGAAGCAGTGTAGGAGGGCACGCGAATGCCCCCCTGAAATGACAGCATCGAGGCAATGTTGATGATCTTACCGCCATGCCCCTGAGCGATGAATTGCCGCGCGACCTGCTGAGAGAGAAAAAACAGACTCTTGCTGTTAATGTTCATCACATCATCCCAGTCTTTTTCACTGAAATTCAGGGCATCCTCACGGCGGATAATGCCGGCATTGTTGACCAGAATATCGATGTGGCCTGCCTGCGCCACGGCCTGTTCCACAATATGCGGCACGGTGGCTGGCTGCGTTAAATCGGCCTGAATTGACCAGAAACGGCGACCCAGCGCGATGACTTTTTCCGCGGTATCATCAGGCCCGGCACGGTTTACCCCGATAATATCACAGCCCGCCTGGGCCAGCCCGAGCGCCATCCCCTGGCCCAGCCCGGTATTACAACCGGTGACCAGCGCAACTTTTCCTTCAAGACAAAAAGCATTCAAAATCATGGTATTTCCCCCAGTGCTTTAACGCAGCGCGCTGACGCTGACGTGATCCATGTCATCAAACACCTGATTTTCACCGACCATGCCCCAGATAAAGGTGTAACGCTGGGTGCCGACACCGGCATGAATCGACCAGCTCGGTGAAATCACCGCCTGTTCGTTGTGTACCAGCAGATGACGGGTTTCCTGCGGCTGGCCCATCATATGGAACACGGCGCTGTCGGCGGCCATATCGAAATAAAAGTAAACTTCCATACGGCGTTCATGAGTGTGGCAAGGCATAGTGTTCCACAGGTTGCCCTCGTCAAGACGGGTCAGCCCCATGGTGAGCTGGCAGGTTGGCAACACATCCGGCACGATAAATTTATTAATGGTGCGACGGTTAGAAGTGGCAGCATCACCGAGTGTCGCTTTGACGGCGTCATCGAGGGTGATTTTCTTGTCGGGATAGCGGGTGTGGGCGGGGGCGCTGTTGTAATAAAACTTCGCCGGCTGGCTGGCATCGCTGCTGCGAAAAATAACCTGCTTTGTCCCCTGGCCGACATATAGCGCTTCCTGATGACCGATTTCCCAGGTTTTACCGTCCACCTCAATCAGACCGGGGCCGCCGATATTGATCACCCCCAGTTCTCGACGCTCAAGAAAATAACTCACACCCAATTGTTTACCGACTTCGCTGCCAATGGTAACCGCCTGCTCAATCGGCATGACGCCACCAATGATGATGCGATCAATGTGGCTGTAGGTGAGGGTGTAATCATCCGGGGTAAAAATATTCTCGATAAGGAATTCGCGGCGCAGGGCGGCGGTATCGAGGGTTTTAGCATGCTCGCTGTGAATGCTTTGACGTACGTCCATCTCAGGCCTCTTGATAAAAGAAGGAATAGGTCCCGATGCGGGTCTGTTGGCATCTTAGGCAGGATGGGATACGAATTCAATAAAAATGAAACGTTGTTTTATTTATTTGTGTCGATGATCAAATCGGCAAAAAAAAGCCCGCTGATTAAGCGGGCGATCTGACGATCAGCCATGCAGATGGGGAGCTGTCAGCTGGGTGAGGGAGTCCAGCCGGACATTCGCCAGCGCCCAGCGCGCATCAGCGCGGTGCTCGGCTGCCGGGACCACAATCGAACGCATTCGCGCCGCTTTGCTGGCCACCATGCCGTTAAAGGAATCTTCCAGCGCCACGCAGTTCAGAGGGTCGATAGCCAGCTTTGCCGCCGCGTCGAGATACACCTGCGGATGCGGCTTACTGTATGGGAGCTGCTCGGCAGAGGCCAGTACGTCAAAGTAGTGGCGCAGGTTAAACATCTCCAGCACCCGCTCCAGCATATGCATCGGTGAGGCCGAGGCGAGACCAATTTTCAATCCCTGCTCACGGCATAAAAGCAGAGCCTGCTCAACGCCAGGTAGCAGCGGACGGGTTTCTTCCACCAGCGTTAACGCCCGTGCAATGATGCGGTCGGTGACTTCCTGCTGGTCCGGTCCGTTCCACGGCAGGGCTTCATACCACATACGGACGGTCTGATCGATGCGCAAACCTAAGGTGTCCGGCAATTCGTGGCGGCGGGTAAGATCTACCCCCAAAGTAGCAAAAATATCCAGTTCGGCGCGATCCCACAGCGGTTCTGAGTCGATCAACAATCCGTCCATATCAAAGATGGCGGCCAGAACAGGGCGACGATATGACATACAGCGGCTCCGTTTGAAATTTGGCTAACCTTAACACGACTCAGCACGAAAACCGACCAGCCACCATGCCGCGCATTTTTCAGGAAAAAAAGCCGCAGTACAGGTAGACTTAGGGCAAATCTTATTCTGTTCAGGGAGACACCATGACTTACCAACAGGCTGGCCGCATCGCCATCCTTAAGCGAGTGGCTGGCTGGGTGATTTTTATTCCGGCACTTTTGTCCACCATTATCTCCATATTAGGCTTCATGTTTAAGCACAGCGAGAAACAACCCGGTATTGACGCGGTGATGCTCGATTTTGTGCATGTCATGATTGATATGGTGAAGTTTAATACGCCGTTTCTCGGTTTTTTCTGGCAAAACTCCCCGGTACCGGAATTTAAAGGGGAAACAAATGTTGGTTTCTGGATTATCTATTTTCTGATTTTCGTTGGCATTGCGTTGCAGGCGTCGGGCGCGCGGATGTGGCGTCAGTCACGCCATATAAAGGAAGGCATTGAAGACCAGCTGATTCTGGAGCAGGCAAAAGGCAGCGAGGGGCGCAGCCGTGCGCAGCTGGAGGAGAAAATCCACGTTCCGCGTCATACCATCCTGTTGCAGGTCTTTCCGCTCTATATCCTGCCGATTGTTATCGCCATTGCCGGTTACTTCGTGCTGAAATTGCTCGGTTTGCTGTAAACCGTCAGGCCGGTCTGGCCTGACGTTGTATCACCGCATCCTCATCCAGCAATTGGTCGATGGCGAATTGTGCTTCGTTCGACCAGTTGCCACCGAACACGTTAGCGCGGTTCAGCAGATAGTAGAGCTGGTACACCGGCTGGCGTTGCGAAAAACCTTCCGCCAGCGGCCATACCGCGTGATAGCCTTCGTAAATCTGGCGCGGCAGATCGGCGTAATAACTCAGCATTGCCAGGTCACATTCACGATCGCCCCAGTAACAGGCAGGGTCAAAAATCCACGGTCCACCGGGACTACCGGCGCAATTTGCCGGCCACAAATCGCCGTGTAGCAACGAAGGCTGCGGATGATGGTTTGCCAGCACGCGTTGCACACAATCAACGATCAGATCCATATCGCCATAGCTGACGCCTTTCTCGGCTGCCAGTTGCAACTGCCAACCGATGCGCTGCTCAGCAAAAAATACTGACCAGCGACGTAGCCAGCTATTTGGCTGCGGCGTGGTGGTGATGTTGTTGTCGAAATCGAGACCAAACTGTGGCTGCTCGCTCCACTGATGCAGATGTGCCAGCTGCTGACCGAGCTGGAAGGCAGTGTGTTCATTGAGGGGATCGGGCGGCAGATATTCCAGCAGCAGGAAGCTGGTATCCCGATCGTTACCTACGCCATACACCTGTGGTACGCGTACCGTCTGAGTTCGCGCCAGCAGCGCCAGCTGGTCGGCCTCCCAACTGAACAGGGTGAGCATATCGCGGGTATTGCATTTGACGAACACGTCGAGGTTGCCATAACGAATACGCCAGGCAGGATGGACATCCCCCCCGGGGAGTTCATGGCGCTCGGTGATTTCGGCATCGCCGGCATACTCGCTTAACAGTCGACTAATGGCTGACCACATGGGGTAATCCTCTTTATTCGCTGCCTGAGTTCAATTGTAACGCTCAAAACCTGAACAAAACCAGTGTGGACGCGCGCTTTTCACACCAATCAGGATTGTTCTTTCAAAAATGCTTCCAGGGTGGTGACTGCCACCTCGGGTTTCTCGCCCAGCGCAACGGAGGCCAGCCCGGCGGCCTGCTCAGCCAGCTCTTGTTCTTCCAGCGCACTGACCAAACCAAAACTGTTGGTGCCCAGCTCGTGCGGATGCCCATCGACATCATTCAACGTGGTGTTATAGCCGCCATTGACCATGGCACTGTTCAGCGATTGTACATCGCTCAGACCTTTTTCCTGATAAATGATGGTCACAATGTAACGTTTCAGGTCGCTCATCTTTCACCTCATTGTTCTGGAACAGATTTCAGCGTAGACCAGTGGGATGAATTGAGCGAATTTGCAGCAATGCATGCCAGAATGAGGCCGAATTTTCCTGTCAGGCGTTCAGAAAATTCTTGTAGCAATTCGGCTGCTATTTCGCTAAATGCCCTCTATAATGCGCGCCGTTAATGAGAATAATCCCATTAACGGCGCGGCCTCAGCGCAAAACCTGGCTTTTCTGGCGCCTTCATACTTTTTTACAAAACTTACAGTAAATTGCGTTGATCGTCCGGGAAAACCCTTCAGACTCATCACTTTTTAAACCGTCGTACGGGTCACATTTAAATGAAAGCCTTTAACAAGCTGTCCGCTGTACTCTTGCTCTCTGTTGGAGCATTTTGTCACCAGGCATTTGCAGATAACACCGTATTCACCTCCATGGATGACCCTTCAACGGCAAAAAAACCGTTTGAAGGCAGCGCGTCAGCGGGTTACCTGGCGCAGACCGGTAACACCACCAGCTCCGCACTCAGCGCAGCCACCTCAATGACCTGGTATCGCACCAGTACTGCATACAGTCTGTGGGGTAACGCGGCGAACAACTCATCGAACGATGTGCGTTCTTCTGAGACTTACAACATTGGTGGTCGTACCCGTTATAACCTCAACAGCGCCGATTATTTGTTCGGCCAGGCGAGCTGGCTGAGTGACCGTTTCAACGGCTACGACGCCCGTGACGTACTGACAGCCGGTTATGGTCGTCAGCTGATGAGCGGTCCGATTCACTCGCTGCGTGCTGAATTCGGTCCGGGTGTGCGTTATGACGATTTCCACGACGGTGGCCATGAAACCAAGGCGCTGGGCTATGGCGCGCTGAGCTACCAGTGGCAGCTGACGGATACCACCAAATTTATTCAGGGCGTGTCCATCCTGACCAGTTTTGGCGAAGATACCACCCTGAACTCCGAAACCGGTTTGCAGGTGGCCATCAACGAACACTTCGCGCTGAAAATGGCTTACAACGTGACCTGGAACAACAATCCGCCGGAATCTGCGCCGGATCGTACGGATACCAAAACCACCATCCAGCTGACTTACGCGATGTAATCAGTTGAAGGTGATCACCGCTGCCTGGCTTTCGCCGCGCAGCGGTTTTTTTTTTAGCTGACGCAGGCTTAGCGCATTTTCTGCGGGTTTTGCTCACCGGTGAAAGCTGTTATTATCACCGGCGCTTTATCTCCCAGGCGTCATTCCGACAATGTGGGTCTGACATTACGCCGGGTTACCCTTATTTAAACTCAATGTTGCATGTAGGCTTTCGTGTGGCTTACCACTGCAATTAAGGATATGAAATGCCAGTAATTACTCTTCCTGATGGCAGCCAGCGCAGTTTTGATCGTCCGGTAAGCGTGATGGATATCGCGCTGGACATCGGCCCTGGTCTGGCGAAAGCCTGTATTGCCGGTCGTGTGAATGGCGAGTTGGTGGACGCAGTCGATCTGATTCATGACAATGCGCAAGTGGCGATTATCACCGCCAAAGATGACGCAGGTCTGGAAATTATCCGTCACTCCTGTGCGCACCTGCTGGGCCATGCAATCAAGCAGCTGTGGCCGAACACCAAAATGGCGATCGGGCCGGTGATTGATAACGGCTTCTATTATGATGTCGATCTGGAACACACCCTGACGCAGGAAGATCTTGATCAGCTGGAAAAGCGTATGCACCAGCTGGCTGAAACCAATTACGACGTCATCAAGAAAAAAGTGAGCTGGCAGGAGGCGCGTGACGTCTTTGCCGCACGTGGTGAGAACTATAAAACCACCATTCTTGATGAAAACATCAGCCATGATGACCATCCTGGCCTGTACCATCATGAAGAATACATCGACATGTGCCGCGGTCCGCACGTGCCGAATATGCGCTTCTGTCATCACTTTAAGCTGCAGAAAATTTCTGGCGCTTACTGGCGCGGTGACAGCAACAACAAAATGCTGCAACGCATTTACGGCACTGCCTGGGCAGATAAAAAGCAGCTGGCTGCGTATCTGCAACGTCTGGAAGAAGCCGCGAAGCGCGATCACCGTAAAATCGGTAAGCAGCTCGATCTCTACCATATGCAGGAAGAAGCGCCGGGTATGGTGTTCTGGCACAACGACGGCTGGACCATCTTCCGCGAGCTGGAAGTGTTTGTACGCAGTAAGCTGAAAGAGTACCAGTATCAGGAAGTCAAAGGTCCGTTCATGATGGACCGCGTGCTGTGGGAAAAAACCGGGCACTGGGAAAACTACAAAGAAGCGATGTTCACCACCTCTTCTGAGAACCGTGAATATTGCATCAAGCCGATGAATTGCCCAGGCCATGTGCAGATCTTCAATCAGGGTTTGAAATCCTATCGCGATCTGCCGCTGCGTATGGCGGAGTTCGGTAGCTGCCATCGCAATGAGCCGTCAGGCGCGCTGCATGGCCTGATGCGTGTCCGTGGTTTTACTCAGGATGATGCTCACATCTTCTGTACCGAAGATCAGGTACGTGATGAGGTGAACAGCTGTATCCGTATGGTGTATGACATGTACAGCACCTTCGGCTTTGAGAAAATTGTGGTGAAACTCTCCACTCGCCCGGAAAAACGTATCGGTACCGATGAAATGTGGGACCGTGCGGAAGTGGATCTGGCGGAAGCGCTGAATGAAAACCAGATTCCGTTTGAATATCAACCGGGTGAAGGTGCGTTCTATGGCCCGAAAATTGAGTTCACCCTGCATGATTGCCTTGATCGCGCCTGGCAGTGTGGTACCGTTCAGCTAGACTTTTCGTTGCCGAAGCGTCTGGATGCCACTTATGTTGGTGAAAACAATGATCGCCAGACGCCGGTAATGATTCACCGTGCGATTCTTGGCTCGATGGAACGCTTTATCGGCATTCTGACCGAAGAGTTCGCTGGCTTCTTCCCAAGCTGGCTGGCTCCGGTACAGGCTGTGGTGATGAATATCACTGACAGTCAGGCAGAATATGTCACCGAATTGACAAAGAAATTGCAAAATGCGGGCATTCGTGTCAAAGCAGACTTGAGAAACGAGAAGATAGGCTTTAAAATCCGCGAGCACACATTACGTCGCGTCCCTTATATGCTGGTTTGCGGTGAGAAAGAGGTGGAAGCCGGTAAAGTTGCCGTGCGCACCCGCCGTGGTAAAGACCTCGGGAGCATGGACGTAGATGTGTTTGTTGAGAAGCTGCAACAAGAGATTCGCAGCCGACATCTTCACCAATTGGAGGAATAAGGTATTAAAGGCGGAAAACGAGTACAACCGACGCGTCCTAATCGTATCAACGGCGAAATTCGCGCTACTGAAGTGCGCCTGACTGGCGTTGATGGCGAGCAACTTGGCATTGTGTCTCTGCGCGAAGCTATCGAGAAAGCAGAAGAAGCTGGCGTAGATTTAGTTGAAATCAGCCCTAACGCCGAACCGCCGGTTTGCCGTATTATGGATTACGGCAAGTTCCTCTATGAAAAGAGCAAATCTTCTAAGGAACAGAAGAAGAAGCAGAAAGTTATCCAGGTTAAGGAAATTAAATTCCGACCGGGTACCGACGAAGGCGACTATCAGGTAAAACTCCGCAGCCTGATTCGTTTTCTGGAAGAGGGCGATAAAGCCAAAATCACGCTGCGTTTCCGTGGTCGTGAGATGGCGCACCAACAGATCGGTATTGAAGTGCTTAACCGCGTGAAAGAAGATCTGGTTGAACTGGCAGTGGTCGAATCCTTCCCATCGAAGATCGAAGGCCGTCAGATGATCATGGTGCTCGCACCTAAGAAGAAACAGTAGGCTTTCAAGTAATAAATCCCGCGCAGCGTTCGCGTTGTGCGGTTTTTTATTCGCCTGTCTGGTTCATTTTATTAACAATGCGAAGTGGATATTTGTAAAAATGCCAAAGATTAAAACTGTACGTGGCGCGGCTAAGCGCTTCAAGAAGACCGCTTCTGGCGGCTTCAAGCGTAAGCACGCAAACCTGCGTCATATTCTGACCAAAAAATCAACTAAGCGTAAACGTCACCTGCGTCCGAAAGGCCTGGTGTCTAAAGGCGATCTGGGTCTGGTTATTGCCTGCCTGCCGTACGCATAAGTTAACTTTTTTTTAAATCAGAATATTGAAACAGGAGAGCTCACATGGCTCGCGTAAAACGTGGTGTAATTGCTCGCGCACGTCACAAAAAAATCTTAAAACAAGCTAAAGGCTACTACGGTGCACGTTCACGTGTATACCGCGTTGCCTTCCAGGCTGTTATCAAAGCTGGTCAGTATGCTTACCGTGACCGTCGTCAACGTAAGCGTCAGTTCCGTCAGCTGTGGATCGCACGTATCAACGCTGCGGCGCGTCAGAACGGCATCTCTTACAGCCGTTTCATCAATGGCCTGAAAAAAGCGTCCATTGAAATCGACCGTAAAATCCTGGCTGACATCGCTGTATTCGACAAAGTGACATTTACTGCACTTGTTGAAAAAGCAAAATCAGCTCTGGCGTAAGTCAGGTAAAAAAGGGAGCTTGCTCCCTTTTTTATTATCCGCAAGCCACGCAAAAGATTGACATTTTACGCGCCGCGCTTTTCAATAGTGCCGTTGAAATCATGACAAGGTAACGCAAGCATGCACGCTGCTATTTTCCGTTTCTTTTTTTACTTTAGCGCCTGACATCCGGGGGCTTTTGCGCATAAGAAAAGAAACGAAAAATCGCGCTGAAAGCCTCCCTCGTGGAGGCTTTTTTGTTTCTGGCGACACTACATTGGATCCACGGATCCCAACGAGAACAGACCAGCCTGACTGGAAGAAGAGGAAATCATGTCCCAACTCGCAGACCTGGTGGCCCGTGCCACGGCCGCCATCGACGAGGCGTCGGATATCGCCGCTCTGGACGCCGTGCGCGTCGAATTCCTGGGTAAAAAAGGACATCTGACGCTGCAGATGACCACCCTGCGCGAACTGCCGGCAGAAGAACGTCCTGCTGCCGGTGCGGTCATTAATGACGCCAAGCAGCAGGTACAGGATCGCCTCAACGCGCGCAAAGATACGCTGGAAAGCGCAGCGTTGAATGCGCGTCTGGCGGCAGAAACGATTGATGTCTCACTGCCGGGCCGTCGTTCAGAAAACGGTGGGCTGCATCCGGTAACCCGTACCATCGATCGTATCGAAACCTTTTTCGGTGAATTGGGTTTCGCGGTCGCCACCGGGCCGGAAATTGAAGATGACTACCATAACTTCGACGCGCTGAATATTCCGGGCCACCACCCGGCGCGTGCCGACCACGATACCTTCTGGTTCGATGCAACCCGCCTGCTGCGCACGCAGACCTCTGGCGTGCAGATTCGTACCATGAAAAATCAGCAGCCGCCGATTCGCATCATCGCGCCGGGCCGTGTGTATCGTAACGATTACGATCAGACTCACACCCCGATGTTCCATCAGATGGAAGGGCTGATCGTAGATAAAGACATCAGCTTTACCAACCTGAAAGGCACGCTGCACGATTTCCTGAACAACTTCTTTGAAGAGAACCTGCAGATTCGCTTCCGTCCGTCTTACTTCCCGTTCACCGAACCTTCCGCCGAAGTTGATGTGATGGGTAAAAACGGCAAATGGCTGGAAGTGCTGGGTTGCGGCATGGTGCACCCGAATGTACTGCGCAACGTGGGCATTGACCCGGAAATCTACTCTGGCTTTGCCTTCGGTATGGGCATGGAGCGTCTGACCATGCTGCGCTATGGCGTGACCGATCTGCGCGCTTTCTTCGAAAATGATCTACGTTTCCTCAAACAATTTAAATAAGGGCAGGTTATCCAATGAAATTCAGTGAACTCTGGTTACGCGAATGGGTAAATCCAGCCCTGGACAGCGCTGCGCTGGCTGAACAGATCACCATGGCCGGTCTGGAAGTCGACGGCGTGGATGCGGTTGCCGGTGCCTTTCACGGCGTGGTCGTAGGTGAAGTGGTTGAGTGCGGCCAGCATCCGAACGCCGACAAATTGCGCGTCACCAAAATCAATGTCGGCGGTGATCGCCTGCTGGATATCGTCTGTGGCGCACCTAACTGCCGTCAGGGCCTGAAAGTCGCAGTCGCCACCGTTGGCGCGGTGTTACCGGGTGATTTCAAAATCAAAGCGGCCAAACTGCGCGGCGAGCCGTCAGAAGGGATGTTGTGTTCCTTCTCTGAGCTGGGTATTTCCGATGACCACAGCGGCATTATCGAATTGCCTGCTGATGCGCCGATTGGCACCGATATCCGTGCGTATCTGCAACTGGACGACAACACTATCGAAATCAGTGTGACGCCGAACCGCGCTGACTGCCTTGGCATCATTGGTATCGCCCGTGATGTGGCTGTGCTGAATGGTCTGCCGCTTAATGCGCCGGTGATCGAGCCGGTGAAAGCTACCATTGCTGATACGTTCCCGATTCGTGTTGATGCGACGGCTGCCTGCCCGCGTTACCTTGGCCGCGTCGTCAAAGGCGTCAACGTGAAGGCGGCTACGCCCCTGTGGATGCGTGAAAAATTGCGTCGCTGCGGTATCCGTTCTATTGACCCGATTGTGGATATCACCAACTACGTTCTGCTGGAGCTGGGCCAGCCGATGCATGCCTTCGATCTTGATCGTATCGATGGCGGCATCGTGGTCCGTATGGCAAAAGAAGGTGAGAGCCTGACGCTGCTGGACGGTAGCGAAGCGAAGCTTAGCAGCGATACGCTGGTGATTGCTGATCACCACAAAGCGCTGGCGATGGGCGGCATCTTTGGTGGCGAGCATTCTGGTGTAAATGAAGAAACGCAAAATATTCTGTTCGAATGTGCCTACTTCGATCCGCTGGCGATTACTGGCCGTGCACGCCGTCAGGGTCTGCATACCGATGCTTCCCACCGTTACGAGCGTGGTGTGGACCCGGCACTGCAATACAAAGCCATTGAACGCGCCACCCAGCTGCTGCTGGAGATCTGCGGTGGAGAAGCCGGCCCGGTAATCGACCAGACCGATGCCGCTGCATTGCCACCGCGTGCCACCATTACGTTGCGCCGTGAGAAGCTGGATCGTCTGATTGGTCACGTGATTGCTGATGAGCAGGTGACCGATATTCTGACTCGTCTGGGCTGTGAAGTGACTGTTGCTGCCAATGCGTGGCAGGCGATTGCACCGAGCTGGCGTTTCGATATGGCAATCGAAGAAGATTTGGTTGAAGAAGTCGCGCGTATCTACGGCTACAACAACATCCCTGATGTGCCGGTTAAAGCGGGGCTGGTGATGACCCAACATCGCGAAGCCGATTTGTCGCTGAAACGTGCGAAAACCCTGCTGGTTGATAAAGGTTATCAGGAAGCGATTACCTATAGTTTCGTCGATCCGAAAATGCAGCAACTGCTGCATCCGGGTGAAGAAGCGTTGATTCTGCCGAGCCCGATTTCCAGCGATATGTCGGCGATGCGCCTGTCCCTGTGGACCGGTTTGCTGGGTGCGGTGGTCTATAACCAGAACCGTCAACAGAGCCGTGTACGCCTGTTTGAGAGCGGTTTGCGCTTTGTTCCTGATACTCAGGCCGATCTCGGTATCCGTCAGGATCTTATGCTGGCGGGCGTATTAAGCGGTAATCGCTATGAAGAGCATTGGGATCTGGCGCGTCAGACGGTTGACTTCTATGATTTAAAAGGCGATTTAGAGTCGCTGCTGGATTTAACTGGCAAACTGGATGAGATTTCTTTCCGTGCAGAAGCGAATCCAGCCCTGCATCCGGGACAGAGCGCCGCAATTTATTTACGCGACGAACGAATCGGATTTATCGGGGTGGTTCATCCGGAACTGGAACGTAAGCTGGATCTCAACGGCCGCACCTTAGTGTTTGAACTGCTTTGGAATAAGGTCGCAGACCGCGTCCTGCCTGACGCGCGCGAGATTTCACGCTTCCCGGCGAACCGTCGCGATATCGCTGTGGTAGTGGCTGAAAACGTGCCCGCAGCAGATATCATCGCGGAGTGTAAGAAAGTTGGCGTAAATCAGGTAGTTGGCGTAAACTTGTTTGACGTGTACCGTGGTAAGGGCGTAAACGAAGGTGAAAAGAGCCTTGCGATTAGCCTGATTTTGCAGGATACCAGCCGGACACTCGAAGAAGAGGAGATTGCCGCGACCGTTGCCAAATGTGTTGCGGCATTAAAAGAGCGATTCCAGGCAACCTTGAGGGATTGAACCTATGGCGCTTACAAAAGCTGAAATGTCAGAGTACCTGTTTGAAAAGCTCGGGCTGAGCAAACGCGACGCCAAAGAGTTGGTCGAGCTATTTTTTGAAGAGGTTCGCCGCGCGTTGGAAAACGGAGAACAGGTTAAACTGTCAGGATTTGGTAATTTTGATCTGCGAGACAAAAACCAGCGTCCGGGCAGAAACCCGAAAACCGGGGAAGATATTCCAATTACGGCCCGCCGTGTGGTGACCTTCCGTCCCGGTCAGAAGTTGAAAAGCCGCGTCGAGAACGCGTCACCCAAGGATGCTGACTGATTTCAGTAAAACAAAAAGGCCGCTTAGCGGCCTTTTTTATTTTGGCGTAAAAATCACCGTTCTCCATGCTTTTTCCACAATGTCAGGATTTCGTAAGTGCGCGGAAAATAGCATGAAAATCGGCACTTACTGATAGTGACCTCTTCCGCGCTTTTGTTATAACAGCGGCAACACAAAACAAGAGGTTAAGCTGATGAAAAAGACAGCACTTTTATTAAGCATCCTGTTAGGTATGCCGCTGCTCGCCAATGCGAATGTTTCCGTAAACATCAACACCCCGGGTGTGTCGATTCATATCGGCGACCAGGATAAACGGGGTTATTTCTGGGATGGTTATGACTGGCGCTCGCCGTCATGGTGGCAGCAGCACCACAACCGTCGTGTCGGCACCAAAGGTCCGCACGGTTACTGGAACGGTAACGGCTGGCAGGCACAGCATCCGGGCAATAACGCGCCGCAGAAACGTCCACCGCAGCATGATAATAAGCCGCAGCAGCACAATAACAAGCCGCAGCAGCAGCCGAATCATGACCAGCGTGATAACCACAATGGTCAGCCGATTCCGCCACGTAATTAATGCCTGATTCTGCGGCGTCGTCCTGACGCCGCAATCGTGACCTTTCTTTTTGCTGTAATCTCACTACAATCAAATCTCTGTTTTCTCAGCCAATCTTATTTATGACTCTGCTGGATCAGCTGGGCCGCCGGGCAGATCGCCGCAGCCAACGCTGGCTTATTGCGCTCTGCGCGTTACTTATCATCCTGGTGGTTGTCAGCCTGTGTGCAGGCGACAGCTGGATTGCGCCAACGCGCTGGTTCTCCAGCGATGCGCAGCTGTTTGTCTGGCAATTACGTTTGCCCCGTACTCTGGCGGTGCTACTGGTGGGCGCTGCGCTGGCAGTCTGTGGGGTTGTTATGCAGGCGCTGTTCAACAATCCGCTGGCCGAGCCGGGGCTGCTTGGGGTGTCCAATGGTGCCGGTATTGGCCTGGTGCTTGGCGTGATGCTCGGTAATGGCTCATTATGGAGTCTGGCGCTGGCGGCAATGGCCGGGGCGCTGGTGATTACCCTGATCCTGCTACATTTCGCCCATCGCCATCTTTCTGTCAGTCGTCTGCTGCTAACCGGTGTGGCACTGGGAATTATTTGCAGCGCAGTCATGACCTGGGCGGTTTATTTCAGCACCAGCCTCGACCTGCGCCAGCTGATGTACTGGATGATGGGCGGTTTTAGCGGTATTGACTGGCGTTATGGCTGGATGATGCTGGCATTGATTCCTGCCATCCTTGCGCTGATTGCAACGGCACGCGTGCTCAACCTGCTGGCGTTGGGCGAGACTTCTGCACGTCAGCTGGGATTACCGCTGTTACTGTGGCGCAATCTGCTGGTGCTGACCATGGGCTGGCTGGTGGGTGTAAGTGTGGCGATGGCTGGTGCCATTGGTTTTGTCGGGCTGGTGATCCCGCATCTGTTGCGGATGAGTGGCTTCAGCGATCATCGTTATCTGCTGCCAGCGGCCGCGCTCGCTGGTGCGGTGGTCTTGCTGGGCGCGGACATCATTGCCCGGCTGGTACTGACTTCAGCTGAATTGCCGATTGGTGTGGTCACGGCCACACTCGGTGCTCCGCTCTTTATCGTGTTATTAGTAAAATCCTCGCGCTAGCTGCGGCTGGCTCCCTTTGTATTCACAACAGGAATTGACAATGAGCATTTATCAAACAGAACTGATGACGCTTGATGGTGAAAAAACCACACTGGCGCAGTGGCAGGGTAAGGTACTGCTGGTGGTGAATGTGGCGTCGAAATGTGGCCTGACACCGCAGTACGAGCAACTTGAAGCGCTGCAAAAAGCCTGGCAGGCAGAAGGCTTCAGTGTACTCGGTTTCCCGTGCAACCAGTTTCTGGAGCAAGAGCCGGGTAGCAGCGAAGAGATCAAAACCTTTTGCAGCACCACCTATGGTGTGACCTTCCCCATGTTCGAAAAAACCGATGTCAATGGTCCGGCACGTCATCCGTTATATAGCCAACTGGTGGCGGCACAACCGGAAGCATTGCGTCCGGAAGGCAGCGGATTTTATGAGCGTATGGAGAGCAAAGGCCGTGCGCCGAAAGCACCCGGCGATATCCTGTGGAACTTCGAAAAATTCCTGATTAATAAGCAGGGTGACGTCGTGGCGCGTTTTGCCCCGGATATGACACCGGATGATGCGACCATTATTTCCCGCATTAAGCAGGCGCTGGCGTAATCGATGCTGATGCAGTGCCGGGGTGCCAGCGTCAAAGGACGGCTGGCACCCGTCGACCTTGATGTTCAGGCGGGTGAGCTGGTGCATGTGGTCGGCCCGAACGGGGCAGGGAAGAGTACCCTGCTCAACGTGCTGGCCGGGTTATTGCCCGCCAGCGGGGCGATACATTTATCCGGCCAGCCATTAGCGCAGTTGAACGGTGCGGCACTGGCACAGCAACGTGCCTGGTTGCCACAGCAGCAACCACCGCCCGGTCAGATGCCGGTATGGCACTATCTGCGGATGCATTTATTGCAGGTGACGCCAGAGACGGACGCATTGCTGCAGCAAATCCTTGAACTGTTGGGTTTGCAGGACAAACTGATGCGCCACCTGACGCAACTTTCCGGCGGTGAGTGGCAGCGGGTGCGGCTGGCGGCAGTGGTGGTACAAATTCATCCGGCGATCAATGTACGCGGCAGACTGCTGATTCTGGATGAACCCATGAGCGCACTGGATGTGGCGCAGCAGCGTGCGGTGGATACGTTGCTGTGGCAGTTGCGCCAGGCGGGAATCGCCGTGGTGGCCAGCGGCCACGATCTTAACCATAGCCTGCGCCATGCCGACCGGGTGTGGTTGATGCATCAGGGAACGATGGTCGCGCAGGGAACGGCTGACAGCGTGCTGACGGCTGAACAACTCGGCCCACTTTACCAAATCGATTTTCAGCGCATCGAAACGCCACAAGGGGCGCTGTTACTGGTGTCCTGAAGGGCAAGGCCTTGCACGGCAGTGGCTTTTGCCGCTAAAGTGTTGCTCGGGCAACGGATTTAAGGACTTTTCTGATGCGGCTGATGATTCTGATGCTGGCGTTACTGCTGGTGGGGTGTAGCCATCATGCGCCGCCGCCCAATGGTCGCTTGTCCGACTCCATCACCGTCATCGCGCAACTTAACGATCAGCTTAACAACTGGCACGGTACCCCCTATCGCTACGGTGGACTGAGCCGGGGCGGTGTCGATTGCTCTGGTTTTGTCTATCTCACCTTCCGCGATAGATTAGATATGCAATTACCCCGTTCTACGGATGCGCAAAGTGATATCGGTACGCGCATTGATAAAGATGATCTCTTGCCGGGCGATTTGGTGTTCTTCAAAACCGGCAGTGGTGAAAATGGCTTACATGTTGGTATTTATGATACCGATAACACCTTCATTCATGCCTCGACCAGTCAGGGTGTCATTCGTTCATCGCTGGATAATGTTTACTGGCGAAAAGTCTTCTGGCAGGCACGTCGTATTTAGAATCTATTTACCTTATAAGCTCGTTTAGCCAAAACCCGGTTGCTGATTTCTGTACTTAAATTAAATTTCTTAGCCTCAAAAATGCTCTTTTTAAAAATGGCCCTTTACCCCTGGGGGATTTAATACTATCAATAATGCCTTAATGTAATTAATCGGTATGGATAATGTTCGTTGGTTATTTGGCTTAAGGATTATTTCAGCATGAAAAAAACGCAATCAGGCAAAAAAGCAGCTGTCTTCTAACGTTTGGTCCTATTGCCTGAGCGTTTTCATTGATATACGATGCGCCAATTGCCACTGCTTCTGGCTGTTAAAATGAAAGTTCATTTATCTGCCGACTATCAGTCGGAAACCTGGTTTTATCCAGCATATTCATTAGCGGGCCAGTTAACTGCGGTTGAGCTGGTAACGCAATTTGTCCACGACAGCGCGCCAATCACGCTGCCGCAGGATTTGCTATTGCCGCAATTAGACGATGCACAGCAATTGCGCCTGTTGCAGAGCCAGCTGACGCTGCTGGAAAAGTACCGCGACTTTTTTGAGTTAAATCAAATTACCGCTTTGGTTCGTATTGATGATTCAATGGCGGTAACGCTGCTGGATAGTGAATTTCTGTTAAGAAAATTCAAACAACTCCCGTTTATTGTTTTGGATATCAGCGAAACGTTTCCCCAATTATCACAGGGGAAATCACATCCACTTTTGAGCGCGCTAAAAAGTGAGTTTCGTTTATCTCTTTCACAATTCGGTGCCGGAGCAACACCGGCAAATGCGGTTTATGATAATCTTTTTAGCGTGTTAAAACTGGATAAGAATTTTATTCAGGGATTGGCAAAACGTGCATCTTTTATACCCTTTATTCAGACGGTTATAGACAATTTCAGCGGCAATGCGTCGCAGATTATTATTTGCGGCATTGATGATGCAACTATGCTGGAGAAAGTGACGGAACTTAGCGGTGCACATCTGCAGGGTAGCCTGTTTCCGGTGGTCAAAGCCGAACGCTTAAACGATCTGATATATCCTGACGTAACGCTTAATTCTCCGTCACAGCAGTAAACCTTTCGCCTGTCGCCCCGGTAGTGCCCGCGTTACAATAACCATTGATTCTCAACCCAATCGTGGTGTCTGAAAACTGAGCACCTCGCGGAGTGACTATGCAGTTTACCAATAGCTGGCAGCAGGAGTTGCCGGGATTCTACAGTGCGCTGGCACCGACCCCGTTGCAGGGCGGACGTCTGTTGTATCACAACGCGCCTTTGGCTGCTGAGATGGCGCTGGACCTCTCCTTATTCACTGGCGACGGACATGGCGTATGGTATGGGCAGGCGTTATTGCCGGGTCAGGAGCCGCTGGCACAGGTCTATAGCGGCCATCAGTTTGGTGTCTGGGCTGGGCAGCTTGGCGACGGACGCGGTATCCTGCTGGGTGAACAATTGCTGGCGGATGGGCGTAAACTCGACTGGCATCTTAAAGGCGCAGGGCTGACGCCTTATTCACGCATGGGCGACGGGCGCGCGGTTATCCGTTCCACGGTGCGTGAATTTCTCGCCTCAGAGGCACTCCATCATCTGGGGATCCCCACCACGCGCGCGCTAAGCCTGGCAATTGGCGAGGAGCCGGTGCTGCGTGAAACTCAGGAACGCGGAGCGATGCTGATGCGCATCGCGGAGAGCCATTTACGTTTCGGTCATTTTGAACATTTCTACTATGGTGGTGAGCAGGATAAGGTACGTCAGCTGGCGGACTATGCCATTCGTCATCACTGGCCAGCATTGCAGGATCAGGCGGACCGTTATCTGTTGTGGTTTACCGATATTGTGAAACGTACCGCCAGCCTGATCGCCCAGTGGCAGAGCGTCGGTTTTGCCCACGGGGTGATGAACACCGATAACATGTCGCTGCTGGGGCTGACCATTGATTACGGCCCCTATGGTTTTCTTGATGATTATCAGCCGAACTTTATCTGCAATCACAGCGATTATCAGGGGCGTTACGCTTTCGACAATCAGCCTGCGGTGGGATTGTGGAATCTCAACCGTCTGGCACACGCATTGTCCGGCCTGATGACCACCGATCAATTGAAACAGGCACTGAGCCACTACGAGCCAGAACTGATGCGGGTGTGGGGCGAGAAAATGCGCGCCAAACTGGGGCTGCTGACCCCGGATGCCAATGACAACGTGATTCTCACCGGATTGCTGGCGCTGATGACTCAGGAGCGTAGCGACTACACGCTGACCTTCCGTCTGCTCAGTGAAACGCAGCAGCAGCAAACACGTTCACCGTTGCGGGATGAGTTTATCGATCGTGAAGCCTTTGATCGCTGGTATGAGGGATATCGTCAGCGTCTGCTGCAGGACGAAGCCAGCGATGAAGAGCGGCAGAAGGTGATGAAAGGTGCGAATCCGGCGCTGGTGTTACGTAATTATCTTGCGCAGCAGGTGATTGATGAGGTTGAACGCGGCGAAACGACCGCGCTGGAACGCCTGCATCTGGCATTACAGCAACCATTCAGTGACGAAGCCGTCAGCGCAGAACTGCGCCAACGGCCACCTGAATGGGGGAAAACGCTGGAGGTGAGCTGCTCCAGCTAAGTCAGGCAATTAAAAACGGCTGTCGACGGCGGCAGCCAGTTGCGCCAGCACGTCTGCGCTATCGTCCCAGCCGAGGCAGGGATCGGTGATGGACTGGCCGTAAACCAGCGGTTCGCCGCTGATGACCTTCTGGTTGCCTTCCTGCAGGAAACTCTCAATCATCACCCCCGCAACGGCGCGAGAACCGGTGCGGATCTGCGCCGCAACATCCAGGGCCACGTCACGCTGGCGACGATGTTGCTTCTGACAGTTGGCATGGCTGAAATCAATCACCAGCTGTTCAGGCAGATTGAAGTCACGCAGGTTTGCCGCGGCTGCCGCCACATCATCAGCATGGTAGTTAGGCTGACGTCCACCACGAAGAATCACATGACCATGTGGGTTGCCGCTGGTCTGGTAAATGGTCATTTGGCCATTTTTATCCGGCGACAGGAACATATGGCTGGCGCGGGAGGCGCGAATCGCATCCACGGCAATTTGCACATTACCGTCGGTGCCATTTTTAAAGCCAACAGGGCAGGAAAGCGCCGAAGCCATTTCACGATGAATCTGGCTTTCGGTGGTACGCGCACCAATCGCGCCCCAGCTGATCAGGTCAGCAATAAACTGGCCGATCACCATATCGAGAAATTCGGTGGCGGTAGGCATCCCCGTGGCGTTGATATCCAGCAACAGCTGACGCGCAATAGCAATGCCGCGGTTGACATCATAGCTGCCATCCAGGTCGGGATCGGAGATCAGACCTTTCCAGCCAATCACGGTGCGCGGCTTTTCAAAATAGGCGCGCATGACAATTTCCAGCCGATCCTTATATTTTTCGCGTAGCACATTGAGGCGTTCGGCGTACTCTAAAGCTGCTTTGGGATCGTGCAGTGAGCAGGGGCCGATAATCACCAGCAGGCGCGGATCTTCTCCGGTGAGGATACGGGCAATACGTTGACGCGCAGTGGTGACATTGGCGGCAATCTCTGCCGAAATGGGGTGTTGTTGCGCTAAAGCGGCTGGCATTATCAGGCTACCAATGCGCGCGGTACGCAGTTCATCAGTTTTGTTCATTGGGATTCTCAAAAATCTGTTCTTCGCAACGGTGAAATACCGGGAAGTGATGGTGGTCACAATAAACCATTAACCTGCGATTTCAACCTGCTAAAGCGAAAGGAAATAAAATAAGACGGCAGCCCCGCTTTACAAGCGCATCAACGCTGATTCGCTGCTACCGTCCTGAGCGTCAATACATGCGGCGCGTCAGTCCCATAATATCGAGGATTTTGGTGGCAATCTCTTCTACCGAGTAGTTGGTGCTGTTGAGGTAACGAATCTGGTGAGTGCGGAACAACGCTTCTACCTCACCCACTTCGAGGCGACACTGCCGCATCGAGGCATAACGCGTATTCTCGGCGCGTTCCTGGCGGATGGCCGCCAGACGTTCCGGGTCGATAGTCAGACCAAACAGTTTATGCTGATGAGCACGCAGCGCGGGTGGCAGTTTCAGGTTATCCATATCATCGGCGATAAAAGGGTAGTTGGCGGCACGCACGCCGAATTGCATCGCCAGATAGAGGCTGGTGGGGGTTTTACCACAGCGCGAGACACCGAGCAGGATCACTTGTGCATCCTCAAGGCCGCGCAGGGAAATACCATCGTCATGCGCCAGGGTGTAATCGATGGCGGCGATACGGGCATCGTATTTGCCGAGATTACTGGCCGTCAGCCCGTGGGTACGATGGGCAACCGGCATGGAGGGCACCCCCAGTTCACTTTGCAGCGGGCCAACCAGCGCCTGCACGATGTCCTGACAGAACCCCTCGCTCTCCAGAATTATTTCCCGCACATCGGGCGTCACGATAGAAAAGAACACCAGCGGACGCACGCCACTTTGCTGATAAAGCGCGTTGATTTGTGCTTTAACTGCCTGAGCACGCTGCACATTTTCTACAAAGGGCAGGGTTACGCTATTGGTATTGACCGGGAACTGCGACAGCACGGCATGGCCCAGCACTTCAGCAGTGATGGCGGTGCCATCGGAAATATAGAACACGCTGCGTTCAGCACTCATAATGGGAAATATCCTCATGGTAACTTTTGCGTAACATTAGCGTTGTTGAAATTTCATTTTACAGGATAATAAAACGAAATATCCATATAGCAGACAACATCGCCGGCTGTGTATTAATCTAAATACCAATATAGATGAAATGGCGTTTTGGAAATCATCCTTTTTCCCGGTTATTTTGCTTCGCGCACAAAATAAAGTCCGATTCTGTTGCGCAACAAAATGCAACAGCTAACCCTCTGAAAATGGGAATTTTATCGCTGAAGCAATCTGTTAGCGTTAATTGAGCCTGTTGCGCAACTCTGCTAATTGCGGGTACTAATCCGATTTTTCATTTCTTTCACTGCTTTAACGATTCAACACTTAGTCTTTATTTAACGGTTGTGCCAGGCTGTATTTGCGAATAGCAAAATGTTCCATGTGCCCCCAATCATTTAAAAGGATAATCTCGATGTCCAATAAAGGCGAACAGCCGCTAGTGCTCTGGTACAACCAGCTTGGCATGCATGATGTTGATCGGGTGGGAGGGAAAAATGCCTCTCTGGGTGAAATGATTACCAATTTGTCGTCGCTGGGCGTGGCTGTACCCAATGGTTATGCGACCACATCTTATGCTTTTAATCAGTTTCTCGATCAAAGCGGGCTGAACCAGCGTATCTATGACCTGCTGGACAAGACCGATATTGATGACGTCGATGAACTGGCGAAAGCGGGTAAGCAGATCCGCCAATGGGTGGTGGATACTCCATTCCAGCCAGAGCTGGAGACAGCGATTCATGATGCTTATCAGCAATTATCCTCTGATGATGCGGACGCTTCCTTTGCCGTGCGCTCCTCTGCCACGGCCGAAGATATGCCAGACGCCTCCTTTGCCGGGCAGCAGGAAACGTTCCTGAATGTGCAGGGCATTGATGCGGTGATGGTAGCCGTGAAGCACGTTTATGCGTCTTTATTTAACGATCGCGCCATCTCTTATCGTGTGCACCAGGGCTACGACCATCGCGGCGTGGCATTGTCGGCCGGTATCCAGCGGATGGTGCGTTCCGATCTCGCGTCATCAGGTGTGATGTTCACCATCGATACCGAATCCGGCTTTGATCAGGTGGTGTTCATCACCGCGGCGCTGGGTCTGGGTGAGATGGTGGTACAGGGGGCGGTTAATCCGGATGAATTCTACGTGCACAAACCGACGCTGGCGGCGAATCGCCCGGCAATTGTGCGACGTAACATGGGTTCGAAAAAAGTCCGCATGGTCTATGCCGATTCACATGAGCACGGCAAGCAGGTGCGTATTGAAGACGTGGCCGAAGCCGAGCGCGACCATTTCTGTCTGACTGATGAGGAAGTACAGGCGCTGGCGCGTCAGGCGGTCCTTATTGAGCAGCACTACAAACGCCCGATGGATATCGAGTGGGCCAAAGACGGCCACACCGGAAAATTGTTTATCGTCCAGGCGCGCCCGGAGACGGTGCGCTCTAACGGCCAGGTGATGGAACGTTACAACCTGCAGGGCAATGGCAAAGTGGTGGTGGAAGGACGCGCCATTGGTCATCGCATCGGTGCTGGTGAAGTGAAGGTCATTCAGGACATCAGCCAGATGAACCGTATCGAGAAGGGCGATGTGCTGGTCACCGACATGACCGACCCGGACTGGGAACCGATCATGAAAAAAGCCTCGGCGATTGTCACCAACCGTGGTGGACGAACCTGCCACGCAGCGATTATCGCGCGTGAGCTGGGTATTCCGGCGGTCGTGGGTTGCGGTGATGCTACCGATCGTTTGCAAGACGGCCACAAAGTCACCGTCTCCTGCGCTGAGGGGGATACCGGTTACGTATATGACGATCTGCTTGATTTTGAAGTGACCAGCTCCCAGGTAGATAGCCTGCCGGACCTGCCGTTGAAAATTATGATGAACGTCGGTAACCCGGACCGTGCTTTTGACTTTGCCTGTCTGCCCAATGAAGGGGTGGGCCTGGCGCGGCTGGAATTCATCATCAACCGCATGATAGGCGTGCATCCGAAAGCGCTGCTGGAATTTGATCAACAAACGCCGGAACTGCAAAAGGAAATCCGTCAATTGATGAAAGGCTTTGACGATCCGGTTGAGTTCTATATTGCACGCCTGACCGAAGGTATCGCCACTCTGGGTGCGGCGTTTGCGCCAAAACGCGTCATCGTGCGTTTGTCTGATTTTAAATCGAATGAGTATGCCAATCTGGTGGGCGGCGAGCGTTATGAGCCGGAAGAAGAAAACCCGATGTTGGGCTTCCGTGGAGCGGGTCGTTATGTAGCCGACAGCTTCCGTGACTGTTTTGCCCTGGAGTGTGCCGCCGTGAAACGTGTGCGCAATGACATGGGTCTGACTAACGTCGAAATCATGATTCCGTTTGTGCGTACTGTCGCTCAGGCGGAAGCGGTGGTTGAGGAACTGGCAAAACAGGGTCTGAAACGGGGTGAGAATGGTCTGAAGGTGATCATGATGTGTGAGATCCCATCTAATGCGCTGCTGGCTGAGCAGTTCCTGCAATACTTTGATGGTTTCTCCATCGGTTCCAATGATATGACGCAGCTGGCGCTAGGTCTTGATCGTGACTCTGGCGTGGTTTCGGCGCTGTTTGATGAGCGTAACGACGCGGTGAAAGCACTGCTGTCGATGGCGATTCAGGCGGCGAAGAAACAGGGTAAATACGTCGGTATCTGTGGTCAGGGGCCATCCGACCATCAGGACTTTGCTGCCTGGTTGATGGAGGAGGGGATCGATAGTCTGTCTCTGAACCCGGATACGGTGGTGGAAACCTGGCTGAGCCTGGCGGAGCTGGATGCCGGGAAGTAATCAGGCATGATAACTGAAACGTTCCGGATAGAGTCCGGAACGTTTCATTTAAAATGATAAACAGCGGTCACTGTCAAATTTTCATATCTCCTTTTTTATATCTCCCCCTTTTTTCTTCAGTGAAATATTTTCTCTTTCGTTAATTCCTGAATGATTCAGGAATGTTCTATTTATTCTTTCTTAAATGCTTTCATTATTAAGGCGGGATTTTATTTAACCGGAGAAACGGACTTTGTTAAAATTTAAACATAAATTGCTCTGCGCTGTTATTGCTTCCACATGCTCATCTATTCTTATGGCCGCTCCTCAGCTATTTACTGTTGTTGATAAAGAAGCATCGGTTCAGGAAGTCGCGAGGTTGCAGCATTTAACACAACAATACCAGGATGTTAATTTTATAAGTATAGATAAGGCGCTACTGGAGAATGGGGCGTCTATGTTTCTCTTCAATAACAATGAAAAAAAATCGGGTGTGGAGATTCACGGAACTTCACTGAGTAAAGATAGCAATGGTATACAAATATGGTTGGGAAATTCGGACGATGAAAAAAGTACAGCATCATTTGCGATGAATAATGGCAAGGTTACGGGTTCTATTCGGCTAAATGACGGGTCCTATTATGAGATTTTTCCTGTCGATGAGAACCGGCAAATGTTAGTCAAAATCGATACTTCGACGCTGGATACTGGCGATAATGATGTGATTGAAGATGAAACCGCAGCGCATGCACGGGCAATCAATCAGGCATTGAGTGAAAACGAAAGTCTCAATACCGCGACTGAACAGGTCAGATTGAGGTTATTGTTTGTTTATACCAACCAGTCGCGCCATTGGTTTTCTCCTGACCCGATACTGAAAGCCGCTCAGGTTAATAGCGAATTGAATAAGACTTATGCCAATAGCGATACGTTGGTTCAGTTCGATGTTGCTGGCGTACTGGATACTGAAATGGATGAAAGTACCATGTATAGCATGTTATCTCAGATGCAAAAAACGGATACAGCGCTGGGAAAAAAGGTTGCGGCCAAAAGAGCGGAAACGCGAGCGGATCTGGTGGTGATTATTTCAGAAGCCTACCAGGCCTGCGGTACTGCGCAAAAGGATAAATGGGCAACGGTGGTACATACCACCTGTGCCGTGGGTGTTCGTGCTCTGGCCCATGAAATCGGACATAACTTCGGGCTTAATCATGGTGAAAAGGAGTTGACCTGGCCGCGTTATGCGCATGGTTATCGTGTGCCGGGTTATTTCTCGACTATTATGTCAAAACGATGTGGTGGCTGTGAGGCAATTAATCACTTTTCTGATCCGCTGAAAAGTTATAAAAATGTTCCGATTGGTACCGCAACAGGTAATGATGCCGTGCGTTTTATTAAAGAACGCCGTTTTATTATGGCTGCAATGTATCCTGACTGGAAAAGTCAGTATGTCATGAACCAGGGCGAGCTTCCGGCAAACCAATATTTCACCGTTAACCTGACAAATCAGCAGACCAATAAGAATGCGATCCTTGATCATGTCATCACTAATCCGGGCAAAGGGAATTGGCCATATGAATTGTCTGTCGCCGTCAATAACTTCTTTCCAAAAGATGTTGTCGCCGCAGGACAACTGACTGAAGATGGAAAAGTGGTGCCGAAGAACTGGTCCAGTTACGAAAATAATATCTGGTTGCATCAGGATAAACTGACGACGTACAACGTTGATGTTGAACGTAAAACCTATGCGCTGGTACGGGGTAACAAGTGGGCTAATGTGATGCCCATCAGCGGCGGCGATGGTCTGCCTGCCGATGCCACGATGATGCTGAGCATTAAAGATAAAGCCTCAGGCCAGGTACTGGAGACATACTTTTTTATTAACGGTCGTCAGGCTCTTGGCGGCACATCATGGCCGCACCAGCTGGCGCAGATTGTTAATCGCCAGCAATCTGCCAACGTCATTGCCGGTGAACTGAAGGATGGTAATTTCAACACCGTAACCGGCAGTGTATATCGTAACCTGCTCTGGTTCCCGCTGGATAAAAAGAATGATATGACCGCCGAGTTCAGCATTCTGAGTGCAGCAGAGAATCCGTGGTCGAAACAGGAAAACGTCTTCGGTGATAAATTCCAGACGGATCTGGCCTCGGGCACCGAGATTACCGTTGCCGTTAAAAACAGCAGCGGTGCGGTGGTTGAGCAGAGTCGCATCGCCATTCCTGATGACGAGAATGGGAAATACCTCAGCCGTTATATATGGCCAGCCTATCTGGCGCATAAGATTAATCAATCGATGACACAAATCAGACTGGGTGGCAAACAGGATGATGGCAGCATTAAAGTGGTCGAGGGATCGCAGTATCTCAACGACATGTGGAAGAAAGAACGCGCCAACCAGACGGTAGTCGTGACATTCAATAAATAAAACCAAAATCCAGCTGGCTGTCCTTTTATTTAGCCAGCTGGAAACTGCATGCCGGTCCATATTCCCCTCTCAGGCACCTTTTTCTGATTAATTCCTGGAAACTCCTCTTAGATCTTCTTAATGTCCTTATGCAAATGCAGGGATACCGCATTGAGCATTAGCTTAACTTTAATAAAATAATCAGTTGTGTGGGCATTGTTTAATCAACGACCCGTTTTTGTGCATATTTATAACCTGCCATTGTTCAGGAGGATGTCTCCTGATGTTAGTGGCTCGCGAACCAGGTGTTTATTTCAGGAATAATTATTTTGTTAACCTTCAAGAAGAAGTTATTGTTTGCCGTCATTGCCTCCACCCTTTCCTCTTCCGTTTTAGCGACACCTCAATTGTTTACCGTGGTTGAGAAAGATGTTAATAGCCAGGATACACCTTTGCTAAGGTCACTTCAGGAGGACCATAAGGATTACCGGTTGGTGAATATCAACAAGGATATATTGTTCAGCCGTTCCTCTTCCTTCCTGTTCAATGCTGACGGTGAGTCAGTGCCGGAAGAAATCCGTGCCACATCTCTGAAAAGAGACAGTGCCGGAATCGACGTCTGGCGTGGAAGTTCAGAAAACGAACAAAGCACAGCAACTTTTGCGATTAACCAGGGTGGTGTGACGGGGGGGATTCGACTTAGCGATGGTTCTTTTTATGAAATCTACCCGGCGGAAAATGGCTTACATGCTGTAGTGAAAATTGATACCTCCCATATTCCTGCAGATGAGCATGATGACGTTTGGGATGAAACCACTGCAGCAAAGCAGCATGAATTTAATGAAAGGCTGAACAATAATGATAACTTCAATACCAGCACGACCATAGCCAGAATAAAAATATTGTATGTTTACACCAACCAGACTCGCGCCAAATTCTCGCCCGATCCAGCTAGATATGCGTCATATCTTACCGATGAATTAAATATCAGTCATGAACGCAGTGAGACCCTGACGCAATTCGAATCGGTGGGGGCGCTTGATGCCAAAATTGATGAAAGCAGCATGGACAGTATGCGGGCAAAAATGGGGGATAACAAAACCACATTGGGGCAACTGGTTGCCGCTAAGCGAGCAGAAACGCGTGCCGATCTTGTGGTATTAATATCAAAAGCGGATGAATTATGCGGGACTGCTGATGGCTGGGGGCCAAACAGTGTCGTTAATCAGTATTGTGCAGTAGAAAATCGTACTCTGGCGCATGAAACCGGGCATAATTTCGGACTTAAGCATAATGAAGATGAGGCGACCTGGCCTCTCTATGCAAATGGGTATCGGGTGCCGGGGAAATTCCGTACCATTATGTCAAAAACGTGTATCCCTGCTTGCAATAAAATTGATTACTTCTCGACGCCGACGAAATCGTCTCATGGTCAACCGGTAGGGACCGCTGCAAGCAATGATGCTGTACGATTTATCAAGGAAAGACGTTTCATCGTTGCTAATTATTATGCAAACTGGGAAAAACAATTCCAACTGAATGGCGGGGCGTTGCCAGCCAATCAATTTTATGAAATCAGTTTGACCGATAATCAGACCAATAAAACCACTATCCTTGACCATGCTATCACCAAACCGGGTGAATGGGAGTGGCCGTATGAAGTATCTGTTGCGGTCAATAATTTTTTCCCGAAAGACATTCTTGCGGCTGGAGAGCTGAAAGATGATGGGAATGTTGTACCGAAAAACTGGTCCAGTTTTGAGAATTATATCTGGTTGCATCAGGATAAACTCAAGACGCATAAGGTTGATGTCCAGCGTCGAACTTATGCGGTAGTGAGGGGGGGCAAATGGGCAGATGAGATGGCTATCAGCGGCGGCGATGGCGTGTCACCGAATACTACCGTGATGCTCACCATTAAGAATAAAAACTCGGGTCAGGCACTGGAGAAATATTATTTCAATAATGATGGCGAGAGTCTTAGCGCGACATCATGGCCGCACCAGCTGGCACAGACGATCAATAGCCACAATTCCCCTAACGTTATTGCTGGTGAACTGAAGGACGGTATTTTCAACACCATTACCGGCAGCGGTTACCGTAACCGGCTGTGGTTCCCACTGGAGAAGAAGAGCGATCTGACGGCGGAATTCAGCACGCTGAACATCACAGAAAACCCATGGTTTAAACAGGAGAATGTATTTGGTGACAAATTTGAGACTGATTTAGCATCGGGAACTGTTATTACGGTTGCTGTTAAGAACAGCAGCGGTGCTGTAGTAGAACAACGCAGCGTTGCCATTCCTGATAGCAATAACGGCGATTTGCTGAGCCGTTATCGCTGGCCGGCTTATCTGGCGCATCAGATTAATCAATCCATGACGCAAATCAGACTGGGTGGCAAACAGGACGATGGCAGCATCAAAGTGGTTGAGTGGTCGCAGTATCTTAACTACATGTGGAAGAAAGAGCGCGCTAACCAGACGGTAGTCGTGACATTCAATAAATAAAACCATAATCCAGCTGGCTGTCTTTTTATCTAGCCAGCTGGGAATTAAATGCCAGTTTATATTCTCATCCAGACATCTTTTCTGATTGATTCCTGGAAACTCCTCTCCAGTCTCCTTAATGTCCTTATGCAGATGCAGGGATATCGCATTGGTCATTATGAGAACTTCAATAAAATAATCATTCAGGCGCGGCGGTATGCAACCGCGCAATCCGCTTTTGTACGTATTTGTGGCGTTTCATTCTTCAGAAGCCAGTCTTCTGTGGTCAGTCATACGTGAATCAGGTTTATATTTTCAGGATTAATGATTTTGTTAACATTCAAGAAGAAGTTGTTATTTACCCTTATTGCCTCGACACTGTCTTCCACGGTTTTTGCCGCGCCTCAGTTATTTAGCGTGACGGCAAAGGACCCCAATGGCCCGGATACGCCATTGTTAAGAAATCTCCAGGATGAACACCGGGATTACCAGCTGGTTAAAATTAATAAAGATATTTTATTAAGTCGTGCATCCTCGTTCCTGTTTAAGGCGGGCGATAATGAAGATGCAGTCGAGATCAAAGCCAGCTCGTTGGAAAAGGATAATGTCGGTAATGACATCTGGCGAGGAAAATCGGAAAACGGTGAGAGTTCGGCAACGTTCTCGATTAATAATGGAAAAATTAATGGGGGGGTGACATTAAGTGATGGTTCTTATTATGAGATCTATCCCGTCGCTGATGGCTTACAGGCGCTGGTGAAAATTGATATTCCGCATTTCTATGAAGATGAACATGATGTCATCACCGATGAAAAAACTGCGATCCAGCGATATGAATTAAATGATGATCACAGTGAGATGGAACAATTCAACACAGACACCACGCCTGCCAGGATAAGAGTCTTATATCTCTATACAAACCAAACCCGCCAAAACTTCATAGATAACCCAATAGGTTTTGCTGGCTACCTTAACGGTAAATTAAATGAAAGTTATGCAAACAGTGAAACATACATTCAGTTCGATGTTGCAGGTGCTATTGATACCAACCTCGACGAGACAACAATGTCCACTATGCTTAACAATATGCTTAAAACCGATACGCCGTTAGGCAAGCTGGTGGCGGCTAAGAAAGCAGAAACTCATGCCGATCTGATTACGTTAATCATGCAAGACGCGAGCCAGCAATGTGGAATAGCTCACCGAAACGCCAGGACAACGACGGTAGCGTTGAGTTGCGCTGTGGCTACAGGCAATTATGCTCTGGCGCATGAAATCGGACATAATTTTGGCTTAAACCATAATGAAGACGATAAAGCGGATGCACCTTACGCATATGGATATAGAGTCGAGGGAAAATTCCGCACGATTATGTCAAAAGCCTGTACAAAACAGGCTTGCACCCGAGTCAACAAATTTTCTACGCCGCTAAAAACTGAAGGTGGTGTGGCAATGGGTACGGTTGCACAGAATGACGCAGTCCGTTTCCTCAGAGAAAGACGTTTTAATTACAGTGATACCTATCCATTCTGGGACAGTCAACGTCAGCTGAGTGATGGTGATCTCCCGGCGCATCAATATTTCGAAGTCAGCCTGACAGAGCGTCAAACCAACAAAACCCAGACGCTGGATAAAAAGATTATTAGCCCTGGTCAATGGAGCTGGCCCTATGAGGTCGCGGTTGCAGTGAATAACACTTTCCCCAAAGGGGTCCTTGAAGCGGGAGAGGTGAAAGGTGGCAATATCCTGCCGGCTAATGGCTCAAGCTACAAGAATCATATCTGGCTGCATCAGGATAAGAAGGATGCCTATAAAGTTGACGTTACACGCAAAACCTATGCAGTGGTTAATGGCCGTGAATGGGGTGATGCCATGGCTATCAGCGGCGGTGATGGCCTGGTTGCAGATGCCACCGTTATGCTGACCATTAAAAATAAAGCGTCTGGGCAGGATTTGGAAAAATTCTACTTTATCAATGGTAGCCAGAGTTTGCAGGGGTCTGCATGGCCGCATCAGCTGGCAGTGATTATCAATAGTCAGCAGTCATCCAATGTTATCGCGGGTGAGCTGAAAGACGGCGTTTTTAACACCGTCACCGGCAGCATTTTTCGCAACCTGCTCTGGTTCCCGCTGGATAAAAAGAGCGATATGACCGCCGAGTTCACCATCCTTAGCGCCGCCGAAAATCCCTGGTCGAAACAGGAAAACGTCTTTGGTGATAAGTTCCAGACTGATTTAGCTCCGGGAAGTGTCATCACTGTCAAAGTAAAAAATGGCAGCGGTGCGGTGGTAGAACAGCGCAGTCTGGCGATCCCCGACGCACAACTGAGTCGTTATCTGTGGCCCGCGTTCCTGGCACATGAAGTCAATGGTCAGTTAAAGCAGATTAAAATGGGTGAGAAAACCGAGGACGGCAGCATTGCCATTATTGAATGGTCGCAGTATCGCAACTACATCTGGAAGAAAGAACGTGCTGGCTTTACGGTAGAGGTTTCATTCAATAAATAGTGTCTTATACCCTGCAGGCGGCGTAACCGCAGCCAGCAGGGAAATTGCAGGATAAAACCACAAAAAAAAGCCCATCACAGGGGATGGGCAAAGACTACACACAGCAATTCTTCACTTTACTCAGGGGAAAAAGGTTGTTTTAAAATCAGTGGTTTGATCTCAAACATAGGAAACATGTTATTCACAGCCGCTTCTGGCGTCTTTAAGAATCCTCTTATTAGTTTAAAGCTGATAATCTTTTATCGACGTTTTTGGCCGGTTTCAACCGTAATTCAGTACGAAAAATAATCTTTTCGTAATCAAAACTGACCTGAATAGGGCGAAATTGCGGTTTTTCTTAAAAATCACTTATGGAAAATTTTGCTTTCGGCAGGGAACTCAGTGATGGCGATTAACTGAAGTCAATCGCCGTCAGGAAGGGGATCAGGCAGTGTGGTCGTCGTGTTCTGTCAGTTCGTCAACCACATCAACAGGATCGTCATTCGGGGGCGGAACTTCGTGCATCCATACCGATACCAGACGATAAGAAACCGCCAGCACCACCGGACCAATAAACAGGCCAATCATGCCAAAGGCCACCAGGCCGCCAATTACGCCGGAGAGAATCAAAATCATCGGCAAATCGGCACCCATGCGGATCAGCATCGGGCGCAACACGTTGTCGAGTGTGCCCACGACACAGCTCCACACCAGCAGTACCGTGCCCCAGGTGGTGTCTCCACTCCAGTAAAGCCAGATGATGGCGGGCACCAGCACGATCAGCGGGCCAAGCTGCACCAGACAGGAGAGGATCATCACCACGGTTAATAAGGTGGCATAAGGAATGCCGGAAATGGCTAACCCGATACCGCCCAGCACACCCTGTACCAGCGCAGTGACCACCACGCCCAGCGCAACGGCACGAATCGCCTGACCAGCGAGCAGTACGGCAGCATCGCCACGGCGCCCCCCCATACGACAAGCAAAATGGCGGATACCCTGTCCGACCTGCTCACCGCGCCAGTAGAGCAGCACGCTAAACAGCAGCATCAGGCCCAGATGTAACATAAAGCGGCCAAAGTGACCCGCCTGCGCCACGAAAAAGCCAGTGGTGCGGCCAATGTACGGCTGTAACTTGTTCATGATGGCGGTGCCGCCACCGTCCACCAGCAGGTGATAGCTGGAGAACAGCTTGTTGCCGACCATCGGGATTTCTTTCAGCCAGTCCAGCTGTGGCAGTACCAGGCGTCCCTGGGTCGCCCAGGCAATGACCGGGGCGCTGTTATCAATCAGGCTATTGACCAGCACGGCGATAGGAATAATAAACAGCAGCAGCAACAGGATGGTCATCGCCACCACCGCCAGTGAACGGCGTCCCCAGAGCAGATGTTGCAATCTGATCATCAACGGCCAGGTGGCGATCACCACCATGCTGGCCCAGGCAAAGCCCAGGATGAACGGCTGAACCACCCAGAGACAGGCGGTGATCATGATCAGAATAAACATCAGTGAGAACAGCATTTGCGGTAAATCCAGACCGCGTTGCAGGTTTTTCATAACAGCGTCTTGACCTCAATGGAATCCTTTACGGAGGGGCTTGCTGGCCCTGATTCATGATTACCTATTTCCTGGCGATTAAACAGAGGGATACCCGGTGCTTTTTACGTTTCCTGAAAAAACAGCGGGCGGCAAAAAAATGTGATAAAACGAATGGTTCATAAAAATCGACTACGCAAACGTTTACAACATCTCGGTCACCCAATAATGATCCCACAGATTTCCCAGGCACCGGGCCTCGTTCAACTGGTGCTGACATTCCTGCAATCCTTAAAAGAACAAGGATTCACTGGCGATACCGCCACCAGCTACGCCGATCGTCTTTCGCTTTCCACCGATAACAGCATTTATCAGCTGTTGCCGGATGCGGCGCTTTTCCCCCGATCCACTGCCGATGTGGCGCTGATTGCCCGTCTTGCGGGCGAAGAACGCTTCGCCAGCCTGGTATTTACCCCGCGTGGCGGTGGAACCGGCACCAATGGCCAGTCGCTGAATCAGGGGATTGTGGTCGACATGTCGCGCTACATGAACCGTATTCTTGAAATCGACACCGAACAGGGCTGGGTGCGTGTTGAAGCCGGGGTGGTGAAAGACCAGCTTAATGCCTGGCTGAAGCCGTATGGCTTTTTCTTCTCGCCGGAGTTATCCACCAGTAACCGAGCCACCCTGGGCGGGATGATAAATACCGATGCTTCCGGGCAGGGATCGCTGGTGTACGGCAAAACCTCCGACCATGTAGAAGGTCTGCGCGCCGTGCTGCTCGGTGGTGACATCCTGGATACCCGCGCCATGCCGACAGCACTGGCAGAGAAGCTGGCACAGACGCCGACTGCGGAAGGCCGGATTTATCAACAGGTCATGTCCCGCTGCCGCGAACAGCGCGCGCTGATCCTGGAAAAATTCCCCAAACTGAACCGTTTCCTCACCGGCTACGATCTGCGTCATGTGTTCAGTGACGATCTGCAAACCTTTGACCTGACGCGCCTGCTATGTGGCGCGGAGGGAACGCTGGCGTTTATCACCGAAGCCCGACTCGACATTACCCCGATTCCGAAAGTGCGTCGTCTGGTCAACATAAAATATGACTCCTTCGACTCGGCGCTGCGTAACGCACCTTTTATGGTGGAAGCAAAGGCACTGTCGGTGGAAACCGTCGACTCCAAAGTACTGAATCTGGCGCGGGAAGATATCGTCTGGCATTCGGTGAAAGAGTTGATTACCGATGTGCCTGATAAAGAGATGCTCGGGCTGAATATCGTGGAGTTCGCGGGTGATGACGGTGAACTGATTGAGCAGCAGGTTTCGACGCTGTGTGCCCGTCTGGATGAATTGATGGCGCAGCAGCAGGGCGGCGTGATTGGTTATCAACTGTGCAATGACTTAAGCGGGATCGAACGCATCTATAATATGCGCAAAAAAGCGGTGGGCCTGCTCGGCAATGCCAAAGGGCGCGCCAAGCCGATTCCGTTTGTTGAAGATACCGCCGTACCGCCGGAGCATCTGGCGGATTACATCGTCGATTTCCGCGCCTTACTGGATAGCCACGGATTGAGTTATGGCATGTTCGGCCACGTTGATGCCGGGGTGCTGCATGTACGCCCGGCGCTGGATATGTGTGACCCGCAGCAGGAGATGCTGATGAAACAGATCTCCGATGAGGTGGTGGCGCTCACCGCACGTTACGGTGGACTGCTGTGGGGCGAGCATGGCAAAGGATTCCGTGCCCAGTACAGCCCGGCGTTTTTCGGTGAAACCCTGTTCAATGAATTGCGGCGGATCAAAGCCGCGTTCGACCCTGATAATCGCATGAACCCCGGTAAAATCTGTACGCCGCTCGGCAGCAACGAACCGATGATGCAGGTTGATGCGGTGAAGCGGGGAACTTATGATCGCCAGATCCCGTTGACGGTGCGCAACGAATGGCGCGGGGCGATGGAATGTAACGGTAACGGCCTGTGCTTCAACTTTGATACGCGCAGCCCGATGTGTCCGTCGATGAAAATCACCCGCAACCGTATCCACTCGCCAAAAGGACGTGCAACGCTGACGCGTGAATGGCTACGCCTGTTGTCGGAGCAGGGGGTTGATCCGCTGCTGCTGGAAAAAGCCTTGCCGGAGCAGGGTTCCAGCCTGCGTACTCTGATCCAGCGTACCCGCAACTCCTGGCATGCGAAGCAGGGTGAGTATGACTTCTCCCACGAGGTCAAAGAGGCGATGTCGGGGTGTCTGGCGTGTAAAGCCTGTTCCACCCAATGCCCGATAAAAATTGACGTGCCGAACTTCCGCTCACGCTTTCTGCAGCTGTATCACACCCGGTATTTGCGTCCGATGAGTGACCATCTGGTCGCCACCGTGGAAAGCTATGCGCCGCTGATGGCGAAAGCGCCGAAAGTATTTAACTTCTTCCTGAAACAACCGTGGATGCGGGAACTGAGCAAAAACCATATCGGTATGGTCGATCTGCCGCTGCTTTCCTCGCCGAGCCTGAAACAGCAATTAAGCGGGCATCCGGCCATGAACCTGACGCTGGAACAACTCGAAGCGCTCAGCAGCGCCGATCGGGAAAACTGTGTGCTGGTGGTGCAGGATCCCTTTACCAGCTACTACGAAGCGCAGCTGGTAACGGATTTCGTCAAACTGATCGAGAAGCTGGGTTACCGGCCGGTGCTGCTGCCGTTCTCCCCGAATGGTAAAGCGCAGCATGTTAAAGGCTTCCTGCAACGTTTTGCCCGCACGGCTTCCATCACCGCCGGGTTCCTTAACCGGGTGGCGCAGCTTGGCATGCCGATGGTGGGCGTCGATCCTGCCACCGTGTTGTGTTATCGCGATGAATACAATCAGGTGCTGGGCGACAAACGCGGTGAGTTTAACGTGCAGCTGGTGCATGAATGGCTACAGCAGGCGGTTGCAGAACGCGCGGTGCAAAACACCAGCGGAGAAGCCTGGTATTTATTTGCTCACTGCACTGAGGTCACCGCGCTGCCCTCAACGCCGAATCAGTGGCAGGATATTTTTGCCCGCTTTGGTGCCAGACTGGAAAACATCAATGTTGGCTGCTGCGGGATGGCGGGAACCTACGGTCATGAAAGTAAAAACCTGGAGAATTCACTGGGGATTTATGCGCTTTCCTGGCATCCGCAGATGCAAAAACTGCCGCGTCAGCGTTGCCTCGCCACCGGATTTTCCTGCCGTAGCCAGGTGAAACGGGCGGAAGGGAATGGCATGCGCCATCCGCTACAGGCATTGCTGGAAATGTTGTAAACAAATTGTAGGCGTCACAACGCAGCTGGATTAGAATATCCAGCCTGCGTGGCGGACGAAATCACTCTGCAGGCTGGTGGCTTGATCCCACTCGCCGCTCAGCGCCAGTTGATGACACAAGCGAGTCAGCGACAGGCGCGCCAGTTGATAGGCCTGAATACGGAACAAACGGTCGCGATCGGCATTGCCCATCTCCTGCACTAAGCGGTGATGGAGCTTGCCCATGGCGTGCAGATAGCTTTGGTCATCGCCATTCAGCTGGCAGATTTCTGCCATGTCGAGGCAGGTGTCGTTAAAGCGACGCAGCTGTTCGATAGTACAGTCGGTGCGGTTGAGCTTAGCCTGAGCCATATAGAAGTCGACGGTGATATCACGTACCGAAAACTTATATTCATCGATTTTGTGTTGTAACCAGGCTGAGACGGTAAGCGTCATGTCGCCACCTTAAATGGGTTAATGATAATCATTATCATATTCAACCACGTCAGGAATGCAATTCCCGTAGAGAAATTTTATTGATTTACTTTGCCTGTTATTAAAATTGGCAATAACAATTTCTTTACATTGGAGAAAGGCGTAACCTATCAATAACGGGTGATTTGTAAAGTGATAAAACAGAATTTTGCGGATTTTTAACGGGTTACAGCGATTACCACGCAGCCGTTTTGCCGCCCGCAAAGCAGTGTGAAGCGACTATGCTTAAGAAAGCAACAGTAAAAAATAGCACGAGATGATTATCCCTGCAAAACAAGAGGTTGAAGTGATACCTGATATCACTACCATAGGGGGATAGCCTGAAAAGGCCCAGACTTACGAGGTAGCACTATGTCATCAGTAAATGCAGCTTCTTTCTCACCCGAAGATTTCGTCTGGAAAGGGCTGACGCTGACCGAATCGGCAGCAAAACAGATTCTTAACCTGGCCGCTGAAGACCCGGAAGTCAAGGGACTGCGTCTGGGGGTGAAACAGTCCGGCTGTGCCGGTTTTGGTTATGTCATGGACTTGGTGAAAGTGCCTGCCGATGACGACCTGCAGTTCTCATACTTTGGCGCAACGCTGTTTGTGCCGCTTCAGGCAATGCCGTTCGTCGACGGCACCGAAGTGGATTATGTCCGTGAAGGCCTGAATCAGATTTTTAAATTTAACAACCCTAAAGCTCAGCACGCCTGCGGGTGTGGCGAGAGCTTTGGCGTCGAGTAAGTCAACTATGTCACGAAACAGCGAAACATCTGACGATGTACAAATGTGGGAAGGCAAGCTCAATTATAAAGAGGGCTTCTTTACCCAACTGCAAACCGAAGAATTTGCTCACGGCCTCAACGAAGATGTGGTGCGGGCAATTTCGGCTAAGCGTAACGAGCCAGAGTGGATGCTGGAGTTTCGTCTTAAAGCCTTCCGTGCCTGGCTGGAAATGGAAGAGCCACACTGGCTGAAAGCGCATTATGAGAAACTCGACTATCAGGATTACAGCTATTACTCGGCGCCATCCTGCGGTAACTGCGATGACACTTGTGCTTCCGAGCCAGGCGCGACCCAGGCCTCAGGTTCTACCCCGTCCAGCGAATATCTGACGCAGGAAGTAGAAAACGCCTTTAATCAGCTGGGTGTCCCGGTGCGTGAAGGTAAAGAAGTGGCCGTCGATGCCATTTTCGACTCCGTTTCCGTTGCCACCACCTATCGCGGCAAGCTGGCCGAGCAGGGCATTATTTTCTGCTCCTTTGGCGAAGCGATTCAGGAACACCCTGAGCTGGTGAAAAAGTATCTGGGTACGGTGGTTCCGGCCAACGATAACTTCTTTGCTGCGCTGAACTCAGCGGTAGCGTCGGATGGTACCTTCGTGTACATCCCGAAAGGCGTGCGTTGTCCGATGGAACTGTCGACCTACTTCCGTATCAACGCGGCAAAAACCGGTCAGTTCGAGCGCACCATTCTGGTGGCAGACGAAGACAGTTACGTCAGCTACATCGAAGGCTGCTCAGCACCGGTGCGTGACACCTATCAGCTGCACGCGGCAGTGGTGGAAGTGATTATCCACAAAAACGCGGAAGTTAAATATTCTACCGTGCAGAACTGGTTCCCGGGTGGTGAAGGCGAGGGCGGTATCCTCAACTTCGTGACCAAGCGCGCACTGTGCGAAGGCGACCACAGCAAAATGTCGTGGACGCAGTCAGAAACCGGTTCAGCTATCACCTGGAAATACCCGAGCTGCATTCTGCGCGGTGATTACTCCATCGGTGAGTTCTATTCCGTGGCGCTGACCAGCGGACATCAGCAGGCCGATACCGGCACCAAGATGATCCACATTGGTAAGAACACCAAATCGACCATTATCTCAAAAGGTATCTCGGCCGGTAAGAGCCAGAATACCTATCGTGGTCTGGTGAAAATTATGCCCACCGCCACCAACGCGCGTAACTTTACCCAGTGCGACTCGATGCTGATTGGTCCGGATTGCGGCGCGCATACCTTCCCGTATGTCGAAGCGCGCAATAACACCGCACAGCTGGAGCACGAAGCCACCACCTCGCGTATCGGTGAAGATCAGATGTTCTACTGTCTGCAGCGTGGTATCAGCGAAGAAGATGCGATCTCCATGATCGTCAACGGCTTCTGTAAAGATGTTTTCTCCGAGCTGCCACTGGAATTCGCCGTGGAAGCGCAAAAATTGTTAGCAATCAGCCTTGAGCACAGCGTGGGCTGATGGCCCGTTGCCGGAAGCAATGTGAAGGAAAGAGTATGTTAAGCATTAAAGATTTACAGGTTAGTGTTGAAGACAAAGAAATTTTGCGCGGCCTGAACCTCGAAGTGAAGCCGGGTGAAGTGCACGCCATTATGGGACCGAACGGTTCCGGTAAAAGTACCCTGTCTGCAACCCTGGCTGGCCGTGAAGATTATGAAATCACCGGCGGTTCCGTCACCTTCAAAGGCAAAGATTTGCTGGAGCTGGAACCGGAAGAGCGTGCGGGTGAAGGCATCTTTATGGCGTTCCAGTATCCGGTGGAAATTCCGGGCGTCAGCAACCAGTTTTTCCTCCAGACTTCGGTCAATGCGGTGCGTAAATACCGTGAGCAGGAAGAACTGGATCGCTTCGATTTCCAGGACTTTATCGAAGATAAAATCCATCTGCTGAAAATGCCAGAAGATTTGCTGACCCGTTCAGTGAACGTGGGCTTCTCCGGTGGTGAGAAAAAGCGTAACGACATTCTGCAGATGGCAGCGCTGGAGCCGGAACTGTGCATCCTTGATGAAACCGACTCCGGTCTGGACATCGATGCGCTGAAAATTGTGGCTAACGGCGTCAACAGCCTGCGCGACGGCAAGCGTTCATTCATTATCGTTACGCACTACCAGCGTATTCTGGACTACATCAAGCCAGACCATGTGCACGTGCTGTATCAGGGCAAAATTGTAAAATCTGGCGACTTTACGCTGGTGAAACAGCTGGAGGAGCAAGGCTATGGCTGGCTTACCGACGAAGAGTGATAACGCCCTGCAACAGTGGCATCACCTGTTTGAATCGCGCGGTGAAGTGCGTTCATTGCAGGCCCAGCAGCACTGGCAGCAACTGATGCGTCTTGGCTTGCCGACCCGCAAGCACGAGAACTGGAAATACACGCCGCTGGAAGGTTTGCTGGGTCAGCAGTTTGTGCTGCCGCAGCCGCAGGAAGTGAGTGCTGAACAGGTTGAACAGCTTGCGCTGCCGATTGAAGCGGTGCGCCTGGTGTTTGTCGATGGGCGCTTCCAGCCCGCGCTGAGCAGCCGCGATACCGGCCTGTTTGAAATCCAGCATTCGCAGGCGGCAGAACGCCGTCCGCTACCGGCGCCGATTCAGCCGGAAGTTTTTCTCCATCTGACCGAAAGTCTGGCAGAAGAGGCCACCAGTATTCGTCTGGCACGCGGTAAAGCGGCGGCATTGCCGTTGTACCTGCTGCATATCACCAGCGGCCAGGAAGCTGGGATGAATACCGTGCATCACCGTCACCATCTGCAGCTGGAAGCCAGCGCAGAGGCAGAAGTGATTGAACACTACGTCACGCTGAACGATGCACCTCACTTTACCGGTGCGCGTTTCACTTTCGACGTGGCCGATAATGCCCAACTGTCGCACATCAAACTGTCGTTTGAGAGCGAGAAAAGCTACCACTTCGCCCATAACGATGTGGTCATTGGCCGTGACGCGCAGGTCAGCACCACCAGTTTCCTGCTGGGTGCCGGTTTGTCACGTCATAACACCAGTGCACAGCTGAACGGTGAGAACACCAATCTGGCGATGAACAGTCTGGCCCTGCCGGTGAATCAGGAAGTGTGCGACACACGCAGCTATCTTGAGCACAATAAAGGCCACTGCATGAGCCGTCAGATGCACAAGACCATCGTGCGTGATAAAGGTCGTGCGGTGTTCAACGGCATGATCAAAGTGGCACAGCATGCGCTGAAGACTGATGGACAGATGACCAACAACAATCTGTTGATGGGGCGTCTGGCTGAAGTGGATACCAAGCCGCAGCTGGAAATCTACGCGGATGACGTTAAGTGCAGCCACGGTGCCACCGTGGGCCGTATCGACGATGAGCAGATGTTTTACCTGCGCTCGCGTGGTATTGCAGAGTCCGCTGCGCAGCGTATGATTATCCACGCTTTTGCCGCTGAGCTGACCGAATCCTTAAAGAATCCGGTACTGCGTCAGGCGGTGTTGCAGCGTATTGCTGCGCGCATCCCGGGAGTTGAGTCATGAGTTTCGATCTCGAACGAGTCAGAGCGGAGTTTCCGATTCTGAAACGCGAGGTCAACGGTCATCCGCTGGCTTATCTGGATAGTGCGGCCAGCGCACAGCGTCCGCTGGCCGTCATTAATGCGGAAAGTTATTTTTATCAGCACGGCTATGCGGCCGTGCACCGCGGCATTCACTCGCTGAGTGCGCAGGCTACCACCGACATGGAAAACGTGCGCATTCAGGCGGCACGTTTTCTTAACGCTTCCTCGCCGGAAGAGATTGTTTTCGTCAAAGGCACCACCGAGGGGATCAACCTGGTGGCCAACAGCTGGGGCGGCAGTCAGCTCCAGCCCGGCGACAACATCATCATTACCGAGATGGAGCACCACGCCAACATCGTGCCGTGGCAGATGGTGGCGCAGCGTACCGGTGCAGAGATTCGTGTACTGCCGCTGAATGAGCAGGGTGAACTGGCACTTGAGCAACTGGGCGGGCTGATTGACAGCCGTACTCGTTTGCTGGCGGTGACCCACGTTTCTAACGTGCTGGGCACGGTCAACCCGGTGAAAGCCATTGTGGCACAGGCGAAAGCCGCAGGCGTTATTACGCTGGTGGATGGTGCGCAGGCGGTGATGCATCACGCCGTTGACGTGCAGGACATTGGCTGCGACTTCTACGTCTTCTCAGGCCATAAAATCTATGGCCCGACCGGCATTGGCGTGCTGTATGGTCGTAAAGCGCTGCTCGATATCATGCCCCCCTGGGAAGGTGGCGGTTCGATGATCGATCAGGTGCAGCTGCCGACCGGCACCACCTGGAATACCGCTCCGTGGCGTTTCGAAGCGGGCACACCGAATACCGGTGGCATCATTGGTCTGGGTGCGGCACTGAAGTGGGTGAGTGAGCTTGGGCTGGACACCATCCATCAACGTGAATCAATGCTGATGCGTTATGCACTGGATAAGCTGGCTTCTGTGCCGGATCTGACCATTTATGGTCCGACGGCGCGTAGCGGCGTGGTGGCGTTCAATCTGGGCAAGCATCATGCGTTTGATGTGGGAAGCTTCCTCGATCAGTACGGTATCGCGATTCGTACCGGGCATCACTGTGCCATGCCGCTGATGCGCCATTATGCTGTACCCGCCATGTGCCGCGCTTCTTTCGCGCTCTATAACACTGAGGAAGAGGCCGATCGCCTGGCGGCGGGTCTGACGCGTATTCATCGTCTGCTGGGCGGTTGAGCAGATTTCAGGAGTAACCGATGGCAAATTTGCCAGACAAAGAGAAACTGGTGCGCAACTTTAACCGTTGCGCTAACTGGGAAGAGAAGTACCTCTACATCATTGAACTCGGGGCAAAATTACCAGAATCGTCTGAAAGCTTATATCAGCCGGAAAACGTGATTTCAGGTTGCCAGAGCCAGGTGTGGATCACCATGTCTCCACAATCAGATGGGACTATTACCTTTGCCGGCGACAGCGATGCTGCCATTGTTAAAGGTTTGATTGCCGTGGTGTTTAGCCTGTATCAGGGGCTGAAAGCGGCGGAAATTCTGGACCTGGATGTGCGCTATTGGTTTGAACAACTTGCGCTCACCCAACACCTCACCCCGTCGCGTTCGCAGGGGCTTGAAGCGATGATTCGCGCGATCCGTCATAACGCACAGTCCCTCAGCTAAGATACACTCTCCAGACCCCGGCCAAATCTGACCGGGGTTTGTTTCTTCCGACAAAGAGAAAATTGCATGAGACCAGCTTTACGTTTAGCCGGTGCATTGCTGTTGTCCTGCTGCGGACTGTCTGCACCTGCGCTTGCCACGGAATACCCTCTGCCCGCCGCTAACAGCCGTTTAATTGGCGAAAACACCCTTACCACCGTACCGGATGACAAACGCCCGCTGGAGAGCATTGCAAAGCATTATAAGATAGGTTTGCTCGGCATGCTGGAAGCCAATCCCGGCGTGGATCCCTGGCTGCCCAAAGCCGGTACGCAGCTGACGGTGCCTTTGCAGATGTTGCTGCCGGATACGCCGCATGAAGGCATCGTGATTAACCTCGCTGAACTGCGCCTGTATTACTACCCCAAAGGGGAAGATCGGGTGATTGTCTATCCCATCGGCATCGGCCAGCTGGGGGCAGCGACGCCGGTGATGGTGACCAGTATCGGCCAGAAAATCCCCAACCCAACGTGGACGCCTACGCCGAATATCCGTAAGCGCTACGCGAAAGAAGGCATCACCTTACCGGGTGTGGTACCTGCCGGGCCGGATAACCCAATGGGGATGTTTGCCATGCGTCTGGCGCACGGTTCTGGCCAGTATCTGATTCACGGCACCAACGCGGATTTTGGCATCGGTATGCGCGTCAGTTCAGGCTGTATTCGCCTGCGTCCGGAAGATATCGAAGCGTTGTTTGCCAGTGTGCCCAAAGGCACTCGCGTACAGGTGATCAACCAGCCGGTGAAGACGGCGATAGAGCCGGACGGGAAGCGTTATATCGAAGTGCATCAGCCGTTATCGCACACCGATAAAGATGATCCACAAACCATGCCGATTGCGTTAACGGCGGCGATGAAAAACTTCCTGAATAGCCCGCAAAGCGATACTGCGCTCATTAAGGCCGCGCTGGAGAGACGTTCGGGAATGCCGGTGCTGGTGAGCAGTGGGGAGCCGGTAACAGCAGATACGGCGATGCCGCAGGTGGTGCAATCTCAGCAGGGGAGTGACGCGACACGAGCCACTATCAGTGAAGCGATGGGGACGCCGGTGGCGAAGCCCTGAATGCTGCCTGAATCAGGACAAAAAAAATGGCGCCTTAATGGCGCCATTTTTAGTACCAGAACTCTTACTTACGGTAAGAGTGAGCCTGGTTGTCCAGACGCTGGTTAGCACGAGCTGCGTCATCTTTAGCAGCCTGAACGTCAGAACGGATTGCGTTCACGTCGTTGCTCAGCTGGTCAACTTTAGCGTTCAGAGTCTGAACGTCTGAAGACAGCTGGTCGATTTTAGCGTTGCTTGAGCAACCAGCCAGCAGAGTTGAACCCAGGATTACCGCGCCCAGTACCAGTTTAGTACGATTCATTATTTATACCCTCTAGATTGAGTTAATCTCCATGTAGCGTTACAAGTATTACACAAAGCTTTTTGAGTTGAGAATAAATTTTTGATGAGAACATGCTTAAACTTGATCGTTCGCTCAAAGAAGCATCGTTTCGCAGAAGATGATAAAAATATTTAGCTAAAACAGAGGGATTTAATCGGATTAACCTTAATTTTCTGGCTTTTTGAATAGTTATTATCGATTGGCAATTTCCAGTATCTGTATTAGCCCCGGAATAAAAAAAGCGCCCGATAAGGGCGCTTTTTAATAAACATTGAATTAAAAATCAGAGTACGTGTACAGACGATGTATTGGTGGTTCCACTTGGCACCAGCGCACCGGATACCATCACCACCACGTCGCCTTTTTGGCCATAACCACTTTCCAGCGCCATTTCTTTGCCAATGCGGTAGAAATCATCCGTTGAGGCAATTTCGTTGACCAGACGGGTTTCCACGCCTTTGCTCAGAATCAGCTGGCGTGCGGTGGTGGCATTGGTGGTCAATGCCAGGATGGTCGCATCCGGGAAGTATTTTCTGATGGCTTTGGCAGATTTACCGCCTTCGGTCGCCACCACAATCAGCGGCGCTTCCAGCTTCTCAGCCGTCTCAACCGCACCACGGCATACCGCTTCAGTGATACGCAGTTTGCGTGAATCCTGCAGCGCATCAATGCGTGATTTCATCACGCGGTCAGTGCGTTCGCAGATGGTCGCCATAATCGTCACCGATTCCAGCGGATACTTGCCTTTGGCGCTTTCGCCGGACAGCATCACCGCATCGGTACCATCGAGAATGGCGTTCGCTACGTCACCGGCTTCGGCGCGGGTCGGACGCGGGTTTTTGATCATGGAATCGAGCATTTGCGTCGCGGTAATCACCACTTTGCGTGCTTTGTTGCATTTCTTGATCATCATCTTCTGCGCGAAGATCACTTCTTCAACCGGAATTTCCACACCCAGGTCACCACGGGCGACCATGATGCCGTCGGAGGCTTCGAGAATTTCATCGAAGTTGTTCAGACCTTCCTGGTTCTCGATTTTCGAGATGATTTGGATGTGCTCGCCACCGTGTTGTTTCAGATGCTCACGGATCTCCAGCACGTCAGAACGTTTACGGATGAAAGAGGCCGCAACGAAATCGACACCCTGTTCACAACCAAAAATCAGGTCGCGTTTGTCTTTTTCTGCCAGCGCAGGCAGCTGAATGGAGACACCTGGCAGGTTAACGCCTTTGTTTTCACCCAGGTCACCGTTGTTCAGCACTTTACACACCACGGTGTTTTCAGTGACTTCAATCACTTCCATACCAATCAGGCCATCATCCACCAGCACGGTGTTGCCAATTTTCAGGTCTTCAGTGAAACCGGCATAGGTCACCGCGACGCGGTCACTGTTACCGATGACGGATTGATCGGTGGTAAAGGTGAAGGTCTGGCCAGCTTTCAGTGCCGCGTCGTTGCCGCCTTCCAGTTTCATGGTGCGGATTTCCGGGCCTTTGGTGTCCAGCAGAATGGCGGCCTGACGACCGGTTTTTTCGATCACGGCACGCATGTTCTTAATGCGCTGACCATGCTCGGCGTAATCCCCGTGAGAGAAGTTCAGGCGCATGACGTTCATGCCTGCTTCCAGCAGTTGAGTCAGCATCTCTTCCGATTCGGTTTTCGGACCGATAGTACAAACGATCTTGGTCTTTTTCATGTCAGCTTATCTGTAAGTTGTGATGGATGATAAAGGTTGGGATTCGATGCGCAGGCACCGAAGTGGAAATTCGTTTGGTGTTGATAAGGGTAATACAGAGTAAGAATAGGAGACGATGGCTAAGCGTGCAGGGAAGTTGTGCGGTACGCGAGGGAACCGGCCAGACGGTGTTGCGCAAATAATTTGAGTTCTCGCAATAAACACGTTAGCGCTGAAACCTTTCAAGTGAGACAACGCGGCATAGTATAGACGCTAAGTATGCGAAAACCAATATGAAAGCAGTAACATAAAACGATGCAGATCAAGGAACAGGGAGTTGCGCAACGGGAGATTAAAAAGAGTGGTGCGTTCTAATGGACTCGAACCATCGACCCCCACCATGTCAAGGTGGTGCTCTAACCAACTGAGCTAAGAACGCATTGTGCCTGTCATACTTCAGGTTGCATGTGTGTTGGCTGCAACCGGAATTATTCAGGATAAATAAAATGGTGCGTCCGAGTGGACTCGAACCACCGACCCCCACCATGTCAAGGTGGTGCTCTAACCAACTGAGCTACGGACGCACTTGGTGCGCTCTAATGGACTCGAACCATCGACCCCCACCATGTCAAGGTGGTGCTCTAACCAACTGAGCTAAGAGCGCAACACGCTGTCAGGGCGACAGCGGGGACGAATATTAACGGCAGGCCGGTGAGCTGGCAAGGGGAAAAAGTGATTTTTCATCATGACTGACCAGCATCTGTGCTATGCGTCGTTTTTTTAGGCGTTGCGGGCCTTTTACGGCCCGCTCAGTCACTTAGCGGGCGGCGCGTGTCAGAATCACCTGTGCGGGCAGACGCTGCAAACGACGAATACGCCAAATCATCATGATCGCTGCCGAGGTTAACCCGACGATAAAGCCACACCAGAATCCGGCCGGTCCGAGCCGCGGGACGATAAGGTCCGTCAGCCCCAGGATATAGCCAACCGGCAGCCCCAGCACCCAGTAAGCAATCAGGGTGATAAAGAAGATCGAACGGGTATCTTTATAGCCACGTAAAATACCGCTGCCTATCACCTGAATCGAATCCGAGAACTGATAAATCGCCGCCAGTAACATCAATTGCGCAGCCAGCGTGATGACTTCCGGGTTAGCGGTGTACAACGCTGCGATATGATGGCGGAAGGTCACGGTAAACAGCGCGGTGATGGCGGCCATACTGATGCCTACGACTTGTGCGGTCCATGCCGCCACGCGTGCCTGCTCTGGCGACCTCTGACCCAGTCGGTAACCCACACGGATGGTGGTTGCCACGCCGAGTGACAACGGCAGCACGAACATCAGTGAACTGAAGTTCAGCGCAATCTGGTGCCCGGCCACCTTAACGATACCCAATGGCGACACCATCAACGCCACCACGGCGAACAGGGTCACTTCAAAGAACAGCGCCAGCGCCACCGGCAGCCCAAGGGTAAACAGACGGGACAGAATCACCCGCGACGGTGCGGACCAGCCAGTCGCCATGCGAATATCGCGCATACTGCCCATGCGTTTCAGCCAGAAGCGCATCACCAGGAACATCACCCAATAAACTGAAGCCGTCGCCACACCGCAGCCGACACCCCCCAGCGCGGGCATGCCAAAGTGCCCGTAGATGAACACGTAGTTCAGCGGGATGTTGGTCAGCAAACCGAGGAAGCCCAGCACCATGCCGGGTTTGGTTTTTGATAACCCTTCACATTGGTTACGCGCTACCTGAAAAAACAGATAGCCCGGCGCACCAAACAGCAGGGCATGGAGGTAACCTTCAGCTTTGGCTGCCAGCAACGGGTCGATGTCATGCATGGCTCGGATCAAATACCCGGCGTTCCACAACACCAGCATAATCAGCAAGGCCACAAACAGCGCCAGCCAGTATCCCTGACGAACCTGCTCAGCAATGCGCTCGCGGCGTCCTGAACCGTTGAGTTGCGCAACGGTGGGCGTCAATGCCAGTAGCAAACCATGACCAAACAGAATGGCGGGCAGCCAGATAGAGGTGCCGACCGCAACGGCAGCCATATCCGTAGCGCTTACCGACCCGGCCATAATGGTATCCACAAACCCCATCGCCGTCTGGGCAACCTGAGCAAGGATGACCGGGATCGCAAGGGCCAGCAATTGACGCGCTTCTGTTAAATACTTCTGCACGTATCACCTGCATTTAAATAAAAAGGAGAACGGGGAGACATCCCCAAAGAATACGCGGCTTAGTGTAACGGTCGGTTGCGTATCCGCCAAACATTGTTCGCAATTTGTTAAAACAACCGTGTAAATTTTGCGCACCGGCAAATTAAACCCGGGCGGGTCAGCTGTGATAAACTACGGCAAACTTCGCAGAGGCTGAGATTATGTTTACTGGAATTGTGCAGGGTAAGGCAGAGATTGTTGCTATTGAAGAAAAAGAGCTGTTTCGCACTCACATCGTAAAATTGCCGGAAGAGTTGCTGCCGGGGCTGGCGCTGGGTGCGTCGGTTGCCAACAATGGCTGCTGTCTGACGGTGACGGCGATTGATGGCGACCAGGTAAGCTTTGACTTAATCAAAGAAACCTTGCGTATTACCAACCTGGGAGAATTGCAGGTGGGTGATTGGGTCAATATTGAACGTGCGGCGAAATTTAGCGATGAAATTGGCGGCCATTTGATGTCTGGCCATATTATGACCACCGCTGAGATCTGCAAAATTATTCAGTCGGAAAACAACCGTGAGGTGTGGTTTAAATTACAGGACCCGGCGCAGATCAAATATATTCTGCATAAAGGTTTTGTCGGCATTGACGGCATCAGCCTGACCGTAGGCGACGTGACGAAGAGTAAATTCTGTGTGCACCTGATCCCGGAAACGCTGGAACGCACCACGCTGGGCGCGAAAAAGCTGGGGCATAAAGTGAATATCGAGATCGACCCGCATACCCAGGCGATTGTCGAAACCGTCGAGCGCGTACTGGCGCAGCGTGAAGCCGCCGCCCTGGCTCAGCGTCCGTCCGACGAGAGCGAATAAGCCCGCAATAAATAAGGCGCCATTTGGCGCCTTTCAGTTAATTAGCGTGCTACACGCAACCCGCCTTCAGCACCACGGCTGAATACCACCTGCCACAGTTGAATATCACGCGCCCGGAATGCACCGGCACAAGCGCAGAGATAATAACTGAACATGCGTTTGAATCGGTCACCATATTTTTCTGCAAGCTGCGGCCATGATTCCAGAAAACGATCATGCCAGGCCATCAGCGTGGTGTCATAATCCGCGCCGAAATTGTGCCAGTCTTCCATCACAAAATGTGACTCGCTGGCATCAGCAATCTGACGCACTGAGGGCAGACATCCATTGGGGAAGATATATTTGTCGATCCAGGGATCCACATTCATATCGGTTTTAACTGACCCGATGGTATGCAGCAGGAAAATACCGTCCGGCTTCAGATTACGGTCGGCCACTTCAAAATAGGTGGCGTAATTTTTCGGGCCGACGTGTTCGAACATGCCAACGGAAACAATGCGATCAAATTGCAGATTCAGGTCGCGATAATCCTGTAACAGGATAGTGACATCCAGTCCGGCGCAACGCTCCTGAGCCATTTTCTGCTGTTCAGCTGAAATGGTGACACCATGCACTTTGACACCGTAATTGCGGGCGGCAAATTCAGCCAGTCCACCCCAGCCACAACCAATATCCAGCAAAGACATGCCGGGTTGCAGTTGCAGTTTGCGGCAAATCATATCGAGCTTGGCCTGCTGCGCCTGTTCCAGTGTCTCTGCATCCTTCCAGTAGCCGCAGGAATACTGCATGAAAGGATCGAGCATCAGCGAAAACAGGTCATTCCCGAGATCGTAATGTTCTTTACCCACAATCCAGGCGCGCTTTCTCGATTGCAGGTTGGTCAAACGCGCCGCAGCGATACGCAGTGTGTCTTTAAAATGATGCGGTAATTGCTGATCCAGATGGTGTTTCAGTACGCGGTGGAAAAACATGTCGAGATTTTCACATTCCCACCAGCCGTCCATGTAACTTTCACCGAGGCCCAGCGATCCTTCCTGCAGGACCCGTTTAAAAAAATCCGGATGTTTAACCTGAATATCCCAGGGGCGAGTACCATTTATGGCAATATCGGCCCGTTCCAGTAATTCATGGGCGATACGAAACCAGTGGTTTTCTTCAAGGCTCACTTCTTCTATACACGATGAACTCATAGCTTCTCCATCACCTTTCCGATTTCAACCTGAGAAAAGAATAGTCAATTTCTCCAGGCTTGTGAGAGAACTCACGGAAAATCCGTGCGCCAGATATCCGACGTTTTACAGAGGTATGAATCTGAATAGAAATGTCTGGCACAACACCGGGGGAGAACATCGTGCAGACACCATCCCAGCGACAGAGTCGCTAATTATTAATACAATTATGTTATTGATTTGTTATAGAAATGCTGACCCACGCAGTATATGCTTCCGTGGGTCAATATTCAACGACTTATCGTTAGTTTGCTAACTAACGACGTTGCGTTAGCGATTATCTTCGCAGGGACGGGAGTTGTGAGCAACATCACTTTGTGCGTTTGCCACAGCGGCACGCTGCCAGCCGAAGCCAGCCCAGGCAAGCGCCACAGTGGCAAGCATCACCAGGCTGGTACTGTGCAGCGCCTGTTGCAATCCGGCGGAAACCAGCAGGCTGGCAATAAAACATAATCCCAGCTGTAACAGATTTTGCAATGAGGCCGCTTTACCGGTGGCCTGAGGGAAGGGTAGCAGCGCGCTGGCGACCACAATCGGGTAGATCGCGCCATTGGCTAATGCCATGCCGCAGAACGGCAGCAGCAATGCCCACAGCGCGGGCGCAGCAAGCTGAGCGATGGCAAACAGGCTGACAATGCTCAGACTGTAAATCACCAGTAACCACGGCAGTAGCTGTTTGCCCTGAAAATGGTTCAGCAAGGCACGGCAACCAAAACCGCCAACCAGAAAGGCGATAGTCTGTGGCACATAACTCAGACCAATATCGGCAGGTGACAGGCCTGCGTCAGCCAGGATAAAGGGCGAGCCAGTCAACCAGGCGAAAAAGCTGGCGGAGCAGGCTGAGTAAATCAGCACATTACCGCTGTAGACCCGTGATGCCAGTAACGTCAGCCAGCCGGGCTGAGCAGCGCGAGCCGTGTGGGTACGGGCCGGATTAGCCAGCCGAAGGGTGCCGACCAGCAACAGCAGCGTGACCAGCGTCAGCAGCAGGAAAATGCTGCGCCAGTGGAAATGGCCCATCAGCCAGGCACCCAGTAAAGGGGCCAGCGCCGGTGACAGCGCCACCAGTGGCATAATGGTGGCGAAAACTTTGTTCGCCTGTGCCTGCGGATAACGATCAACCACCAGCGCCTGCCAGCTGACGGCGGCAGCGCAAACGCCCAGCGCCTGCACAAAACGCAGCGCCAGCATCAGCTTCACGTCGGTGACCCACAACATGCCGAGACAGCCCAGCGCGAAGATCACTAATCCCGCCAGCAGAATGGGTTTACGGCCAAAGCGGTCAGACAGCGGGCCCCAGAACACCTGCGCGCAGGCAAAGCCACCGAGGAACAGGCTCAGGCTGGCACTGATGGTGCCGGGAGAGGTGGCAAAATCCTGCTGCATGGCACTGAATGCCGGCAGGTACATATCCGTAGCAAGAAAGCCCAGCATGCTCAGCAAAGCAAGGTAAGGCAAAAATCCTTTTGATGACAACATGGTGATTCTCATTAGACAAATTGAACGCCGGGGAGTGTAAAAGGGTGCGGCAGGCTTTGTGAAACGCTAATATTTGCGAGGTGCTATCAAAAATTTTGCAGGCAAAATTATGTGGTCTGAATACGCGCTGGAAGTGGTGGATGCGGTAGCGCGCAGCGGCAGTTTTAGCGCAGCGGCGCAGGAACTGCATCGCGTGCCTTCTGCCATCAGTTATACCGTTCGTCAGCTGGAAACCTGGCTGGCGGTGCCTTTGTTTGAACGGCAGCATCGGGAAGTGGTGCTGACAGCGGCAGGTGAGCATTTCGTGCGAGAGGGGCGAAGTGTTATCAAAAAAATGCTGGCGACACGACGCCAGTGCCAGCAACTGGCTAACGGCTGGCGCGGTCAGCTGAGTATTGCGGTTGACTGTATCGTAAAACCCCAGCGTACCCGGCAATTGGTGAAGGATTTCTACCGCCACTTCCCGGATATGGAGCTGATTATCAGCTATGAAGTGTTTAACGGTGTCTGGGATGCGCTGGCTGGTGGCCGGGTAGATGTGGCGATTGGCGCCACCCAGGCGATTCCGGTCGGGGGGCGCTTCGCTTTCCAGGATATGGGGGCGCTGAACTGGCGTTGCGTGGTCAGTCCCGACCATCCCCTGACAAAAAGTAACCAGCTGGATGATGAAACGTTACGGGCCTGGCCTTCGCTGGTGCTGGAGGACACATCGCGGGCGCTGCCGCGCCGCATGACCTGGACGCTGGATAACCAGCGGCGTCTGGTGGTGCCAGAGTGGGAAACCGGGATGGATTGCCTGCGGGCAGGGTTGTGCGTAGGTATGGTGCCGGGCCACATAGCCCGGCCTCTGCTGGACAGCGGCGCGTTAACCGAACTGACGTTGCCTGCGCCTTTCCCGGAGAGTCCCTGCTGTGTCAGCTGGTCGGAACAACGCGCCTCACCGGCATTGAGCTGGTTGCTGGACTATCTTGGTGATGCAGAGACGCTCAACCATGAGTGGCTGAGCGAATCGGTAGCTTAGCGACGATAGTCGCGGAACGGGCCGTCGGCGACTGAGCGGCGTTCAATCAGCGTGGGTTGCACTTCAATGGTTTGTGGTTCTTCGCGTTTGCTGGTGATGCGATCGAGCAGCATTTCCAGCGCTTTTTCGCCCAGCTGCGCTTTCGGCTGATGGACGGTAGTCAGCGCCGGGGTGAAATAACGGGCGTTGCGCACGTTGTCATAGCCAATTACCGAAATATCCTGGGGGACACGCAGTCCCATTTCATCGGCAGCACAAATCGCGCCCATCGCCATGATATCACCACCGCAAAAGACGGCGGTCGGGCGTTGCTTCTGATTAAGGATCTGCTGCATCGCCTGGTAACCGGATTCCGGTTCAAAATCGCCCTGGACAATCCACTCCGGGCGCACCGTAATACCGGCTTCCTGCAGCGCCTGCATAAAACCGGCATGACGACCCCCGCCAGTGTTGCGTTCCATCTGCCCTGGGATAGCACCAATGTCACGATGTCCACGTTCGATCAGGTAACGCCCGGCGAGATAGCCACCCTGGAAGGCGTTATCCTGCACGGTATCGGTGAAATCGCCGCGCGACTCGCCCCAGTCCATCACCACCATCGGGATATTACGGTTCTCTTCCAGCATGGTGAGCAGGTCGTCGGGATATTCGGAACACATCACCAATAAACCGTCGACGCGCTTTTGCGCCATCATCGAGAGATAAGCACGCTGCTTTTGCAGATCGTTATGCGCATTGCCGAGAATCAGCGTGTAGCCACGGTCAAAACAGTGGTTTTCTACCGCTTCGATGATTTCCGCGAAATAGGGGGCTTCGCTGGAGGTGGCGAGCAATCCCAGCGTTTTGGTGTGGTTGACTTTCAGGCTACGCGCCACGGCGCTGGGTGAATAATGCAGCTCTTTGATCGCTTCCCATACGGCGTTACGCGTCTCTTCCGCGACAAAACGCGTTTTGTTGATGACATGCGAAACCGTAGTGGTGGAGACACCGGCGCGTTTCGCCACATCTTTAATTGTTGCCATGAAAATGGTACTCCCGGGCTTATCGCAACTTACTGATAAGTATATTGTTAAACGTTTGCGTCTGCTAATGGTTTTGCGCCCCAATTTTTGGGGCAAATGGCGAAGAAAAAGGCATTAACTATCAGTTAAAATCACTTTAACAGGCCACAAACACAGCGTGCGCAAAATCTGTTGCGCAACGAAAGGCGGCGATTCTAGCAAGCTGACGCGGATAACACGAGATTTTTGCCGGGGGCTATGCGAAAATTACATTAACCCTTCAATTAATGTGACTAAGGAGTTGTGATGAGTACAGACCTGAAACTGGCGCTGGGTACTACCGTTGGCGCGTTGTTAATGATCATCGTGTTCAGCTTCACCGCGATCCTTCATTAATAAAAAAGCCGGACCTGAAATTTCAGAGTCCGGCTTTTTATTGCGCTGTGACGTTTAGCGAATGGTTTTCGGCGTCATCATACGACGCGCACCGACATAATGCTTCTGCCAGTAATCTTCACCTAATGCGCTAATCTGAATATCTTTACCAGTACGCGGTGACTGAATAAATTTGCCGTTGCCGAGGTAAACACCCACATGGTCAGCGGTGCCGCGATGGTTAATGCGGAAGAACACCAAATCTCCCTTCTCCAGCATATCGCGTTTGATCGGCGCCGCATCACGCAGGTGATACATTTCGTTGGCGGTGCGCGGGAATTTGTATTTCACCAGGTCTTTATAGGCATACCACACCAGACCACTGCAATCGAAACCGGTATGCGGTGAGGTACCACCCCATTGATAAGGCTTACCGATCTGGCCCATCAATTTGGTCATCGCCGTTTCACGCGCCTTTTGATAACGCTGGCGGTGTGACTTGCTCATCTTGATAGTGGTGAGATCACCGGCGTCATCCTGTTCATCCAACACTTTCGCAACGCGCTGGTGACCGTATCTTTTCGTCGGTGACTTCAGCAGAGATTTTCTGCGGGTGGTTTTGTGAAGCGCAGTGACGGTTTTGGTTTGTTTCTTCAGTTTTAGTTTTTGAACACTGCTGGTAAGACGTGATTTTTTGGTGCTGGTCTTGACCGGGCGTCGTTTACGACGCTCATCTTCGCGTGCACTTTTTTTCTCTGCATTATGCAAACTGGCATTGATGGGCGCATGCGGTGACGCAGAAGCCACATTAAAAAACAGTTGGGCGAAAGCCAGCATAAAAAGCGTAATAAGTAAACGCATAGTCCGGTTACAGGTTAAGCAGTCTGCGGTAAAACAGCCTGCGGCAAGTTAGAAAAATCTGATCAACGATCAGCGCCGGGATTGATTCTAATCCACTTTTTTTCCAAAAGGTAAGGCATTTTTCGATTAATCTGTTACCAGATGGTATCTGGGGCAAAAATGAGCGATTTCAGCCGGTTAACGCAGCATAATTATTGCGAATTATTAATCGGTTCATGCTTATTCATGATATGAAAATGTTATTTGCTGCGCTGGAACTTAACAAACATGGCGATTAACGTGGTTGCGATGCAAAATCCCGTTTTCAGTGCGGGGGTGAAGTCGCTACAATAAACAAACACGAAGTGAGGAATTAAGGAAGGCAAAAATGAGTACTGTTGAAAAAATTCAGCGCCAGATCGCAGAAAACCCGATCCTGCTGTACATGAAAGGTTCGCCGAAACTGCCAAGCTGCGGTTTCTCTGCACAGGCGGTACAGGCTCTGTCTGCCTGTGGTGAGCGCTTCGCGTATGTTGATATCCTGCAAAACCCGGATATCCGTGCTGAATTACCGAAATATGCCAACTGGCCAACTTTCCCGCAGCTGTGGGTTGATGGCGAGCTGGTCGGTGGTTGTGACATCATCGTTGAGATGTTCCAGCGTGGTGAGCTTCAGCCGCTGATTAAAGAAACTGCTGAGAAGTATAAAGAAGCAGAATAATTGCAAAGGCCGACGCATCGTCGGCCTTTCTTTTGGTCATTCTGCGTCGTCTTCCGCCAAATCGTCACTGAACGCCACTGGCCAGCCGCCAAGGCGTTTCCAGCGATTGACCAGCTCACAAAATAGCGTGGCGGTTTGTTCGGTGTCATACAGGGCAGAATGTGCCTGAGTACTATCGAAATCCATCCCGGCCGCTTTACAGGCTTTTGCCAGCACCGTCTGGCCCAGCACCAGGCCGCTTAATGCTGCGGTATCGAAAGTGGCAAAGGGGTGGAACGGGTTACGCTTCAGACTGGCCCGTTCGGCAGCCGCCATCAGAAAGTTATGATCAAAGGTGGCATTATGCGCCACGATTATCGCCCGATTGCAGTGACTGTCCTTTGTGCCTTTACGCACCATCTTAAAAATGGCATGTAACGCTTCATATTCACTGACCGCACCACGTAGCGGGTTGCTGGGATCAATTCCGGTAAACGCCAGTGCATCCGGGTTAAGAATCGCCCCTTCGAAAGGTTCAACGTGAAAATGCAGTGTTTCGTCGCGATGCAGCCAGCCGTCTTCATCCATTTTGAGTGTGGTGGCGGCGATTTCCAGCAGGGCATCGGTTTTGGCATTAAAACCGGCCGTTTCGACGTCGATCACCACGGGATAAAAACCGCGAAAGCGTTGATGGAGAGCGTTTAAGTCGTTCGATTCAGACATCAGGATCTCATAGCAATAAATGGGGCAGCGCGCATTATGGCAAAAATTGCGGGAGGGTGCAGCAGGAGAGAGGAACGCCAGCCCGTAAATGCCCAGGCTGGCAGGCAGGCTTAGTTGCCGATGCCGTGTCCGGCGTGTTTGTTTTCGATCAGCTCGATTTTGTAGCCATCGGGATCTTCGACAAACGCAATCACCGTGGTGCCGCCTTTAACCGGGCCAGCTTCACGGGTCACTTTACCACCGGCATTACGGATGCGGTCGCAGGTGGCGGCAACATCATCAACACCCAGCGCAATGTGTCCGTAGGCGTTGCCGGGATCATAGCTCTCGACACCCCAGTTATAGGTCAGCTCAATCACAGCACCTTCGCTTTCTTCGGTATAGCCAACAAAAGCCAGGGTGTATTTATATTCGGTGTTTTCGCTCTGACGCAACAGGCGCATGCCCAGCACACGGGTGTAAAAATCGATGGAACGCTGCAAATCGCCAACGCGTAACATGGTGTGAAGTAAACGCATAACATCCTCTTTTAACAAGCACAAAGGCTAAGTATAGCGAGTTAACGCTCTGAAGAAACAGCATTGCCGCACATCCGTTGCGGCAAGCAGACTTTCTTATAACGTCGGGTAATCGGTGTAACCTTCGGCACCGCCACCGTAGAAGCTTTCCGGACGCTGCGGGTTAAGCGGTGCATCCTGTTGCAGACGGGCCACCAGATCCGGGTTGGCGATAAAATCACGACCAAACGCGACGGCATCAATCAGGCCACGCTGAATCAGATCGTCCGCTTTTTCGACCGTGTAGGCACCGGCACCGATGATCACACCGGGGAACAGCGCGCGCACTTTCTCACGGAAAGCGTCGCTATAAGGCTGACCGCCCGCCCAGTCAGGCTCCGACAGATGCAGATAAGCCAGTTTGCGTTTGCCTAATTCCGAGATGTACCACAGCGCAGCGGCTTCTTCATCCGCACCATTTTCCAGATTCTGGAAGGCACCAATCGGAGAAATACGGATACCGATACGATCAGCAGACCAGTTAGCAATCGCCGCATCAACCACTTCAAGTGCGAAACGGCCACGTTTGGCAATCGAACCACCGTATTCGTCAGTACGCTGGTTGGAATCCGGGGCGAGGAATTGGTGCATCAGATAACCATGCGCGGAATGCAGTTCCAGCAAATCAAAATCCGCTTCACGGGCGTTGGCCGCGGCCTGACCAAAGTCAGCGACGATTTGCTGAATTTCTGCCACGCTGAGTTCACGCGGCACAGAGGTATCTGCACGGTACACGGTGCCATCAGCCTGACGCAGTGAGGTACGGGTACCGGCGGCCAGAGCGGAAGGGGCTACCGGCGGCTGGCCGTTCGGCTGCACGCTGTTATGCGAGATACGCCCGGTATGCCACAGTTGCACTGCGCTATGTCCGCCTGCGCCGTGAATGGCCTCATTAATGACTTTCCACGCGGCGATTTGCTGCTGGGTGTGCAGCCCCGGCGCACCGGCATAACCTTTCGCCTGGAAAGAAATCTGAGTCGCTTCAGTGATAACCAACCCGGCGCTGGCACGTTGTTGATAATACTCGGCCATCAACGGCGTAGGGATATCGCCTGGCTCAATGCTGCGCAGCCGCGTCAGAGGGGCCATGAAAACACGGTTAGGCACGGTAATCGCACCCACTTTGAGGGGGGAGAACAGCTGTTTACTCGCCATGATGACTCCTGTATTAGACCGGTCGTCTAGAAACTGCGGTTTTTAAAATCAGTGGCGGGTCAGCCACTGTTCAATGGTTTCGAGCGCCAGGCTAATGGGGCCCGGCTCCCGTGAGATTTTGCTTTGCAGGCTGGCGCCCAGCCACAGCAGGTAGCAACGCTGTGCCAGCTGTTTCGGGCTTTGGCCATACAACAACGGTTGTTCTGCTGCCACATCATCGAGACAGCGGGCATAGGCGTTAATCACCGCCGTAGCGCCATGTTGCAGCGCATCCCGCATCGGCTCCGACAGGTCACACACCTCGGCGGAAAGTTTCACCCCGAGGCAACCCATGATATGGCCCTGTTCGATAAATAATTGTTCAGCCGAACGAAAGTGTTGCAGAAAACGCTCACGCGCTGTGGCACCAGGCTGATTCAGTTGCTGTTCAATCATCTGCAGATGGTGGACAAAATAGCGCTCCAGCAGGGCAACACCGAAAGCTTCCTTTGAGCGGAAGTAATGATAAAACGAGCCTTTCGGCACTTCCGCCTGCGTCAGCATTTCACTGAGGCCCATACCGGTAAAACCGCGTTGCAAACACAGCTGCTCGCCAGTAGCGAGCAGATGTTCACGGGTTTCGTTGCGTTGCAGAGTCTTGTTCATGGACAGCAGAGTAGTAGACCGATCGGTCTAATGCAATCTTTAGCTGACCGCCTGGCACGATCTGATCATATCCAGTTGCGGCTGATATTCGTGAGTCTGGATGTTGAACATACCGAGCAAGGTATGGAACAGGTTGTCCTGTGACACCGGCTGATCGGCGGCCTGCTGGCGTAAGCAACCCTGATTAATGTGATACGCGCTGGCGTAGCCCGGCGACATCCACATCAGCAGCGGTATATGGGTTTGCTGCGAGGGAGCAAACAGATAGGGAGCACCGTGCAGATACATGCCATGCTCACCCAGCGATTCTCCGTGGTCAGAAAGATACACCATGGCCACATTGAAGCGATCGCTCAACCCTTTGAGTTTATCAATAGTGCGGCTCAGCATATCGTCGGTGTACAGCAGCGAATTGTCATAGGTATTCACCAGTGCCTGGTGATCACAATCCTGAATCTGGTTGCTGTCACAGGTGGGGGTAAAGCGACGGAATTCGGCCGGATAACGCTGATAATAAGCAGGGCCGTGGCTCCCCATTTGATGCAGCACGATAATGCCGTCGTTATGCAGGCTGCCAATGTAGTTATCCAGATTGTGCAGCAGGACATCATCAAGACAAAAACCGTCATGGCAATATTGCGGCAGGTTCCACATTGTCATGTCGGTATGCGGAACACGATCGCAGGCACCTTTGCAGCCACCGTCATTCTCACGCCACAGCACGCTCACTCCGGCATGGGCCAGCACATCGAGCAGACCTTCCTGATGGTGGGCCAGATTGGCGTCGTAATGTTCGCGCGACATATTTGAGAACATGCAGGGTACGGAAACTGCAGTTTCGGTACCGCAGGAGCGGGTTTGCGGATAGTAGATCACCTGCTGCTGTTTCAGCTGCGGGTTGGTTTCGCGCGCATAGCCACCAAGGGAAAAGTCTTCAGCGCGACCGGTTTCGCCCACCACCAACACCACCAGCGTTTTTTTCTGTTCGGCGGCGATTAACGGGCCTTTATGGGCATCTTCGCCGATCTTCACCAGTTGCTGACTGCCCTGTAACCAACGCTGATCGACATAATGGCCAGTACCACTGACGATATTGGCCGGGGTGATCATTTTGACCAGCCCTTTGTTGTTGCGGATCAGTGAGGCGTAATCTTTATAAAACAGCACCGCCATTAGCAGGATAATCAGCAATGCACCGAGGGCACCGGCCAGGCGTTGCAGCAGACCCCACCACCAGCGTTGTCCTGAGCGGATACGCACGCTGGTGATAAACGCCGCTGGCAAAATCCCCATCAGCAACATCCAGATGGCCCATGTGCGGTTGATCAACGCACCGGCTTCCTGAGCATTCGACTCAAACACGTTTTCGATCATGTTGGTATCGATGACCGTACCGAAGCTGTGCATAAAGTAGTTGGCAGCGGCGCTGGTCAGCACCAGCAGGATCAATAGCGGTTTACGGACAAACGGCCAGGCGAGCAGGGTAAAAATAAAGTAAAACGCCGCGATCAGGACCACAGGAATACTGGCGGCGAACAGATAATCGTGCAGCCGTGTGTAAGGAATAATTTGCCAGGCGCGCAGCAAAAACAGGCCATTTAGCACAACACCAAAGAAAAACGCGGCGCTGAAATTAAACCAGCCAGAGTGACACTGTAACTTATTCGGGGATTTCATGAAAACTCATCAATGGAACGGAATCGCGCCAGAGTAGAGACAAAGTATGAGGAAAACCTTAACGAAACTTAAACGTCCCCAGGCCTCGTGGGGACAGATTCGTAAGTAACGGTAACCCGCGGGCTGTTGGAAAATTGATTGAGCAGAATACGTGCAATTGGCGTTTACTCTGCGCACAATGTCACTAAGCTGTTATCAATATGCTGCAATTTGCCTGTACCGGAGTGGATGTGGCCGAGCAACTTGAGTTTTTTCCTGTCCCCAGTCCCTGTCGGGGGATTTGCCAGAGCGATGCTCGTGGCTATTGCCGTGGCTGCCTGCGCAGTCGCGAGGAACGTTTTGACTGGATGAAATACACTGATGCGCAAAAACGCCATGTTCTGCGTTTGTGCCGTCAGCGCTGGTTACGCCTGCAACGCAGCCAGAAACCCGAAGAACCTGACGAACCGCAACAACCCTCACTGTTCTGAACGTTGCAGTGCGTGACTTTCCGTTATACTGCCGATTCATCCATTCGGATTTGCATTTAAGGGAGAGCCTTAATGTTACAACCGCAACAAATCGCCCCGCAGGGACCGCTATTTTCACCGCTGATCATGGGTTACTGGCGTCTGATGGAATGGGGCATGACGCCACAGCAGTGCGTGCAATTTATCGAGCATCATCTGGCGCTGGGTATCACCACGGTTGATCATGCGGATATTTACGGTGATTACCAGTGTGAGGCCGCATTCGGTGCCGCGCTGAAGCTGGCCCCGTGTTTGCGTGAAAAGCTGCAAATCGTCACCAAATGCGGCATTGCGACGCGCGCCAAACCGGAACACCAGATCGGTCATTACATCACCGATAGCCGTCATATTTTGCAGAGTGCAGAAAATTCGCTGCGCCATTTTGCCACCGATTATCTCGACCTGCTGTTGATTCATCGACCCGACCCGCTGATGGATGCGGATGACGTTGCCGAAGCATTCCTCTCATTGCATCAGAGTGGAAAAGTGCGTCATTTCGGTGTCTCCAATTTCACCCCGACCCAGTTCACCCTGCTGCAATCTCGTCTGCCTTTTACCCTGGCGACCAACCAGCTGGAAATTTCTCCGCTGGAACAATCGGCATTACTTGATGGCTCGTTGGATCAATGCCAGCAATTGCGCATGCGCCCCATGGCCTGGTCCTGCCTTGGCGGTGGGCGTTTATTTAACGACCCGCATTACCAGCCGCTGCGTGATGAACTGCATCAGGTGCAACAGGAGATCGGGGCCAGCAATATTGAGCAGGTGGTGTATGCCTGGGTGATGAAACTGCCCAGCCGCCCCTTGCCGATCATTGGTTCCGGTAAAACGGCGCGTGTCAGCGATGCAGTGGCGGGCTGTCAATTGACGCTGGATCGCCAGCAATGGTTCCGCATTCGTAAGGCTGCACTGGGCTACGATGTGCCCTGACGCGTAAAAATACGTCAAAATGCGGCAGCACCGGGAAAAAGCAGCCAGGCTTACAGGGAACTTAACCATAAGGAGATGTTATGAACAGAACCCTGATTGCTGTTCTGGCGCTGCTCTGTAGCGGCGTTGCCCAGGCTGCTTCAGAAGAAGTTGAGCTGCACAAAGTGACGGAACAAGGTATTGGCGCGGCGATTGGCAAGGTGACCATCAGCGAAACCCCTTACGGGCTGCAATTTACGCCAGCGCTGAGTGGTCTGCCTGCGGGTATCCATGGCTTCCATGTCCATGCTAAAGGCAGCTGTGAACCTGGCGAATCGGCAGGGAAAATGGTGGCTGCGGGTGCTGCGGGTGGGCATTTTGATCCCGGTAAAACCGGCAAACACCTCGGTCCGTATGCCGATGGTCACCTTGGTGATTTGCCTGCGTTGTATGTCGGTGATGACGGTAAAGCGAATTACCCGGTACTGGCCCCACGTATCAAGTCTCTGAGTGAAATCAAAGGGAAAGCCCTGATGGTACATGTGGGTGGGGACAATCATGCCGATCACCCGCAACCCCTGGGCGGTGGTGGTGCGCGCTTTGCCTGTGGTGTGATTTAACCATGGGGCGGCGACCTGATGCCGCCCCGATTTGCGTAACCAGACATTTCTCAGAGTTTTTTGCACTGTTCCCGCTGATTTTTCCCGCCTATGATACGTGGCAGGGAAAAAAACCGCTCAGGGGCAGGAATGAAAACGTGTGGGATCATGTTGTTATGTGCGTTGCTGGTAGGATGTGATCAACCTAATGATACGCAATTACGCCTGGACGCCAGTCGGCAGCTGCAAAGGACTATCGATGTCAATCCACTACGCGCCAGCTGTGAGCACATAGCGCGCGGGCGCGAATGGTTGACACAGCGAACACTGGATAAGCTGGAAGAGAAAGGCTGTCAGAATGTGCTGCGCAGCGCGACTGAGACCAATTTCACCCATGCGGAAGTTTATCGTCACACCATGACGGTGGTGTGCGGTGGTATTGATGGGAAAAGTTTTACCGGTACCGATCTGGTGCGCCGTTTTATCTATTCCCCGGAGGAGAAGGCGCTGGTGCTGGAACCGATGTCCGAGCAGGATAAAACCCGCTTTGAAGGGCGCAAAACCCTGCAACAGTTGCAGGATGATTTTAATCGGCAGCAGCAACAATATTGTCAGTAGGCACTGCCTGTTTCAGCTGCGCCAGCGAACAGCGTAAACGCCAGAGAATGCCCGCCAGGGTGTTGGCTTCGCTGTCGCGCGTCACCGGGAGTTGGGCAATCATCTCCTCCAGTTCATCCAGCGTCGCCTGCAAAGACATGTGGCGCACCCCCCGCAGGCTCATGATTCGCTGTAAATCCTGCAAACTGCTGTCACGCATCTGCGCCAGGGTGGGAGAACCGGGCTGCCAATCGCGTAGCTGCCAGACAATGTGTGAACAATTGAGCAGCACGACGCCCCAGCGCAGCAGCCAAATGCGCGCCTGTTCGTCACGGCTATTACTTAACTGGCTGATATGATGATAAATCTGTGATTCAAAGCGGCTTTCGCTTAAGCGGGGATGGCGGCGCAATTGATCGAGGAAGGCATGGCGCAACGCGCGAATATGACGCCGACTGCGACGCGCATCCGAGCTGGGGCGCAGCACCTGAAACGCCAGCCAGGCCAGCATGACACCACAAACTTTTGCCAGGTTATCGTTGAGGAAACTCTGATAATCCCAATCCGGCGGGTTACTGACGGCAATGAACGATCCCATAAAGACAATAAATTGCCCCCACATCCCGGCGCGCGCTTTCTGCTGTAATTTGAACAGCTGCAATGTCAGTAGCAAGGGGAACAGCACCAGCAAAAACTGCCACAGCGCGCTGATTTGCACCATCAATCCAAACTGCAACACAAAGCTGAACACGGACAGCCACAGCAACGTTTTCAGCAACAGCGAGATGCTGCCGGTGGGTGAGGGGGCTGAGGAGTACAGTACGCAGGCGATGGCGGTGAGCGTCAGCGCGGCGGCACCGGAATCCCACTGTGTCGCAATCCAGTAAGCGCAACCTAGCATAATCACGCTGAACGTGCGCAATGCGCTCCAGCCCGCTTCCGCGTTATCGCTTTCCCGCGCCAGTGAGGGGACGCGCGGTGGCTGAAAGCGGGTATCGGCATCAGCACGTTCAATCAGCCTGATCCAGCGCTGCACATTGAGGTAAACCCAGGCAAAGTAGCGCAGACGTTGCACAAAGGCACGCTGGCGATAATCTCCCGCAGCGTCAGGGGTAATGTTACGCAAAATCAGTGCCAGCCGGTATTTATCACATTCCGGCTGGGCCAGTTCATGCAGCAATTTTTGCATGGCGTCAAACAAGGCTGGCGGGGCATCCGGCCAGTTCAGCAGCATCCGTCGCAGGCTGGAAAGCACGCTGGTTAAACGCAGCTGTTGATGCAGGACGTAGTTGAGCACGTTGTTTTGCCGACGAAAACGATAGTGGCTCCAGAATGCCTGAATGCGCAGCAGGTTCATGGTCAGAATCTGGCTGATCACATTCTCATGGGCGGTGCGGACGTTATCGGTGCTGCCTTGCTGCAACAGCAGCACCGCATGATCCAGCAACCGGGCGTGCATTTGTCGCAGCGATCCCATCAACGCGTGACCATCAGAAGTGCTGGGCAGCACCATCATCATCAGCCCGGCACACAGAATCCCGGAAATGACTTCGCAGACGCGGGCCTGAGTAATGGTCCATAAATCGCTGATATCAGTGATATTGACGCTACTAAACGCGATGATCGCGGCGGTGTAACCGGCCAGCGAGAACGCATAAGCCACATTGTTTTGATAGTGGTTGGCAATCCAGGTGCATAACGCCAGCCAGCCGGCCATAAAAAAGGCAAATAACCAGGGTTCGTTCAGCGTATGTCCCGCAATCAGTAACGCGGCGGTTGCGCCGAGCAGACTGCCAACGATACGACCGAGACTTTTGCTGATCGCGCCGCCCACGGTAGGAAAGCTGACCACCGCTGCCGACGTCATCGCCCAATAGGGTTCATCCAGTTGCAGCGCATAGGCGATGGTCAGCGCCAGACACATCGCAATGGCGTTGCGCAAGGCATAACGCCATTGACCACCGGAGGCTTTCATCCACGGCAAATTTTGCCACGCCAGCCACTGAAAATTCATCCGCAGCCTCAGCGCACAATCGAGATGGTACAGGTGGTGCCCGCCACCAGCGGGACATCATCCGGGATGGCATCCAGCTGAATCCGTACCGGGACACGCTGTGCCAGCCGTACCCAGGGCACGTTCGGTTTGATATCCGGCACCAGGCCGCTGTCGCTATCCACGCTCTGGTCATAAATCGCGCGGCCAATGCTTTCTACTTTGCCCTGCAAACGTCGACCGCTGCTGTAAAGCACGATATTCGCGGTGGCGCCCGGCTGGATATGGCGCAGCTTAGTCTCTTCGAAATAACCCATCACGTAAAAAGAGTGGCTATCGACCAGCGCAAACAGCGGCGTGCCAGCGGTGGCATAGTTGCCGGGGCGCAGCGTCAGATTGCTGACCCAGCCATCAGTTGGCGCGGTGATTTCGGTTTGCTGCAAATTCCAGCGCGCCTGATCCAGCGTGGCCTGGGCGGCTTTGGTGGTGGCTGCGGCGGCGTTGGCCGTCAGGCGGGCAGCATCAAGATCTTCTGCGGAAATGACGTTGCGCGGCAGGCTGCTGCGGCGGGTCAGCTCATGCTGGGCCTTTTCCTGGTCAGACTGCGCCTTTGCCAGTTGAGCTTCGGCATTCTCCAGCGCGATTTGCCATGGCACCGGATCGATTGTCAGCAGGGTTTGGCCTTTATGTACAAACTGATTGTCGCGTACCGCCAGTGTAATGATGCGGCCAGAGACCTGCGGGGTGATATCCACCAGTTCAGCGCGCACTTTGCCATCCCTGGTCCAGGGCGATTGCATGTAATAGTTCCACATCCACCAGCCCGCGAGTAGGGCCAGGGCAAAGACCACTAACGTGGAAAAGTATTTAAAGGGATTGAATTTCATGGCGATTTATCCGAGGCTCAGTAACCAGAGTGCGGCAGTGACGCACAGAACAAACAGGGAAAGATCCATTAATGTGGGATGCCAGATATCACCGGAGTACATCCAGCCACGCAGCAACGGATGGATTAGCAGCCAGAAAAAGAAACCCAGCAGCACCGCCTTGAACAGCGGTGGGAAGAACAACGAGGCACCAAATACCAGGTCGGTAAGCGGAGCGTTAGCGGTAAAGAGGAAAACAGACACGTGTCATCATCCTTAGTTAACCCAGGTACTTACTCAATGAAGCGTAGATGAGTGCGTGTGTCAGCTGGCCTGGGATTTGTAATTTGTCCTGTAAACTCGCAGAATAGTGTAAAATCTGGCTTGATAGCTAGCAAGCTAATTATAAGGAGATGAAATGGATACGACACTTGGAACGGATTTGTCTCGCCTGGTGCGCATCTGGCGTGCCTTGATTGACCAGCGTCTCAAGCCGCTTGAGTTAACGCAAACGCATTGGGTGACGTTACACAATATTCATCAACTCCCGCCAGAGCAGTCGCAAATTCAGCTGGCGAAAGCCATTGGTATTGAGCAACCTTCCCTGGTACGCACACTCGATCAGCTGGAAGAGAAGGGGTTGATTACCCGCTCGACCTGCGCAAACGATCGTCGGGCGAAGCGCATCAAACTGACCCGACAAGCCGAACCGATTATCGAGCAGGTTGAAAGTGTGATTGATGCCACGCGCGACGATATTCTCAACGGTATCAGCCTGGAGGAGGTAAATCAGATGGTGACACTGATTGCCCGGCTGGAGAAAAACATTCTCGAACTACAGAACCGCGAGAAATAAAAAAACCGACGCGCAGGCGTCGGTTTTTGGTTTCTGGTCGCTTAGCGCGGCGATACGGTAACCTGGCTGCCGTTCGACGCCATAACGACACGCTGGCCGACAGAGAAGCGGGTCGCTGCCTGCTTCTGCACCACCATGATGGTATTACCGTCATCCTTACGGATTTCCAGCTCTACGCCGTCACTTTTGTTCAGTGTGCTCTGTACGCCCTGACCCGCAACGCCGCCCAGTACGGCACCGCCTGCGGTTGCCAGTGAACGGCCGCTGCCGCCACCGATGGTGTTACCCAGGAACCCACCTAATACAGCGCCGCCAATGGCGCCAATCACGTTGTTTTCATCACCGCCCTGAATCTTAACCGGGCGGACCGACACCAGGGTGCCGTAGGAAACGCTTTGTACCTGTTTGGCTTCATTGGCACTGTAAACATCGCCGGAGAGCGTGTCATTGCTGACACAACCTGCCAGCGTCAAGCCAGTCAGTGAGACGACCAGGAAACGCTTAATCATCAGAAAGCTCCTTATTGCAAAAATGCGCCATGATCTCATTCTGTCCTGCACAGAGTATAAGACACAAACCAGGCAATTGACTTTAGTCCGAATTATACGCGGTTGGAGGCGAAGCATAGACCATTGCATCTCAACAAAAATTCAATTGGACAACGAAAATATTTTAGCCTGGATTACGCATCGCTTTGTGCTTAAAAAGCGGAATTTAATCATAGAATTAGCCACCATAATTTGCCAGGCTACTCAGAGATGAATCATTTGCTCGCAGGCGAGTAAGGAAAGCTTATGAAATCAGGACGCTATATTGGTGTGATGTCCGGCACCAGTCTTGACGGTGTTGATGTGGTACTGGCGGCGATTGATGAGCATATGGTGGCGCAGCAGGCGAGTTACTGCCATCCAATACCCCAGGATTTGCGTCAGCAGGTCCTGGCGATTTGTCAGGGACAATCGCTGACGCTGTCCCAACTGGGGCAACTGGATACACGTCTTGGCAAACTGTTTGCCGAGGCGGTGTTAACCCTGATGCGCCAGCAGTCGCTGGAGGCCAGCGACATTATGGCCATTGGCTGCCACGGGCAAACGGTGTGGCATGAACCCTTAAGCGATGCCCCGAACACCTTACAGATTGGCGATAACAACCAGATTGTTGCGGCGACCGGCGTTACGGTGGTAGGCGACTTCCGCCGCCGTGATATGGCGCTCGGTGGGCAGGGCGCCCCTCTGGTACCCGCCTTCCATCAGGCGTTATTGATGGATAGCGTCGAGCGGCGCATGGTGCTGAACATCGGGGGCATCGCCAATCTCTCGCTGCTCATTCCCGGCCAGCCGGTGCGTGGTTTCGATACCGGACCGGGCAATATGCTGATCGATGCGTGGATCTGGCGTAATAAAGGACAGGGCTACGACAAAGATGCGGCCTGGGCGCGCTCCGGGCAGCTGGTGCCTGCGTTGTTGGATCAAATGCTGGCCGATCCCTGGTTTGCCTTACCGCCACCGAAAAGTACCGGGCGTGAATATTTCAACCTGAGCTGGATTGAACAGCAATTGCAGCGTTTCCCGGCACTGGCTCCGCAGGATGTGCAGGCCACTCTGACCGAGCTGACCGCGCAGACTATCGCGCAACAGGTACAACTGAATGATGGCTGTGACCGCCTGCTGGTATGCGGCGGCGGCAGCCGCAATCCGCTGTTGATGGCACGTCTGGCGGCGCTGTTGCCGGGTACAGAAGTGAATACCACCGATCAGGCCGGTATCAGCGGTGATGATATGGAAGCGCTGGCCTTTGCCTGGCTGGCTTTCCGCACCCTGTCGGGATTACCGGGTAATTTACCGGCAGTAACCGGCGCGCGGGCGATGAGCGTGCTGGGTGCGATCTATCCAGCTAATCCCCGGCAGACACGTTAAGGAGTGAGGATGAAGAAGACGATTATCATCGGTGGCGTCCTGCTGCTGAGTGGTTGTGGTTTAATGCCTAAGCAGGCTGAGCAACCGCAAACCCTGCACTATCAGTGCGGCACCTTGCCATTGACCGTTACGCTGGATAATCCCCGGCAGCAGGTTAGCTTTATTCTGGATGGCAAACCCCTGACGTTAACGCAGACGGTTGCTGCCTCCGGCACGCGTTATAGTGACGGGACTTATGTGTTCTGGTCGAAAGGCAAGGGTGCTTTTGTCGAGCGTAACGATAAGATTGTGATTAATGACTGCGAATTGCAGAATGCGGACGGTTCCGCCCAGTAATCGGTTGAGAAAGAGTAACGAGCATGAGCGACAGTGACAGTTTGCAAAATATTGCCCACCTGCGTCGTGAATACACCCGCGGTGGCTTACGGCGTAAAGATTTGCCAGATAACCCTCTGGCGTTGTTTGAACAATGGCTGCAGCAGGCTTGTACTGCGCAGTTGCCCGATCCGACGGCCATGACGGTAGCGACGGTGGACAGCAGCGGTCAGCCTTATCAGCGCATCGTGTTGCTCAAGCACTACGATGAGAAAGGCATGGTGTTTTACACCAACCTCGGCAGCCGCAAAGCCCTGCAGCTGGCGGAAAATCCACGTATCTCGCTGCATTTTCCGTGGCATTTTCTGGAACGTCAGGTGATGGTGCTGGGGGAAGTGGAAAAGCTCTCGGCGCTGGAAGTGCTGAAGTATTTCCACAGCCGTCCGCGTGACAGCCAGATTGGTGCCTGGGTGTCGAAGCAGTCGAGTCGTATCTCGGCGCGTGGCGTGCTGGAAGGTAAATTCCTTGAACTGAAACAGAAGTTCCAGCAGGGCGAGGTGCCACTACCGAGTTTCTGGGGGGGATTCCGGGTGAAATTCCACACCGTGGAGTTCTGGCAGGGGGGTGAACATCGCCTGCACGATCGCTTCCTGTATCAGCGTCAGGACAATGGCTGGTCAATCGACCGTCTTGCCCCGTAAAACTGCGTTTTAACCCCTTTCAACGCTGGCGCACTTGGCGTCAGCGCTTTATGCTATAGCCCTCATTTTTTTCACTTCCGCAAATCAGCGGAAAGCTGTGTACCAGCATAGGTGCAGTCTGATCAATTTGGAGTCAGTGATGACCAGCAGTAACCTGATACAACAATTGCAAGAAAGGGGCTTGATTGCCCAGGTAACGGACGAGGAAGCGTTAGCAGAGCGACTGGCGCAGGGGCCAATTGCACTCTATTGCGGCTTTGATCCCACCGCTGATAGCTTGCATTTGGGCCATCTGGTGCCGCTGCTCTGCCTGAAACGTTTTCAGGACGCCGGACACAAGCCGGTCGCGCTGGTGGGTGGTGCCACCGGTCTGATTGGCGATCCCAGCTTTAAAGCAGCAGAACGTAAACTGAACACCAGCGAAACCGTGGGCGAGTGGGTAGAGAAAATCCGCAAGCAGGTTGCGCCTTTCCTGAGCTTCGATTGTGGTGATAACAGCGCCATCGCCGCCAACAACTATGACTGGTTCGGTGGCATGAACGTGCTGACCTTCCTGCGTGATATCGGTAAACATTTCTCGGTTAACCAGATGATCAACAAAGAAGCGGTCAAACAGCGTCTGAACCGTGAAGATCAGGGCATCTCCTATACCGAGTTCTCTTACAACCTGTTGCAGGGTTATGACTTTGCTGAGCTGAACAAACGCTACGGCGTGGTGTTGCAGATTGGCGGTTCCGATCAGTGGGGCAACATCACCTCCGGTATCGACCTGACCCGCCGCCTGCATCAGCAGCAGACCTGGGGTCTGACCGTGCCGTTGATCACCAAATCGGACGGCACCAAGTTCGGTAAAACCGAAGGTGGCGCGGTATGGCTCGACGAGAAAAAAACCAGCCCGTATAAGTTCTACCAGTTCTGGATCAACACCGCCGATGCGGATGTCTATCGCTTCCTGAAATTCTTCACCTTTATGAGCATTGAAGAGATCAATGCGCTGGAAGAAGCAGATAAGAACAGCGGCACCGCGCCACGCGCACAATACGTGCTGGCTGAGCAGGTGACCCGTCTGGTGCACGGTGAAACCGGCCTGGCGGCGGCAAAACGTATCACCGAAAGCCTGTTTTCTGGCAGCCTGAGCGAGATGACCGAAGCCGATTTCGAACAGCTGGCACAAGACGGTATGCCGACCATCAGCCTGAGCGCGGAAGACGACCTGCAACAGGCACTGGTGAAAGCGGAACTGGTGCCGTCACGTGGCCAGGCTCGCACCATGATTGGTTCGAACGCGGTATCACTGAACGGTGAAAAACAATCTGACGCTGAGTATCGTTTTAGCGACAGTGACAAGCTGTTTGGCCGCTTCACGCTGTTGCGTCGCGGCAAAAAACATTACTGCCTGATTAACTGGCAGTAAGCACTTCAGGGCCGGTCTCCGGCCCTTTTTATGGCAAGGCAGTACAGGGCAACAATGAAAAATATTCTCGCAATCCAGTCACATGTTGTTTATGGCCACGCCGGAAACAGTGCGGCCGAGTTTCCCATGCGTCGCATGGGGGCCAATGTCTGGCCGCTGAATACCGTACAGTTTTCCAACCACACGCAGTATGGGCACTGGACCGGCACGGTGATGCCTGCCACCCATCTGACCGATATTGTGCAGGGCATTGCGGCGATTGACCGACTGAAGACCTGTGATGCGGTGCTGAGTGGTTATCTCGGTTCCGCCGAGCAGGGTGAACAGATCCTGGAGATTGTGCGCCAGGTAAAAGCGGCTAATCCGAATGCCTGGTACTTTTGTGATCCGGTGATGGGCCATCCGGAAAAAGGCTGCATTGTTGCGCCGGGTGTGGCTGAGTTCCATTGCAAAATGGCGCTGCCGGCCAGTGACATTGTCGCGCCAAATCTGCTGGAGCTGGAAATGCTCAGCGGTCAGAGCATTGCCAATGTTGAACAGGCGGTGGTTGCCGCGCGTGCGTTGATTGCCCAGGGACCGAAAGTGGTGCTGGTGAAACATCTGGCACGTGCCGGACGCCGCAGCGATCGTTTCGAAATGCTGCTGGTGACTGCCGATGAGTGCTGGCATATCGACCGTCCGCTGGTGGATTTTGGTGTGCGTCAGCCGGTCGGCGTAGGCGATCTGACCAGTGGTCTGCTGCTGGTGGATCTGCTACATGGCAAGTCACTGCGTGATGCGCTGGAACACGTTACCGCGGCGGTGTATGAAGTGATGCTGAAAACCCATGAAATGGGCGAGTACGAGCTGCAACTGGTTGCCGCGCAGGATGCGATTGCGCAACCGACCCAGCACTTTGACGCCGTTAAAATCTAAAACATACGGATCAACGTAGCGGCGCGATTTATCGCGCATTTTGGGCCACTGCGCCGGGGTAAAACCCACGCAAGAAATTGCGCCGCTACGCATCAGTCAACAGGCCGGTGTTACCGGCCTGTCATCATCAAACCAGGCCTTCCGCTTTCAGTGCTGCCTGCACCGCCGGACGTTCCGCGACGCGTGCAAACCAGCGGTTCAGCGCAGGCAGGTCGCTCAAATCCAGTTGTACTGCCTGCGCCCAGCGCGTCACCACAAACAGATAGGCATCGGCAACGGTAAAACGCAGTCCCATCAGCCATTGTTTATCCTGCAATGCCCGATCCGCTATCTCGAATTTTTTCTTCAGTTGCTCGCGCACCAGTGTTTTATATTCGGCGGGGGTATCTTTTCTGAACAGCGGGCTGAAGCCTTTATGCAGTTCTGTGCCGATAAAACTTAACCACTCCAGGGTGTGATAACGCGTCAGGCTGCCTGTCGGGGCCAGCAGGTGGCGATCAGGTTTTTGATCGGCCAGGTACTGCACAATCGCCGTTCCCTCAGTCAGCAGCGTGCCATCATCAAACTGCAAGGCGGGAACCTGTCCTTTCGGGTTTATCTGCCAGTAATCCTCCCCTTGCTCGGTACGTTTCTGTTGCAGGTCGACATTGACCTGCGTGAAGTCCAGTCCGCATTCGCGCATCACAATGTGTGGCGAGAGCGAACAGGCACCGGGCTTGCAATAGAGTTTCATCATGGCTTCTCCAGGTTTTGTTGTGATCGTAACAGCATAAATCGGCATAAAAGTTTTGCCAGTGATACCGATCAGGATTCAACGCGGCTGCGATAATTTTCCGCCCTGAAACAGGCGAGTGTCGGGAGTTGTTCCAGCGCGAAATCCCAGAACTGGCGCACTTTAGGTGTCATATTTTTCACCCGCTGCGTCACCAGTTGCACCGGCAAAGCAGCGGGTTCCCACTCGGGTAATAAACGGACCAGTGTGCCGTGACGAAGATCGTCCAGCACCTGGTAGGAGAGCAAACGGCCAATGCCCTGGCCGCTGCGCAGCGCCAGCAGCTGGCTTTCGACCTCATTCACGCGCAGGCGCGGGGTAATACGCACACGCACATCGCGGGCAAAGCGCCATTCCTTCGTCTGTCGCACACCGGCGATCAGGGTATGTTCGCTCAACGCAGAAGGGTGCAGCGGCGTGCCTGCGCGCTGGAGATAGTCCGGGCTGGCAATCAGCATGCTCTGCACCTCGCCCACTCTGCGCGCCACCATCGAGGAATCCTGCAACTCACCGATACGCAGGGCGATATCCAGCGAGTTATCAATCAAATCCTGATAGTTGTCGCTTAACACCAGCTCCAGCTGAATTTCCGGATGCTGATCGAGAAAAGCGTTCACCAGCGGCATGACATGACGGCGGCCAAACTGAACCGGCGCGGTGACGCGCAGCAATCCCTGCAAGCCACTGTGGTGCGCACTGTCCATCGCGGCCTGATAGTTATCCAGCAGCTGGCGTGCCTGCTCAAACAACTGCCAGCCCGCTTCAGTCGGGGCCAGCTGGCGCGTGGTGCGCTCAATCAGCGTGGTGCCAAAGCGTTGCTCCAGCGCCGCCAGCGTGCGGGTAATCACCGGCGGGGAACGCTGCAAACGCCGCGCGGCGGCGGCCAGACTGCCTTGCTGGATAACGCTTACGAACACCTCAAGCTCGTCAAATCTGTCCATCATTGTTCCTGTTTTGGTAACAGTCTCTTGTTATAACACGATCTTCCTTACTTAAATCACAAGAGTAAGCTTAGGGAAAACAGGAGACCACCATGAAACTTTACAGCACCCCATTATCCGGCCATGCCCACCGTGTTCGTTTGTTACTCAATATGCTGCAGCTGGACTATCAATGTATTGAAGCGCCAGCCGCGCTGCGTCAGCAGGACGAGTTTCGTCTGTTGAATCCGTGGCAGCAAATCCCGGTCCTGGTCGATGGTGACGCTGTGATCTACGACAGCAACGCCATTCTGGTGTACCTGGTGCGGCGTTATGCACCCAACAGCCACTGGCTGCCGGATGAGCCGCTGGTGGCAGCGCGGGTGCAGCTGTGGTTAGGCAAAGCCGCTGGCGAGATTCGCTATGGCGTGGGTTCGGCGCGATTAATTAAACAGTTTCAGACCCCGGAAGATTATGACTCGGCCCGCAGTGTCGCCGCGCGTTTTTTGCCGCAGATGGAGCAGCATCTGAGTAGCGGACGCTGGCTGACCGGCGAGCAACCCACCATTGCGGATCTGGCCTGCTATGCTTACGTTGCCTGCGCTCCTCAGGGAGGGATTTCCCTGCAACCCTGGCCTGCCATTCGTCAGTGGCTGACTCAGGTCGAGACTTTACCCGGCTTTGAGGCGTTGCCGCCATTGCCACTCCCTGCGGACGAAGATCATGTTTCATCCCGGTGAACAACAGGCGCAGCAACTGGCAGGTTTTCGCCAGGTACGTGCTGCCATCTATGATCAGATGCCGCAGCAGCATCAGCTGTTTTATGCCCAGCTGCCTTATCTGTTGCTGGCGCAGCGCGACCATCATGGCTGGCCGCTGGCCCATTTGCTGATGGCGGCACCGGGTTTTGTGCAGCCGCTGGATGAAAACCACCTGGCAATCCAGCGTAGCGCGTTGCAACGTGCGCCTCTGCTGGTATTGCCGGATGAGGGCGATGCGCTGGCCATGCTCGGCATCGATTTCGCTACCCGCCGCCGTAATCGCGCGAATGGCGAGGTGGCGGCACTCGGCCCGGATCATCTGGTGATGCGGGTGCGCGAGAGTTTTGGTAACTGTCCACAATATATCCATCACTATCCCTGGCAAGTGCCTGCGGCGGGTAACATTGCGGTCACAGCGGCAACGCATCTGAATGAGGAAGATCAGCATCTGCTCGCTCGCAGCCAGACCTTTTTTATCGCCAGCGGCGAGCCGGGCGGCAGTATGGACATTTCCCATCGTGGTGGTCCGGCTGGGTTTCTGCGCTGGCATGCGACCGGGCAGCTGTCGTTTGATGATTTTCCCGGCAATCGTTATATGAACACGCTGGGGAATCTGTTGCTGGATGCGCGCTGTGCACTGCTCATCCCTGACTGGCAACAAGGCAGCGCACTGCATTTGCAGGGTGAAATGACCATCGACTGGGAAGCAAAAGATGGCGAGGGTAAAGCCATCCGCCGTTTATGGTTTACCCCGCATCGTATGATGCGTCTCGGAGCCGGGGCCTGTTGGATCAGGCCATAAAAAAGCCGTCACCCGAAGGATGACGGCTTAATCGTTTTTCCGGATTCGACCGACGGATTATGAATTCGCGTTAGCGCGCTGCAATTCCGTCTGGGCATCATCCTGCGTCATGCGATTCAGCAGCGGGGCAGTGATCAGCATCAGGATAGCAATCACACCGGTGGCGATGCCGATCTGCTGGAACACGTGGCTGTACACCGCCAGTGAGGTGTGCGGATCGGTCACGTCATTCGGTACGGCCATCAGGTTAGCCACTTTACCGGCGATCATCGCCGCGCCTGCGGTAGTCAGGAACCAGGAGCCCATGATGAAGCCCATCAGACGCTGCGGTACCAGCTGTGCCACCATCGCCAGACCCAGACCAGAAATCATCAGCTCACCGACACTCTGCAGCGCATAGCTGATGATCAGCCAGTTGACTGACACGATACCGGCATCGTTAGCGAATTTGGCACCAAACGGCAGTACCAGGAAGGCGGCTGAACACAGCACCATACCAATGGCAAACTTGTGCGGCATCGGCAGTTTATCGCCCATCTTGTTGTACACCGCAGCCAGAATCGGGCTGGCAAGCATGATCCAGAAGGGATTCAGTGCCTGGAATTGCTCCGGTTCGAAGGTAATGCCGAGGATGGCATGCTCCACGTTACGAATCGCGAAGAAGTTCAGTGAGGTCGGCATCTGCATATACAGCACGAAGAACACAATGGCTTCGACCATCAGCAGGAAGGCGACGATCATTTTGCGACGTGCCGCACCCTGCAACGCAAAGGCTTCTTTAGCAAACACCAGCACGATACCAATGGCGATCGCGCCCAGCGCCATGCGCGCAATGCTCTGATGATGCAGCAGCCAGGTTGCCAGCGCCACCAGTGCGACCACACCCACCAGCGTCATCAGCAGTTTGTTGATTTGCAGCGGGGCGAAGTCCGGTTTTGAACCGTAGCTTTTCACCAGACGCTGGCAGAACAGGAAGTTGAGCAGAGTGATCACCAGGCCCACCACGGACAGGGAGAAAGCGGCACCCCAGCCGTATTTCGCTGCCAGCCACGGTGTCAGCATCATCGAGAACAGCGAACCGATGTTGATTGACATGTAAAACATGGTGAATGCGCCATCGATGCGCGGATCATCTTTCTCGTAGCAGGTTGAAAGCAGTGATGACGGGTTAGCTTTAAACAGACCGCTACCCACCGCAATGGTCGCCATACCGACGTACACCATGGTGGTGTCATGACCAGAAAACGCGACGAACGCATAACCCAGCGCCAGTACCATCACGCCCAGTACGATCACACGTTTGGTGCCCAGCACTTTATCGCCCAGCCAGCCGCCAATGGCGACCAGGCCGTAAACCAGTGCGCTGAACGAGGTGAACAGGGTGATGGAGTCTGCTTCAGACATGCCCAGCTGTTTCACCAGGTAGACCGCCATAATGGCCTGCAGGCCGTAGTAACCAAAACGTTCCCACAGTTCGATCGAGAAGATCAGATAGAACGCTTTCGGTTGCTTGAACGCGTTGAGGCTGACTGCCTCATCAGTGTGTTTGTTTGCAGTTGACACGAGTACCTCAGTTTATACATAGCCTGTTTTTTGACAGGAATTAAGTCTGCGTCAGGCTGGGTAAATCCTGCGCAACATTGTTATTAGAAAGGAAAAACGGCGCCTAATTTGGCTGAATCAGGCCAGCAGGGCAAGTACTTTTTACACGCTGAAATACCTGCTAAAGGTAGGGTTAAAGCAATAATAAAAAGTTGTTAATTAGTGTTAAATACCACATGAAGTCATTATATCAGGATAATCGGTTGGTTTGCAGATCAGGAAGATCATTTTCCTGATATAAACTGCGATTATTCTTATTTTTAGCATTTATGACTAATGTATAAAACATAATCAAAAAATTAATCTGCATATGGATGATTGTTGAGCACAATAGATTGATTATTGAGCGCAAAAAGCACCCAAAAGACGTCAGAACGCTAATTTGTTGATCCTGCGCACAAAAACAGGGATTAATTAAATATGGAAAAAAAGAAAACGTTTGCGGAAGGGCGTTAAGGCACATAAAAAGTCGCCAATTAGCGAATTGGACCGCATAACGACAGTTTTAACCGGCTTTATATCCCCCTGTCCGGGACACGGGTTTGTTGCAACATTGTTGCGTTTTGCGGGTTTTGTTGATTGAACGATCAATATAAAAAGACTACACTTCTTCCTGGTCCATAGACAAAACCGATGAACACCATGCCAAAAGTGGGAATGAAAGCCATTCGCCAGGCGCAATTGATTCAGGCGACCTTAACGGTGATCGACCGGGTGGGGCTGGCGGATGCCAGCATCGCGGTGATTGCCAAAGAAGCGGGCGTATCGACCGGCATCGTCAGCCATTACTTTGGCGACAAGAACGGCCTGCTCGACGCCTGCATGCGCCAGATTCTCGCCGACCTTTATCTGGCGGTAGAACGGCAGCGACGGCTGGTGGCCGACACGCCGGAAGCGCAGATCCGCGCCATCATTGATGGCAACTTTGATCTGTCGCAGATGGAAGCGCCGGTGCTCACCACCTGGCTGGTGTTCTGGACCAACAGCCTGCATCACGACAATTTGCAACGTTTGCAGCGTATTAACGACAAACGGCTGTGGTCGAATATCACCGCGCAGTTTGCACGCGTGATGCCGCACGAGCAGGCAAGGGCCGCAGGCAGCAGCCTGGCCGCATTAATTGATGGACTGTGGCTACGAATGACGCTGGCACCGCAGCCGATGGAACAGGGGCTGACGCATGCGCGCCAGCTTTGTTATCAGAATCTCGCCCTGTGGCTGACAGCCGCAGGATCAACACCATCCTGAGGAGGACGCATGGCTGATATCACGCGCCGCGGCTTATATATCAACGGTCAGGAGTGCCCGGGTAATGGGCCGCTGTTTACCAGCATCAACCCGGCAAACGGCAGGGTGCTGGCGGAAGTCACTGCGGCCAGTCGCGAAGATGTGGATCGTGCCGTCGCCACTGCGCGCGAGGGGCAGCGTATCTGGCGCGGTTACACCCCGGTGGAGCGCAGCCGTGTGCTGCTGAAAGCGGTGGCCTTACTGCGTGAGCGCAATCAGCTGCTGGCCGAGCTGGAAACCGCCGATACCGGTAAGCCGATCAGCGAAACCGCGGCGGTGGACATCGTCACCGGTGCTGACGTGCTCGAATATTATGCGGGGCTGGCCCCGGCGTTACAGGGGGAGCAGATCCCCCTGCGCGAAACCGCGCTGGTCTATACCCGACGTGAACCACTTGGCGTTTGTGCCGGTATTGGCGCATGGAACTACCCGATTCAAATTGCGCTATGGAAAAGCGCCCCGGCGCTGGCGGCAGGTAACGCTATGGTGTTTAAACCGAGTGAGGTGACGCCACTCAGCGCGCTGGAGCTGGCGAAAATCTACAGCGAAGCCGGGCTGCCGGATGGTGTATTTAACGTGGTGCAGGGCGCGGGCGAAGTGGGCCAGGCGCTGAGTCAGCATCCGCGCATCGACAAAGTTTCGTTCACCGGGGAAGTGAATACCGGCAAGCGGGTGATGGCCGATGCCGCGCTGGCGAATCTGAAGGAAGTCACCATGGAGCTGGGGGGCAAATCACCCTTAATCGTGTTTGAAGATGCCGAGCTGGATCGTGCCGTAGACGGCGCGCTGATGGCGAATTTCTACAGCAGCGGCCAGGTGTGCACCAACGGCACCCGCGTCTTTGTGCAGCGCAGTATGCAGGCCGCGTTTGAGCAGCGTCTGCTGGAGAAAATGCAGGGCATTCGCATGGGCGATCCGGGTGACACCGCGGTGAATTTTGGCCCACTGGTGAGCGAGCAGCACTGCCGCAAAGTGGAAAGTTATCTCCGGTTAGGTAAAGAGCAGGGCGCTCGTCTGCTGGCCGGTGGCCATCGTGTGATCGAGGGCCCGCTGGCGCGCGGCTGTTACATCGAACCGACGGTATTCAGCGATTGTCGTGATGATATGCGCATCGTGCGTGAAGAGATCTTTGGCCCGGTGATGAGCATTCTTACCTTCGACGAAGAAGAGGAAGTGATTACCCGAGCCAACAACACCGAGCTGGGGCTGGCCGCCGGGATTTTTACCCGTGACCTGAACCGTGCCCATCGTGTGATTCATCAGCTGGAAGCGGGTATCTGCTGGATTAACAGCTGGGGGGAATCACCTGCTCCGATGCCGGTAGGCGGGTATAAACAGTCGGGACTCGGTCGTGAAAACGGCATCACCACGCTGCAACACTACACGCGTATCAAATCGGTGTTGATTGAACTGGGTGACTACCCGAGCGCATTTTGAGTGTGTGACCGGCGGTACGCCGCCGGTGTTATCAGGAGGTTGAATGCAGAAATTTGATTACATCATCATTGGCGCAGGTTCCGCTGGCAACGTGCTGGCAACCCGTTTAACCGAGGATGCTGACGTATCGGTACTGTTACTGGAGGCTGGCGGGCGCGATCACCGCTGGGACTTCCGTACCCAAATGCCAGCCGCCTTAGCCTATCCGTTACAGGGTAAGCGTTATAACTGGGCTTTTGAGACTGAGCCGGAACCCCATATGAACCACCGTCGCATGGAGTGTGGACGCGGTAAGGGACTGGGAGGATCGTCGCTCATCAACGGCATGTGTTATATCCGTGGCAACGCGCTGGATTACGACAACTGGGCGAAAAAGCCGGGGCTGGAGAACTGGTCCTATGCCGATTGTTTACCTTACTTCCGCAAAGCGGAAAAGCGTGATGCCGGGGCGAATGATTATCATGGAGCCGAGGGCTATCTCAGCGTCACCACTGCTAAAGCGGGTAACAATCCACTTTATCGTGCCTTTGTCGATGCGGCAAAGCAGGCCGGACACCATGAAACAGACGATCTCAACGGCTATCGTCAGGACGGTTTCGGTCCGATGGATCGCACCGTCACGCCGCAAGGTCGTCGTTCCAGCACCGCGCGCGGTTATCTGGATGTGGCGAAGCAGCGCGCGAATCTGACCATCATCACCCATGCACAAACCGACCGTATTTTATTCGCTGGCAAAACCGCCACCGGGGTGTGCTGGCAGGTCAATGGGCAGCCGCATGCAGCGCAGGCACAGCGTGAAGTGTTGTTATGTGCTGGCGCAATCGCTTCGCCACAGATTTTACAGCGTTCCGGCGTGGGTCCGGCAGAGTGGCTGAGTGAACTGGATATTGATGTGGTACACGCGCTACCGGGTGTCGGACGCAATTTGCAGGATCACCTCGAAATTTACATGCAATTTCGCTGTAAACAGCCCATCAGTCTTTACCCGGCTCTGCAATGGTGGAATCAACCGGCGATAGGGGCAGAATGGTTGCTGAAAGGCACTGGAGTAGGCGCAAGCAATCAGTTTGAAGCGGGGGGTTTTATCCGCAGCGACGATCAGCCGGACTGGCCGAATCTGCAATATCATTTCCTGCCGGTGGCGATTAACTACAACGGCAGCAGCCCGGTGAAGGAGCACGGTTTTCAGGCACATGTCGGGCCGATGCGTTCCATGAGTCGCGGCCGGGTGAAACTGACCTCGAAACACCCTTATGCGGCACCGTCGATCTTCTTTAATTACATGTCAGAGGATCGTGACTGGCAGGAATTCCGTGCTGCGGTACGACTGACGCGTGAAATCATGCGCCAGCCCGCGCTGGCCGGGTATTGCGGTGCCGAAATTCAGCCGGGTGTGGCGGTACAAAGTGATGCGCAGATTGATGCCTTTATTCGTTCGCATGCCGAAACCGCCTATCATCCGTGTGGCAGCTGCGCGATGGGTTACGGCGAGATGGATGTGGTAGATAACGTGGGCCGCGTGCATGGAATACAGCAGTTACGCGTGGTTGATGCCTCGGTTATGCCGCAAATCACCACCGGCAATCTGAATGCGCCGACGGTGATGATTGCGGAGAAAATCGCCGACGCGATCCGCAGCCGCACGCCACTGGCACGATCAACTGCGGATTATTACGTGCAGTCATAAACTCCGGCCAGTCACCGCACGTTTTCGTCGCGGCGCGATTTATCGCGCAATAAATTGCGCCGCGACATGACATCTAAACCGCATTGCTGTAACCTCCTTTTTTCCCCGAAAGGACGTTACCATGACGCAGTCAGTTCGTGTCGCCCTTGTTGGCGATTACCGTGCCAGTGCCGTCGCGCACCAGGCCATTCCTCCTGCCGTTCAGCTTGCCGCACAACACCTTAACCTCAACGTCACCGCCGACTGGATCGCGACTCCCGAGATCAATATAGCTGCCTTCGCCGACTATGATGCGATCTGGGTAGTACCGGGCAGTCCCTATCAAAACGACGCTGGCGTCTTCGCCACCATTCAGTGGGCGCGTGAAAACGGCAAACCTTTCCTCGGTTCCTGCGCTGGTTTCCAGTATGCGGTAGTCGAGTATGCCCGTAATGTGCTGGGCTGGGATGATGCTGCCCACGCAGAAACCGATAAAGAGGGGCGCTGGGTGATTGCTCCCCTGAGTTGTTCACTGGTGGAGCAACGCGGTGAAGTGACCTTCAAACCTGATTCGCGTATTGCGCAGGCTTATGCAGCTCTGCAAAGTGATGAAGGTTATCACTGCAATTTCGGGGTGAATCCGGAGTTCAGTCAGGCGCTGGAAACGCAGCATCTGCAAATCACCTCATGGGATTTGGCCGGTGATGTGCGCGGCATTGAACTGAATGATCATCCGTTCTTTATTGCCACGCTGTTCCAGTCAGAACGCGCCGCGCTGCAAAACCGTCTGTCACCGCTGGTGGTGGCGTGGTTACAGGCGGCGATGCGTTAATTGCTGGCGGCGCGATTTATCAAACATCGCGCCGCATGTTCATCATTTCAGACTGTACACCAGGTTCATTCTCATCGTATTTTTTAAATCGTTTACCAAATCCTGAACAGAGATATAACGCGTATTATTTATGCTCTTCCAGTCAGGCTTGTTAATAAACCAGCTCCCGTCAGGATCCTGGCTGAGAGGGGTATTCACAATCGAACCATCACGGGAACGATGTTTCAACATTGACTTTTCAGTATCGATAGTAAAATCCCCTGTCTCCAGTTTTCTCTCTGTCTCGTTGTCGGATAATCCAATCCTGGTTCTTTTTTTGTCGGGCATTGTCAGGATAAAATCTGACTTAATAAAGTTATATTCCATCGCCGGAATATTCGACGATGAAGATAATGTAATCTCACCCTTGTCCGGCTGGATAACGGCGGTCTTACCCTCTGTTTCTTTTATCCTGATACCAATGCCGTTAGTCAGCTCAGCCAGACCGGTTATCATTTCAAAAGTATTGGCATGTTGATTTCCGACTAAGGCAACCCACTTGCCATGCTCCTTTTCCTGATGGGCATTAATAATACCCTGGGCATAATAATTCATCATGCGGATTCGGCAGTTTGTCGCGGCCCTTACTTTATCAATATAATAGCTGGCGGCAGCGTCAATTGCCTGCACCCTGATACCCTGTTCTTTTGCGGATTCTATTAATTTGAGAAAGTTGTATTTACTTCTGATATCAAAACCTTCATTCAAACATTCAAGGTAATGCTTCAGTCTGGAAGGTATTGTTTTAGTTTTGGGTGAAAAATAAAGATCCAGTTCGTTCTGATGCATGTCTGTCAGCAGATGTTCCATATATAAGGTTTTAATGCCGTGTCGCTTTAAAAATGACATGTTTTTTATAAGAAATTTCTTGCTGGCGAAATCGCCATGAAACTCTCCCAGAATCATGCCATCAGTTTTCTTGTATATTTTTTTAATCCAGGTGTGTGGTGAATCATTTATTGCCAGGTCGGGCATGACTGGCCTTGCTTTTCTCAGGCATAAGTCGGGGAGATGGGTTGTGGCATTTTTTAATAACTTATCCCGGAGAGTGAAAAACCCCTTTTTAACCTGTTCTTCTGAATAATCGGTCTGAGAGTATTCAATACTGAGTCTGTGTTTTTGATGTATTAATCTGCCCATTATTATTCGGTTTTTTTCAGGCACTTCGTAATCAGTCTGGTTAAATTTGTGGCACTCCGGTGGGGCGGTCGATGTGGATGGTTGCGCAATGACGGGGGGCAGTGAAGTCAATCTGGCTGAGGGGCGTATACATTGCGAGTTCTTACTCCGGGCGGAACTCATTAAATGAGTGGGTAAAATTTGTCGCGCGCCAACAGGGCTGCTGCGTGAGGAATGCGCAAGGTGGATGCGGTCGACGGGAACAGGTGCTGTGGGCATGTTTGGGACCGCAGGGCTTGCCCGGCTTATCAGCGGGTTATCGATGCGCAAAGACGGCGGCTGCGTTCGGAAAGAGGCGGGCTGTAACTGCACATTATTCAGACGCATCGGCGCGATAACGGATAACGGTCTCTGAATTGCGGGAATCATGGGTGAGGTGGCGGGTGTGACTGAACGTGAAAGCGCAATACGGTTGTTTTCCATAAAAGAGATCCTTTCTTTTTATCAGGAAGCGCAAACTGAGTTGTCAGATGTCAGAGATGAATTTGCAGTAGCGGCTTTTTCTCTCGACCGGACTGATAATAACAGGCGATCGCATTCTGCCATTGCTCCAGCGGAAAAACTGTGACCTCCCCGCATTCACTCTCACGCAATAGCGACCAGATTTCGACAAATAATTGCTGCCAGGCCTGAGGCGTCAGGGCATCGAGAAAATGCCGTACATGAAACCAGTGTAAAGCAGGCAGAGACGCATTAACCCTTACCGGTTGGCCGGTGAGCACGCCATAGGCGACGAAATGCGCCTCAGCGTGCAACGTTTGCCAGATCAATTGCCCCAGCGCACCGCCGACCGCATCAAACACCAAATCGGCACCCGCTGCCAGCTGGCGGATCGTATCCTGATGATCCTGCTGCACCGCGTGGATGCCCAGCCGTTGTAAGGTCTTAGCATGTTGTGGCGCGCGATAGATGGAGGTGACGCGACGAGCCCCGCGCTGTTGCGCCCATTGCGCCAGCAGCTGCGCACAGGTTGATCCCCCGGCTGTCAGCAAAATATCTTTCCCGGCAGGGGACCAGTGTTGCAACATCAGCAGCGCCGCCAGTGGATTGATATAAGCGCGGGCGGCCAGCGGGCTATCGATATCATCCGGTACCGGCACCGCAAGCGCTGGATCGATATCCACAAAGCGTTGCCAGGTGCCTGGACCACGCAGCGGTAATACCCGTTTACCGAGCAGATGTTGATACGTGGCCGGGGCGGCGATCACCGTACCGACGCCCTCATAACCGGCCACCCTGGGTGGCATTACCCGATGGCGATAGGCACCGGTAACAGGGATGAGATCGGAGGCATTCACCGGCGCGAATTGCATCTGCACACGCAGCAACGTCGCTGCTGGCGGCATAAGGAGATGATTTTCGCAGGCGAGGACTTCAGGGGGATGGCCAAACTGCCGGAAAATTAACGCGACATTCTCAGCGGCAGTCATGGCATCCCTTACTCAGTTTTGGCGTCGAACTCGCACAGATCTTCAATCAGGCAGGAGCCGCAACGGGGTTTACGTGCCACGCAAGTGTAGCGACCGTGCAGGATCAACCAATGGTGGCAATCGACTTTAAATGCCTTCGGCACCACTTTCAGCAGCTTTTCTTCCACTTCTTCAACGTTTTTGCCAGGCGCAAAACGCGTGCGGTTGCTGACGCGGAAAATATGGGTATCGACGGCAATGGTGGGCCAGCCAAAAGCGGTGTTCAGCACCACATTGGCGGTTTTACGCCCGACACCAGGCAATGCTTCCAGCGCGGCACGATCTTCCGGGACTTCACCGCCATGCTGTTCCAGCAGAATACGGCAGGTCTTGATGACGTTTTCCGCCTTGCTGTTAAACAGGCCGATGGTCTTGATGTACTCCTTCACGCCATCCACACCCAGCGCCAGAATGGTGGCGGGGGTGTTGGCCACCGGGTAGAGTTTGGCGGTGGCTTTATTGACGCTAACGTCAGTGGCTTGCGCCGATAACAACACCGCAATTAATAACTCAAACGGTGAAGTGAAGTTCAGCTCGGTAGTGGGATGGGGGTTCTCATCGCGCAGGCGCGTCAGAATTTGTACGCGTTTGTCCTGATTCACACCGCTTTCTCCGCCTGGCCCTGAGGTTCGGCCACCGGTACCGCCGCGCGATTGGCCGCACGCTGCTTCATTTTCTGGTCGATCAGATACTTGGCCGCCAGCAGCATACCAAGGCCGATAAACGCGCCCGGCGGCAGCATCGCCAGCAGCATTGGCGAATCGAAATGCACCACTTCAATGCGCAGCACTTTGGCCCAGGGACCAAGCAATTGATCCGCACCATTAAACAAGGTGCCGCTGCCAATGATTTCGCGAATCGAACCCAGCGTCACCATGGCGCAGGTGGCTCCCATGCCGATGGCAAAGCCATCCAGCGCGGAAAGGGGAATGCTGCTTTTGGATGCAACGGCTTCCGCGCGGCCAACCACGATGCAGTTGGTGACAATCAGCGGGATAAAGATGCCGAGGGATTGGTACAAGCCGTGGGCGTAGGCGTTAATCAGCATCTGCACGCAGCTCACCACGGAGGCGATGATCATCACGTAAATCGGGATACGGATATCGGCAGGCACCCAGCGGCGTGAGGCAGAAATGGCGCTGTTGGTAATGGTCAGCACCAGCGTAGTAGCCAGACCAAGACCGAGGGCGTTGGTGGCGGTAGAGGTCACCGCCAGCAGCGGGCAAAGCCCAAGCAACTGCACCAGCGCGGAGTTATTTTTCCACAGGCCGCCGATCAGTAAGTTTTTCGCTTCACTCATTTGCCTCTCCACAATCGGGCAGCGATGACAGTTTCGCTGGCAGGGTTTCAATCAGTAACGCGGTACGTTTGGTGGCATTGACCACCGCGCGCGGGGTGATGGTGGCACCGGTAAACTGGTCAAATTCCCCACCATCTTTTTTAACCGCAAAATTCTTGTCGTCGGCACCGTGTACTACTTTGCCGTTAAAACTGTTGATCCAGTCCGAAACACGCAGCTCGATTTTATCGCCAAGTCCGGGGGTTTCATGATGCTCAATCACACGGACACCCAACACTTTACCGTGAAAATCAGCGCCGACCAGCATCTCAATGGCTCCAGAATAGCCATCCGGCGCGGTGGTCTCAAGCGCGGCAGCCACTGGTGTGTTGCCTTTACGTGCCAGGTACAGATGATGCGGCTTGCCGTTACCCAGTGCCGGATCGGTGACAACATAACATTCCTGCTGAATATGGTTGTCGTACATATCCGTGGGCACCACCTGATCCAGTAAGTTTTTCTGTTGCAGTGCGGTCTGGTGATCCACCGTCGGCTTGGTGACAAAGTTTACCACCGCAGTGACACCGGTGGTGATCACCGCGAAAATTGCCAGCGTCAGCGCATTTTTACGAATAGTTTCGAACATCGGTTAATCCTTACGATGGCCGTAAACGCGCGGCTGGGTATAGTAATCGATCAACGGCACGCAGATGTTTGCCAGCAGCACCGCAAAAGCGACGCCATCCGGATAACCGCCAAAACTGCGAATCAGCCATACCAGCAAGCCAATCAGCGCACCGTAAATCAGGCGTCCGCGGTTGGTGGTCGACGCGGTTACCGGATCGGTGGCGATAAAAAATGCGCCCAGCATCGTTGCGCCAGAGAACAGATGAATCAGCGGCGAGTTCAGCGACTCCGGGGAAAACAGCCAGCCGAGGGTGGCACAGAAAGCCAGCGACAGCAGAAAACTGACCGGGATATGCCAGCGGATGGCGTTTTTTGCCAGCAGCAACAGGCCACCGAGCAGATAACCCAGATTGACCCACTGCCAGCCTAATCCCGCCAGCACGCCATGATAAATAGGCTGGGCCAGCAGCTGTTCGGCGCTGTGTCCGGCGCGCAGACCGGTTTTAAAGGTGTCGAGCGGCGTGGCCTGGCTGATGCCGTCCGCGCCGAGTTGCAACTGCTGCATGGTTTCACCGGCCAGCGTGTGATGGGTGAAAACCATGCTGAGGGAATCAAGCAGACCCGGTTTGATGGTTTGCAGCGCTTCCGGCGGTAGCCAGCTGGTCATCTGCACCGGGAAGGAGATCAGCAGAACCACATAACCGACCATCGCCGGGTTAAACGGGTTCTGCCCAAGGCCGCCATACAATTGTTTGGCGATCACGATGGCAAATACGGTACCAATCACCACCAGCCACCAGGGGGCCAGCGGCGGCAGGCTGATACCCAGCAGCAGGGCGGTCAGCAACGCCGAGTTATCGGCCAGCGTCGGCACCAACGGGGTTTTGCGCAGACGCAGAATCGCGCCTTCGGTTGCCCATGCGGTGATAATCGCCAGCGCCACCTGAATCAGAAAGCCAACACCAAAAAAGTACCATTGTGCCGCCATGCCTGGCAGCGCCGCCAGCACCACCAAAAGCATGATATTGCCGGTGCTGCGGCGGTTATGGGTATAAGGGGAACTTGCGATACGAAAGGCCATTTAATCCTCAAACGTCGAAGGCTGCTGCTGCGCGAGTTTGCGCGCTTTGGCACGGGCGACCGCCGCGGCAATTGCCGCTTTGCGTGGGTCGGCGGAGTCAGGAGACGCAGCGGCCTCCGTTTCCGGGGAATCAACCGCCATAGCAGTGTCAGCCTGCTGTGCAGCTGCCGCCGCCGCTTTCTTTGCCTTGGCGCGGGCAATGGCGGCTTCTACTGCGGCTTTGCGCGGATCAACCGGTTCTGCGGCAGATTCGTCGGCAGGGGCAACCGCGGGTTGCGCCGCCGCGGCTTTCTTCGCCTTCGCACGGGCAATGGCGGCCTCTACGGCGGCTTTACGGGGATCAACCGGTTCAGCTGGCGTTTCGCTCACTTGATCGGGCTGAGCAGCCGCGGCTTTTTTCGCCTTCGCACGCGCAATCGCGGCTTCCACCGCCGCTTTACGCGGATCGCCTGCCTGACGACTCAGCGCCTGAGTTTCGGCCTGGATTTCCGCCTGACGTGCCAGCGCCTGGGCATGACGCGCTTCGGTTTCTGCTGCGGCCTGCTCCGGGGTGATGGCCTGACGCGCTTTGACTCGCGCCACAGCAGCATCAAGTTCACCCTGATCGCTACGTGCAACACGTTGTTTAGCCTGTTCATGGCGTGCTTCACGCGCCAGTTTTTCCCGTTCCAGGCGCGACTGACGTGCTTCAAAGCGTGCTTTGGCTTCGGCTGTCCGTTTTGCTTCCAGGTCAATGGCGCGCAGTTCGGCCTTCTCCTGGCGATAATATTGCACCAGCGGAATATTGCTCGGGCAGACGTAAGCACAGGCACCGCATTCGATGCAGTCATCAATATGATGCGCGCGTGCTTTGTCATGATCGCCACCCTGGCTATACCAGTACAGCTGCTGGGGCAGCAGTTTTGCCGGGCAGGCATCGGCGCAGGCGCTGCAACGGATACAGGATTGTTCTTCCTGATCGCTGCCCATCTCGTCAGCGGAGGGAGCCAGAATGCAGTTGGTAATTTTCACCACCGGCACATCCAGCGACGGCAGGGTAAAGCCCATCAGTGGGCCGCCCATAATCACCATCTGGCGTGCAGCGGGGGTAAAACCGGTGTGATGCAGCAGGTGGCTGACCGGGGTACCGAGACGTCCCCAGACGTTACGCGGCTGGGCAATGGCTTCACCGGTCACCGTTACCACACGTTCGGTAATCGGTTCACCGTTGATGATGGCGCGTTTCACCGCCCAGGCGGTGCCGACGTTTTGCATCAGCACGCCGATATCGGTGGAACGGCCGCCATGTGGCACTTCCTGCCCGGTAAGAATTTTGGTCAGCTGTTTGGCACCGCCGGACGGATATTTGGTGGGGATCACCCGGAGTTCCATATCGCGTTCACCGCCCAGCGCCTGTTTCAGCGCCGCGATGGCTTCCGGCTTGTTATCTTCCACGCCGATCAGCACCCGTTCAGCCTGTAACAGCCAGGCGAGAATACGACAGCCTTCCAGCACTTCCGCCGCACAATCCTGCATCAGGCGGTCATCGGCGGTGATATAAGGTTCGCACTCGGCAGCGTTAATAATCAGCGTCTTCACGCCGCGCAGGCCGCCACGCAATTTGGTCGCCGTCGGGAAACCCGCACCGCCGAGACCAGCAATCCCGGCATCAAAGATGCGTTTCACCACGTCTTCGCGTGGCAGCGAACGGTAATCAGGTTGTGGGTCGAGCGTGGTCCAGCGATCTTCGCCGTCGGCGGTGAGGAAGATACACAGCTCAGACAGGCCAGACGGATGCGCCGTCATATGCGGCGCAATGGCGTCAATGGTGCCGGAAGTTGGCGCATGGACCGGCAGCATACGCCCGCTGCCAAAGGTCAGCGGCTGGCCGCGCAGCACATGTTCGCCAGGCGTGACACAAATCTCGCCTTCATGGCCGATATGCTGCTTGAGGGGGATGATAAAACGTTCAGGCAGCGGCAACTGACTGAGCGGTGTACCGTTTGACTGTGTCTTCATTTCCGGCGGGTGAATACCGCCCTGAAAATCCCACAGCTTCTCTTTGCGGAACAGGTTGAGCAAATTAAGCATGACTTTCTACCGGGATCACCCGTACAGGAATGGTTTCGAGATCCCACTTCCAGTTGGCCGTGGTGGTGGCAACCGGACGCATCTCAATGCAATCAGTCGGACAAGGGGCAACGCAGAGATCGCAACCGGTGCAGACATCGCTCAGCACGGTATGCATCGCGCGGGTGGCACCGACAATCGCGTCAACCGGGCAAGCCTGGATGCATTTGGTGCAGCCGATACAGTTGGCTTCATCAATCCAGGCAACGGTACGCACCGGGGCCAGTACCTCTTCACCACCGTCCAGCGGTTGTGGCTCGACGTTAAGCAGCGCAGCCAGTTTTAGCATGGTCTGCTCGCCACCGGGCGCGCATTTGTTAATCGCTTCACCGTTGTTACCGACGGCATCCGCATACGGGCGGCACCCCGGGTAGCCGCACTGACCACACTGGCTTTGCGGCAGAATGGCATCAATCTGTTCAACAATCGGGTCTTCTTCGACCTCGAAACGGCGCGCGGCGTAACCGAGCAGGGCACCAAATACCAGGCTCAGCGCACTTAATACGGCAATAGCTATCCAAATCGCGGTCATCAGAATTTCACCAGACCGCTAAAGCCCATAAACGCCAGCGCCATCAGGCCAGCGGTAATCAGGGCGATAGAGTTACCTTTAAACGGGGTCGGCACGTTCGCCAGCACCAGGCGTTCACGGATACCGGCAAACAGCACCATCACCAGCGAGAAGCCCAGCGAGGCGCTAAAGCCATACAGCGCGGCTTGCAAAAAGGTATGGTTCAGGTTGACGCTCAGCAATGGCACGCCCAGCACCGCACAGTTGGTGGTGATCAGCGGCAGAAAGATGCCAAGCAGACGATACAGGGACGGGCTGGTTTTACGCACTACCATTTCGGTGAACTGCACGACCACCGCGATCACCAGGATATAGGCCATGGTCCGCAGATAAACCAGATCGAGCGGGACGAGGATCAGATGGTTCACCAGCCAGGCGCAAATGGACGCCAGCGTAATAACGAAGGTGGTGGCAAGTCCCATGCCGATGGCCGTTTCCAGTTTTTTTGACACACCCATGAACGGGCAAAGTCCAAGGAACTTTACCAATACGAAGTTGTTCACCAGCACGGTGCCAATAAAGAGCAGTAAATAATCGGTCATGACGAAACCTGGGAAGCCGAAAGGCGTCTATTATCCGGAATTGAGAGCTGTATCTCAACCCAGGCTGCGTTTACAGCGGGGTTGAGAGCACTCAGAATTAAATTCCTGACGAATCTTGCGCCATTACGGTTGGATAAACGTCTGTTTCACGCGTTTAGAACGCTTGAAATAGGGAACAAATACCGCCGCTGCCAGCAGCGACAGCAGTAATGTCTGGATTGCTTTACTATCGGATACCGGCGTGAAAGCGAACGTTTTTAATGCCAGCAACACCGTCATCAGCAGCCAGAGAATGTAATGACGTGGCAGACGCTGCGAACGTTTACAGAAAATCCAGCAAACCCAAATGCTGTAGGCCCACACCAGCCCGGCTGTCAGCAGTGAAACCGACCATTGCGTCAGCAGGGTGCCGCCGTGCGAAAATAATGTGGTGCGCAGTTCAGGGTTAAATAACGGGCTGAGATACATCGCTACCACCAGTGCGCTGGTGAGCATGGTCATAATCAGCCACGCCAGTGGAAATAATAACCAGCCAGCAATACGTGGTGGATTCACCTGTTCAGTCATCGAAAAAGTCCAGTTACCAGGATTAAGAGGGCTGTAAAGCGTATCATGTCCAAACGGGGCACGCCCGACCTGGACAAGGCAATAGTATCGGGAAGCAGGAAGTTGATGCGTATTAAACCACGTAGCGCCAGACAGATTTAGGCACGCGACCCAAATCAAACAGACGGCCACCGGAAGCCAGCTCAGCGCGACGGTGATCGGCGGCGCGATACATATTGATGATTTCGTTATCATCAGTCAGTGAATAGTTAAGATGGTCGTAGAGTTTTTCCAGACTCTCAAGATTATTCACTTTACGGAATTTCAGCAGGTAATCGAGCGCAGTCATGATTGCCATTTAAAAAATAAAGAACAGGGAAGCGCCAAGTATAGGGAGCACGCGGCGAGAGTCCATACGCCAGTCATAAAAAAATGCAAAAATCAGACAAAGCAAGCCAATCCGCGCACCAAAAGACACTTTTTTACGTTTTAAGCATGTCATTGCTCCTCGTTATGGTGCAATTAACGCGTCTCTGTGCCCGTTATTCGGGGTATAGGATAAAACCCTTTGCTTCCCGACGGAAAATAGCCAGCGTTATTTTTTACGCTTTATAACGCTATTTCTTTTCAGTCGCTCAACTGAAATTGCTGCTTATTATCGACTGGTCGATAAATTGATGAACACGGATTGAAACCGTACATCACGATCTGTGCGGGCAGTCACAAAACCATCAATTCTTTTCGCCCAGGCACCGTAACCATTATTTACGCGGTGTCTGTAATCGTTTCCAGCATAATGCTTCATAAGCGATTCTCTTTATTACATTTATTTAACGGCCCTGGCGAAAAACGCCAGGCGTTTTGTCCATAACCCTGACCCGGCTTTTACCTGTTATCTCCTCGTAACCCCTTTAATTCACTCTGTTTTGTGAAGCAGGTCGCTCTTAGCGACGCACATTTACGCCAAGCTTAAACCGCGTTTGTACCCCCTACAGCACACTCCCTTCAGAGGAATGAAATTATGTGGAAACGTTTACTCTTGTCTGCCATGGTGAGCGCCGCAATCAGCGCGCCGGTTTTGGCTGCTGATATGACCGTCGGATTCTCACAGGTTGGCTCGGAATCCGGCTGGCGTTCAGCGGAGACTAACGTGGCAAAAAGTGAAGCGCAAAAGCGTGGTATCACGCTGAAAATCGCGGATGGCCAGCAGAAACAGGAGAACCAGATCAAAGCGGTGCGTTCGTTCATCGCGCAGGGTGTGGATGCCATCTTTATCGCGCCGGTGGTGCAAACTGGCTGGGAACCCGTCCTTGAAGAAGCCAAAGATGCCAAAATTCCGGTATTCCTGCTTGACCGCGCCATCGTGGTGAATGACAAGTCACTGTATGAGGCAGTGGTGACGGCGGATAACGTGCTGGAAGGTAAATTGATTGGTGACTGGCTGGTGAAAACCATCGGCAGCAAACAATGTAACGTCGTGGAATTGCAGGGTACGGTCGGTGCCAGCGTGGCGATTGACCGTAAAAAAGGCTTTGCTGAAGCCATCGCCGGACACCCTAACATCAAGATCATTCGTTCTCAGTCCGGTGACTTTACCCGCAGTAAAGGTAAAGAGGTGATGGAGAGCTTTATCAAGGCGGAGAACAACGGCAAAAACATCTGCATGGTGTTCGCGCATAACGACGATATGGCGATTGGCGCGATTCAGGCCATCAAAGAAGCGGGCCTGAAACCGGGCAAAGATATCCTGACCGGCTCAATTGACGGCGTGCCGGATATCTACAAAGCGATGCTGGCAGGTGAAGCCAACGCCAACGTTGAGCTGACGCCGAACATGGCAGGCCCGGCCTTTGATGCGCTGGAAAAACTGAAAAAAGACGGCACCCAGCCGCCAAAAATCATTCGCACCGAGTCAAAACTCTTCCTGCCTGCTGATGCTCAGGCGCAACTCGATAAGAAAAAAGGCATGGGTTACTGATCCCCGCACCGCCCTTCGGGGCGGTTTTCATGACGTAAGGCGAGGCAGATCCGTATGAGTACATCACAACAAGAAGCACTGCTGACCATCAGCGGCGTCAGCAAAGGTTTTCCGGGCGTTAAGGCACTGGATAACGTCTCTTTCAGCATCCGCAAAGGCGAAATTATGGCGCTGCTGGGGGAGAACGGTGCCGGCAAATCGACGCTGATCAAAGTGCTGACCGGTGTATACACCCGCGATGCCGGGGTGATTACCCTCAACGGCCAGACCATAGCGCCGCATAATACCGGCGATGCGCAGGCCATGGGGATTGGCACCGTTTACCAGGAAGTGAACCTGCTGCCGAATATGTCGGTGGCGGATAATCTCTATATCGGTCGTGAACCACGTCGCTTTGGCATGATCGATCGCAAACGTATGGTACGCGACGCCGATGCGCTGATGCGTAAATACGGTTTTGCGCTGGATGTGACACGGCAGCTGGGCCATTACTCGGTGGCGATGCAGCAGATTATCGCTATTTGCCGGGCGGTGGATCTGTCGGCGCAGGTGTTGATCCTTGATGAACCGACCGCCAGCCTCGATGCCAGCGAAGTTGAAATGTTATTTACCCTGATGGCGCAGTTAAAAGCCAAAGGGATGAGCCTGATTTTTGTCACCCATTTTCTTGATCAGGTCTATCGCATCACCGACCGTATCACAGTGCTGCGCAATGGGCAGTTTATCGCCACTCGCGATACCGCGACGCTGCCGCGCATTGAGTTGATCAAACTGATGCTGGGACGTGAGCTGCTGGAAACCGCGTTGCAGCGTCAGGGCAGCACCTTACGCAGCAATCAGCCGGTGGTGGCGTTTGAAGATTACGGTAAGAAGGGCACCATCGAGCCGTTCAGTTTGCAGGTACGGCCAGGCGAAGTGGTCGGGCTGGCCGGGCTGTTGGGTTCGGGGCGTACCGAAACCGCCGAAGTGTTGTTTGGTATCCGACGAGCCGATCGCGGCACTGCCACCATCAAAGGCAAAGTGCAGCAGATTCGCACCCCGGCGAAAGCCTCGAAACTGGGTATGGGGTTCTGCCCGGAGGACCGCAAAACCGACGGCATTATTGGTAAGGCCTCGGTGCGAGAAAATATTATCCTCGCGTTGCAGGCGCAGCGCGGCTGGCTGCGTCCGATTAAAAAGCGTGAACAACAGGCGATAGCCGAACGCTTTATTAAAAGCCTGGGGATACGTACACCGAATGCCGATCAACCGGTTGAGTTATTGTCCGGCGGTAATCAGCAGAAAGTGTTGCTCTCACGCTGGCTGGTGACTAAACCGCAGTTTCTCATCCTCGACGAGCCGACGCGCGGCATCGATGTTGGTGCCCATGCTGAGATTATTCGTCTGATTGAATCCCTGTGCGCCGATGGACTGGCGCTGCTGGTTATCTCCTCTGAACTCGAAGAACTGGTGGGCTACGCCGATCGCGTGCTGATTATGCGTGATTTGAAGCAGGTGGCGGAGATCCCCCTTGAGCAGCTGTCGGTGGCGTCGATTGTTAACGCCATCGCCCACGGAGGAGCACAACATGCTTGAATCCGATATGACGTCTGAAAAAACCAATCGTCGCAAACCGAAACTGCCACCGGGTATGCCGCAGATCGCCGCCCTGATCCTGGTGTTGCTGGTGGATAGCCTGGTCGCCAACAACTTTTTTGCCGTGCATGTGCAGGATGGTCGCCTGTTTGGCAGCCCGATCGATATTCTCAACCGCGCGGCGCCGGTGGCATTGCTGGCGGTGGGGATGACGCTGGTGATTGCCACCGGCGGTATTGATTTGTCAGTAGGCGCGGTGATGGCCATCGCCGGGGCCACGGCGGCCACCCTGACGGTGGCGGGACACAGCTTGTCGTTTGTCATTCTCGCGACGCTCGGCACCGGCCTGGCATGCGGTTTGTGGAACGGTGTGCTGGTGGCGTTGTTACGCATCCAGCCATTCGTCGCCACGCTGATTTTGATGGTGGCCGGGCGCGGTGTGGCGCAGCTGATCACCCAGGGGCAAATCGTCACCTTCGATAATGACAACCTCGCGTGGTTCGGCAGCGGTTCGTTATGGCTTTTTCCGGTGCCGGTGTGGATTACGCTGGTGGTGGCGCTGGCCGTGTGGCTGCTGACGCGCAAAACCGCGCTGGGGTTGTTTATCGAAGCGGTGGGGATCAACCTGCGCGCGGCGCGTAATGCCGGGGTTACTGGCTGGCTGGTGGTGATGTCCACTTACGTTATCAGCGGTGTCTGTGCGGCGGTGGCGGGTTTGATTGTTGCTGCGGATATCCGTGGCGCGGATGCCAACAACGCCGGATTATGGCTTGAGCTGGATGCGATTCTGGCGGTGGTGATTGGCGGCGCATCGCTGATGGGCGGACGTTTTAATCTGGTGCTGTCGCTGATTGGCGCGCTGATTATTCAGTCGATGAATACCGGGATATTGTTGTCAGGATTCCCGCCGGAACTGAACCAGGTGGTGAAAGCGATCGTGGTGATGTGCGTGTTGCTGATTCAGTCACCGCGCTTTATCGCCATGCTGAAACGGAGACGTCCATCATGATTAAACGCCATCTTCCTCTGATGATTACCCTGCTGGTGTTTGTCGCCGGGTATCTGTTCTGCCTGAGCCAGTTTCCCGGTTTCGCCTCAACACGGGTGATTTGTAATATCCTGACCGATAACGCCTTTCTCGGCATCATCGCTGTGGGAATGACCTTCGTCATTCTGTCTGGCGGCATTGATTTGTCGGTGGGGGCGGTGATCGCCTTTAGTGGCGTGTTTCTCGCCCGCCTGATCGGAGATTATCACGTTGATCCGTTGCTGGCGTTTGCGCTGATTCTGGCGCTGGGGGCGGCATTTGGTGCCATGATGGGCTGGCTGATCGATGCACTGAAAATCCCGGCGTTTATCATCACGCTGGCCGGGATGTTTTTCCTGCGTGGTTGCAGCTATCTGGTGTCGGAAAACTCCATTCCCATCGACCATCCGCTGTATACCACGCTGTCGAGCCTGGCATGGAAAATTCCCGGCGGCGGGCGTCTGAGCCTGCTGGCGGTGATTATGCTGGTGGTGGTGATTGGCGGCATTCTGCTGGCGCACCGCACGCGTTTTGGCAATCAGGTGTATGCCATCGGCGGCAACCTGACTTCAGCCCAGTTGATGGGCATCTCAACCCGTGCCACCACCATCAAGATCTATATGTTATCGACCACGCTGGCGACGCTGGCGGGCATTGTGTTTTCCATCTATACCTCGGCGGGTTATGCGCTGGCCGGACTGGGGGTGGAACTTGATGCGATAGCCTCCGTAGTGATCGGCGGTACGCTGCTTTCCGGCGGTGTCGGCACCGTACTTGGTACGCTGTTTGGTGTGCTGATTCAGGGGTTGATTCAGACCTGGATTAACTTCGACGGCACCCTGAGTTCGTGGTGGACCAAAATCGCCATCGGTATTTTGTTGTTTGCCTTTATCGCGCTGCAACGCCTGCTGACAGTAATGTGGGATCGCCAGCAGAACGCGCCGGTTAAACGGTTATCATCCTCGTAGCATTGCACCACCATTAGGGAAGTTTGTGACGATGTTTCTGGAATACCGTTGACAGTACGGTCTTTGTGAAACACCGTTGAGGAGGCCCGGGAGGGCCTCCTGTTTTTTATCACGTATATCTATGTCATGAAGGTACAAGAGTCTGTGCTGTCGTGCCGCTACGAATTAATGCAAACCTTTATTCGATGGTGTGCGATTTCTCCATTAATTCTGCCAGTTTGGGGCGCACCGGATGGCTATCTTCCCAGCGGCAGTCGTCGATGTCTTCAAAGGTACAAAACCTCAGTTTATTGATTTCCTCAATGCCCAGCGTGTCCCTGACCAGCCGCAACCAATCCATTACGATTCTTTTGTCATTGTCGTCTTTTAACGCCAGCAACCAGATATTGATGCGTTCAAAAGCAGACTCGTTATTGAGATTGGCATACATATCGCGTTGATTAACGCCATCTCCAATCACCACCACCTGAATGGCACTGAGCAGATTGGTGGTTTCCTTCGCTGCCTCACGAGCAAAACTCTCGGCATCATGGAAATTGCTATGCAGATTACTCAGTGTTGTTGCTCGCACTGCCACACTTAGCAGCCAGGACAATTCCGGGTTGGCCTTGTCGGTATATTCATGCTGTTGTCCCAGACGCAGCAGCTGCTCCATACCTGGCACCAGTTGCAGGCCGCAATTAATAATGGCATGGGTCACCACATCCAGATTGGTGCCGTGGGCGACGTTGTTCTTATCTGGATCAAACGCAGCAGGGCGGAAATTGATATCGCCAGGCTGCGGTGCCGGAAGGCTGGCACGATACTCGCCGATCGTTTTGCAGGGGAAATTGCCATCAGCATAGGTTGCTTTTAAGTCTTGACGTATTTTATCCAGTTCATATCGGGCGGTAATATCCCAGATGCGGAACAGCATGGCTTGGTCTTCGAAATTAATGTTCTCAAAAGAAATTGGCGTGTCCTTATCAATCAGGTAGTTTTCCAGTAAGCCTGTCGGGTTATTTTCAATATGGGTGAGATTTAAGGAAGGGTGGGATAATGAATCTATCGTATCACTGCTGGCCAGGATATAACGCAGGTCGGGTCTGCCATTAATGTCTCTTTTATAGAGTGTCTCGTCGAGGATGTCGAAAGTACAGACATACAGTGTTTTTATCTTTTCATTTCGGGTGGTGTCGTATATTTCCCTGAAAGATTCCAGTATAATATTTTTCTCCTGCGTATTCCTGGCCGCTACACCGCGAATATTGACCATTTTACGAGTTTCCTGATTATCTGCGTCTTGCAGTAGATCTCCCCGGTCATAGCCATCGCCAAATATGACGACCTGCATTGAACCGAAAGAACCATCGCCATTTTTCGCCGCGGCCATCGCCATTTGCTTCTCGTCGCTAAAATCAGCTGAACTATAATACAGCCCGGTGACACGCACACCACTGCAAAGCTGATAATAATTGCCCTCGCTCTGGTCTTTAATATATTGATGCTCCATGCCCAGCAACTTAAGCTGCTTGATGACCGGGACGATTTGCAGGTTGCAGTTGATTACCGAATATAGCAACACCGCCGCATTGGTGCCATGCGCCACCATATTATTACCATTGAGATCAAACTCCGCTGGGCGGTAATCACAACCTTTGGCAGAAGGATAATGCTTTGCCAGCAGATAATCTCCCACACGGGCAAAGCGATAGTCTTTACCCTCATACTTCTCTTTTATTACCTGTTGCATGGTGGCGAGTTTCTCTCGCCATGCTCCCGACCACATATTTTGGTAGGAGCGATCGTTAAAATCAATATTGACGAATGAAATGGGGGTGTTTGGTGAAATATAAAATGAAGATAAATCAAAAGTGGGTTTATTTACGACATGGCTAACATTTAAAGCCGATTGCGCTGTGGCGGGTGTCGGTTCATCCGCGACCTGACTGACTGAGGCTGAAGTATTTCGGGTTACATCCATGATTTCTTCTCTCCTGAATGGGGATTCCATTAAGCATTATTTTGGCTGAGAGAGATGGGAATTTTTTCTGAAAAAAAAGGCCGCGATAAATCGCGACCTGAGAGGATATGAAAAAACACTTAACGCATCAGACGATAATAGGCCTCATTCCAGCGCAGTGCGTCCTTAAATGCCGGTAAACGCGTCTCTTCATCAATCACCAGCACCTCAATACCGTTCAGCTCGCCGTAAAGATAGAGGTCATCGAGATCCAGCGCCTGGCTGAACACCGTATGGTGTGCACCACCGGCCAGAATCCAGGCTTCTGATGCCGTTGCCAGTGACGGTTGTGCACGCCACAAGGCACGCGCCACCGGCAGCTTCGGTAACGGCTTCGGTTGTTCGATCGCGTCCACCACATTCACCAGCAGACGGAAGCGGTCACCGAGATCGATCACGCTGGCATTCACCGCGCGTCCGGCCGGGGTAGAGAAAATCAGGCGCGCCGGATCGGCTTTGCCACCAATACCAAGGAACTGCACATCAATCAGCGGTTTCTCTTCTTTGGCGATGGATGGGCACACTTCCAGCATATGGGAACCCAGCACCAGATCGTTGCCGGGGGAGAAGTGGTAAGTGTAATCCTCCATAAATGAGGTGCCGCCAGCGCGATTACCGGCCTGTACTTTGAGAATGTGCAGCAGCGCGGCGGTTTTCCAGTCACCTTCACCGGCAAAACCGTAACCCTGGCCCATCAGACGTTGCACCGCCAGACCCGGCAGCTGCGTCATGCCGTGTAATGTCTGGAAGTTGGTGGTAAAGGCTTTGCAGCCTTCCGCATCGAGGAAGCGCTTCAGTCCCAGTTCAATACGTGCGGCATCCAGCACATTCTGGCGTTTCTCACCATTCACAGCCGCCACGTCGGTAAAGCGGTAGTGGCTTTCGTATTCATCAATCAGGGCATTGACGTCACCATCGCTGACGCTGTTCACCACCTCGACTAAATCACCGACGCCCCAGCCGTTTACCGCATAGCCAAACTGAATTTGCGCCGCCACCTTATCGCCTTCGGTGACAGCCACTTCGCGCATGTTGTCACCGAAACGGGCAACTTTCAGCTGCTGGCTGGCCTGACGCGCCTGGGCGGCACGGATCCAGCGACCGATCCGCAGCTGGCTCTCTTTATCCTGCCAGTGGCCGGTCACGACGCTGTGTTGCAGGCCCATACGCGCACCGATAAAGCCGAACTCGCGGCCACCGTGGGCGGTCTGGTTCAGGTTCATAAAGTCCATATCCATGCTGTCCCACGGGATCTCGGCATTGAACTGGGTATGGAATTGCAGCAGTGGCTTATTCAGGATACTCAGCCCGCCGATCCACATTTTGGCGGGCGAGAAGGTGTGCAGCCAGGTGATAATGCCGACGCATTCATTGGCGTGATTTGCCTCGCGGCACAGTGCCAGCGCCTCATCCGGCGATTTCACCAGCGGTTTGAGCACCAGTTGCAACGGCAGACTACCCGCCTGATTCAGGCCATCCATCACCTGGCGCGCATGCTGTTCCACCTGGCGTAACGTTTCCGCCCCGTAGAGGTGTTGCGTACCAATAACAAACCACACCTGTTGTGTGTTGTGCTGTTCCATAAAACCACTCCTTTACTTAGCGGAAACGGTGCGTGCGGCATACTGCGGTTCAGCGGCCCGGCACCAATGTTGATAGCGTTGATAAAGCTGTTGATAGCGCGCCACGCGCTGACTATCCGGTTGTAAGGTCACGTCGATTGGGCTGGCCATCACCTGTTGTGCCGCCGGGACATCGGCGTAAACCTGAGCGGCGACTGCGGCAAAAATGGCTGCACCGAGTGCGCAACATTCGTCAGAAGCGACGATATCCAGTGGCCGGTTCATCACGTCGCAGCAGGCCTGCATAATGGCCGGGGATTTGCGCGCAATGCCGCCGAGGGTCAGCACGCTTTCCACCGGGATCTGCTGTTGCTCGAAGCACTCCATAATGGCGCGTGCACCAAAGGCGGTGGCCGCGATCAGGCCGCCAAATAGCGCCGGGGCATCGGTACCGAGATTGAGGTCGGTAATCACCCCTTTCAGGCGCTGATTCGCATCGGGGGTGCGACGACCGTTGAACCAGTCCAGCACCACCGGCAGATGATCGAGCTGTGGATCGGCGGCCCAGGCGTCAGTCAGCTGACGGATCAGATCTTTTTGCAGCTGCTCCAGCTGAGGTTGCAGCTCAGGATGTTGCTGTGCCGCCTGTTGCAGCGGCCAGCCGAGCAGGCGGCTGAACCAGGCGTAAATGTCGCCGAAGGCGGATTGCCCGGCTTCGCAGCCGATGGCACCCGGCATGACGCTGCCATCCACCTGGCCGCAAATACCTTTGATGGCGCGTTCGCCCACTTTTTCGCTGTCGGCAATCAGGATGTCGCAGGTTGAGGTGCCAATCACTTTCACCAGCGTATAGGGTTGTGCTCCGGCACCGACGGCACCCATATGGCAGTCAAACGCACCGCCAGACAGCACCACCTGTTGTGACAGGCCGAGACGCTGCGCCCACTCGGCGCTCAGGGTGCCAACCGGCACATCCGCAGTCCAGGTGTCGCTGAACAGCGGAGAGTCGAGTTGTTCGGTCAGCAGCGGGTCGAGCGCGTTAAGGAATTCGGCGGGAGGCAAGCCTTGCCAGTCCGGGTGCCAGAGGGACTTATGCCCGGCGGCACAGCGGCCACGGCGCAGCTGCTGTGGCGCAGTGGTGCCACTCAGCAGGGCGGGAACCCAGTCGCACAGTTCTACCCAGGAGACAGCGGCGTCACGCACGGCGGCATCGGCACGGGAAACGTGCAGGATTTTCGCCCAGAACCATTCCGACGAATAAATGCCGCCAATATAGCGGGTGTAATCGGCGAAGCGGCCGCTGTGGCACAGCTGATTGATCTCCTCCGCTTCTTCTATGGCGGTGTGATCTTTCCACAACACAAACATCGCATTGGGGTTGTCGGCGAACTCAGGGCGCAACGCCAGCACGTTGCCATCGCGGTCGATGGGTGCCGGTGTTGAGCCAGTGCTATCAACACCAATCCCCACCACGGCGGTACGTTGCTCCGGGCTGAGTTTTTGTACTACCGTCACCAGCGCCTGTTCCAGCGCATCGATATAGTCCTGCGGATGATGACGAAAGCGGTTGGCATGCGCATCGCAAAACAACCCTTTAGCCCAGCGCGGATAGTTGACCACGGCTTTTTCCAGTTCTTCGCCATTGTGGCAGTCCACGGCCAGGGCCCGGACGGAATCGCTGCCAAAATCCAGCCCGATGGTAATAGCGCCAGCGCCCATTGAAATTCTCCTGTGTCAGTTATCTGCGCTTATCCTGGAATGGGTGGGCTGGAGCGGTTAGTCATCCCCGGCTGAGAATATGCACTTTTCTGCCATCAACAGGCATTTCGTGATCCACTGCAAAAGTTAATGACCGGTTAATTTTGCTGAATATATGGAGAATTTTGTCGTCGTTCCGGGATGTGATACCGCTCTACATTTTTCTCACCTTTTCCCGCTACAACTAGCCCAGCGTTTGCACAGCCTTTGTACAAACCTTGTTCTAACGCGCTGATTTTTCGCTGTACCCGTAAGAGAGAACAGTGTGGTAGCGCTTACACCGATTCGTTTAAAGCTCGCTAAAAACATCATTGTGCCGGAGAGCATCATGCATAAATTCACTAAAACGCTGGCGGCAATTGGTCTCGCCGCGCTTATGTCACATTCCGCTATCGCCGAGACCATGAAGCTCGGTTTTCTCGTCAAACAACCGGAGGAACCCTGGTTCCAGACTGAGTGGCGCTTTGCCGATAAAGCGGGCAAAGATCTCGGCTTTGAAGTGATCAAAATCGCTGTACCCGACGGCGAAAAAACCCTGAACGCCATCGACAGCCTGGCGGCCAGCGGTGCGAAGGGTTTTGTAATCTGTACCCCGGACCCGAAACTGGGATCGGCGATTATGGCGAAAGCCCGCAGTTATGACCTGAAAGTGATTGCCGTCGATGATCAGTTCGTCAACGCCAAAGGCAAACCCATGGACACCGTGCCACTGGTGATGATGGCGGCGACCAAAATCGGCGAGCGTCAGGGCCAGGAACTGTATAAAGAAATGCAGAAACGCGGCTGGGATGTGAAAGAAACCGGCGTGATGGCGATTACCGCCAACGAACTGGATACCGCGCGTCGTCGCACCACCGGCTCGATGGATGCGCTGAAAGCGGCCGGTTTCCCGGCGGCGCAGATCTATCAGGTTCCCACCAAATCCAATGATATCCCTGGCGCGTTTGACGCCGGTAACTCACTGCTGGTGCAGCATCCGAAGGTGAAACACTGGTTGATCCTCGGCATGAATGACAACACCGTGCTGGGAGGCGTGCGCGCGACTGAAGGCCAGGGCTTTAAAGCACCGGATGTGATCGGCATCGGTATTAACGGTGTGGATGCAGTCAGCGAGCTTTCCAAAGGGGAACCGACCGGTTTCTACGGCTCACTGCTGCCCAGCCCTGACGTACACGGCTATAAAAGCAGCCAGATGCTGTATGAGTGGGTAACCAAAGGACAGGAACCCGCGAAGTTTACTGAAGTCACCGACGTGGTGCTGATCACCCGCGATAACTTCAAAACCGAACTGGCGAAAAAAGGGCTGATGTAATCCCGTTGCGTGCGCTCTGTGCCTCGCGGGGACAGAGCGCCTTATTCACCACGATATGGAGTTCCCATGAACACTGATTCTGACTTTCTGTCGTTTCATGGTATCAGCAAGACGTTCCCCGGTGTGAAAGCGCTTCAGGATATTTCCTTCAGTTGTCGTGCTGGTGAAGTGCACGCGCTGATGGGGGAAAACGGCGCAGGCAAATCTACGTTGCTGAAAATTCTCAGCGGCAGCTATCAGCCCACTGCGGGCGAGATCCACATTAAAGGCCAGCCGGTACGTTTTAATCACACCACCGAGGCGCTGGATGCCGGTGTGGCGATCATTTACCAGGAACTGCATCTGGTGCCGGAAATGAGCGTGGCGGAGAACATCTACCTCGGCCAGATCCCGCATCGTCATGGTCTGGTCAACCGTAAGTTGCTGCGCTACGAGGCGGGTCTCCAGCTGAAAAATCTGGGGATGGATATCGACCCGGATATGCCGCTGAAATATCTGTCGCTCGGCCAGTGGCAGATGGTGGAAATTGCCAAAGCGCTGGCGCGTAACGCCCGCATTATCGCGTTTGATGAACCAACCAGCTCGCTGTCGGCGCGTGAAATCGAACACCTGTTCCGTGTGATCCGTCAGCTGCGCGAGCAGGGTCGGGTCGTGCTGTATGTTTCACATCGCATGGAAGAAATTTTTGCGCTGAGCGATGCCATCACCGTATTTAAAGATGGCCGCTACGTGCGCACCTTCACGGATATGAAAAACACCCACCATGAAGACCTGGTACAGGCGATGGTGGGACGCAATCTGGGGGATATCTATGGTTACGCGCCGCGTGATTTGGGCCCCGTGCGTTTGCAGCTGGACCAGGTGGAGGCGAAGGGTGTGCGTATGCCCATTTCGCTAGAAGTACGGGCTGGCGAAATTGTCGGGCTATTCGGCCTTGTCGGGGCCGGTCGCAGTGAATTGATGAAGGGGCTATTCGGTGCCACCCGCCTGCGCGGCGGCAGTGTGTCGCTGGATGGTAAAAAACTCAATATTCGCCAGCCGCTCGATGCGATCCGCGCGGGCATTATGTTGTGTCCGGAAGATCGTAAGTCGGAGGGCATCATTCCGGTGCATTCGGTCCGCGACAACATCAACATCAGCGCGCGTCGGCACAATCTCACGGCCGGTTGCCTGATTAAGCCCGGCTGGGAGGCGAAAAATGCCGACAGCCATATTCGTTCGCTCAACATTAAAACCCCGCATGCTCAGCAGCTGATCATGAACCTGTCTGGCGGTAACCAGCAGAAAGCGATTCTTGGCCGCTGGTTGTCGGAGGAGATGAACGTGATTCTGCTGGATGAGCCTACCCGCGGCATTGATGTCGGCGCGAAACACGAGATTTATAACCTGATTTATCAACTGGCAAACAAAGGTATTGCCGTGTTGTTTGCCTCCAGCGATCTGCCCGAAGTGATGGGCCTGGCCGACCGCATCGTGGTGATGCGTGAAGGCGAAATTGCCGGTGAACTGCCACACGACCGTGCCACGGAGCAGCTGACGCTGGGCCTGGCGATGCCGAAAACGACTCAAGCGGCCGCCGTGGCCTGATGTAAAGGAGAGCAATTATGGCTTCATCTACCACTTCTAATACGCCACCGGCGCAGCGCAGCGGCCTGCAACTGGGACGTATCTGGGATAACTTCGGCATGCTGGTGGTGTTCGCACTGCTGTTTATTGCCTGTACCATTTTTGTCCCCAACTTTGGTTCCTTTATCAATATGAAAGGGCTGGGGTTGGCGATGTCGATGTCGGGCATGGTGGCGTGTGGCATGCTGTTCTGTCTCGCCTCCGGGGATTTTGACCTGTCGGTTGCCTCAGTGATCGCCTGTGCGGGCGTGGTCACTGCCGTGGTGATCAACATGACTGAAAGCCTGTGGATCGGGGTGGCGGCGGGGTTACTGCTGGGTATGGCCACCGGGTTTGTTAACGGATTCGTGATTGCCCGGCTGAAGATCAATGCCCTGATCACCACGCTGGCAACGATGCAGATTGTGCGTGGTCTGGCGTATATCTTCTCCGACGGTAAAGCGGTGGGTATCGAAGATGAACGTTTCTTCGCTCTCGGCTATGCCAACTGGTTCGGCTTACCGGCCCCGATCTGGCTGACTATCGCCACCATGATCGTGTTTGGTTTTTTGTTGAATAAAACCACCTTTGGCCGTAACACGCTGGCGATTGGGGGCAACGAGGAAGCGGCGCGTCTGGCCGGTGTACCGGTGGTGCGTACCCGTATCATCATTTTTATCCTTTCCGGGTTAGTCTCGGCGGCGGCGGGCATCATTCTGGCGTCGCGTATGACCAGCGGCCAGCCGATGACCTCGCTGGGCTACGAGCTGATTGTGATTTCTGCCTGTGTGCTGGGCGGGGTATCACTGAAGGGCGGTATCGGCAAAATATCGTATGTGGTGGCCGGGGTATTAATCCTGGGAACGGTTGAGAATGCGATGAATCTCCTGAATATATCGCCTTTCTCACAGTATGTGGTGCGCGGTTTGATACTGTTAGCGGCGGTGATTTTTGACCGTTACAAACAGAAAAATAAAGCCGCCTGAATCGGTGACAACAACGGAACGGCGACAGCCGTTCCGTTTCGGTTATCAATCACGCGAAAAGTGAGGGCATTATGTACCACCGCGAACCCCCCGTGGCACAACAAAACCCGTTATTGCCGGGTTATCCCTTTAATGCCTGGCTGGTGGCCGGGCTGACGCCGATTACCGCCGATGGCCCGCTCGATTTCTTTATCGACCGTCCGCTCGGTATGAAAGGCTATATCCTCAATCTGACCATTAAAGGTGAAGGTCGGGTGTTTGATGGTGAACAGGCATTCGATTGCCTGCCTGGCGATATGCTGCTGTTTCAGCCGAAAACCCCGCACTACTATGGTCGCGCAGCGGATAGTCCGTGCTGGTTCCATCGCTGGGTTTATTTCCGCCCGCGTGCTTACTGGACCGACTGGCTGCAATGGCAGGATGAATCCCAGGGGGTGGGGCGTCTGCGTCTGCCGGAAGCCCAGCGTGCGGAATTTGATCGCCTGTTTGCCAGCATTGAACAGACACATAATTCCGGACGACGTTTTGCCGAAGAACTGGCGATGAACCTGCTGGAGCGCTTGCTGTTGCGCGCGGTGGAAGAAGATCCGCGCAGTCATCAGCAAATCCGCGATCCGCGGGTGATTGAAGCCTGCCAGTACGTCACTAATCATCTGGCGAGTGAGGTGAAAATTGAGGAAGTGGCGCGCCATGTCTGCCTGTCGCCCTCACGCCTGGCGCATTTGTTCCGCGAGCAGATGGGCATCAATCTGCTGCGCTGGCGTGAAGATCAGCGGGTGATCCGCGCCAAACTGTTGTTGCAGACCACCCAGGAGCCGATCGCCTCGGTAGGCCGCGAGGTGGGCTATGATGACCAGCTGTATTTTTCGCGCGTGTTCCGTAAACGCGTTGGCGTCAGCCCCAGTGATTTCCGGCGTCGCAGCCAGGATGCACAGGATGCGCTGGTGGCCCAGGAAAGCTGGCAACCTGCAAGGAGTGCGATCTCCTGAGCTTTCAGGTGATTCCTTCTTGTCCTCACTGACTGATTCGTCTTAAATCAGTCAGGTAACGAACAAGAGGAATGATAATGAGCGATAAACTTCGTGTCGGCCTGATAGGCTACGGATTTGCCAGCAAAACTTTCCATGCACCGTTGATCGCCGGAACGCCAGATGTCGAACTGGCGGCGATCTCCAGTAGCGACGCGACAAAAGTGCACGCTGACTGGCCTTCGGTGCAGGTGGTTGCCGATCCCCAGACGCTGCTGGACGATCCGACTCTGCACCTGATTGTAATTCCTACCCCGAATGATACCCATTTCCCGTTAGCCAAAGCGGCGCTGAATGCCGGAAAACATGTGGTGGTGGATAAACCTTTTACCGTCACTTTGTCACAGGCGCGTGAGCTGGATGCGCTGGCAAAAGCGAAAGGTCTGCTGCTGTCAGTGTTCCATAACCGCCGCTGGGACAGCGACTTCCTGACGCTGAAATCGCTGCTGGCTGATGGCACCCTCGGTGAGGTGCGTTATCTGGAGTCGCATTTTGACCGCTTCCGTCCGGAAGTCCGTCAGCGCTGGCGTGAGATGAAAGGGCCGGGCAGTGGGATCTGGTTCGATCTGGGACCGCATGTGCTCGATCAGGCGTTGCAGTTGTTCGGTGCGCCTGTTGCCATCAACGTCGATATGGCTGAACTGCGTAGCGGTGCGCAAACCACCGATTATTTCCATGCCACGCTGACTTATCCGCAACGCCGTGTGGTGCTGCACGCCAGCATGCTGGCGGCGGCGGAGTCGGCGCGTTTTATTGTGCACGGTACGCGCGGCAGCTATGTGAAATTTGGCCTCGATCCCCAGGAAGATCGTCTGAAGGCGGGCGAACGTCCACCGAAGGAGGAGTGGGGTTATGATATGCGTGATGGTGTGCTGACGCTGGCCGATGGCGATGTGATGGTGGAAAAAGCCTTGCTGACGCTGCCAGGCAACTATCCGGCTTATTATGCGGCAGTGCGTGATGCTATCGCCGGTACCGGTGCCAATCCGGTCACCGCGGAAGAAGCGATTCAGGTGATGGAGCTGATTGAGCTGGGCCTGCAATCGGCAGAGAAACGCCAGACGATGTCACTGAAATAACTGCCCCACGCCCTCTTCCGCATGCGGAAGAGGGCAGTAATGAAGCACCGATTAGTCCCTGATGACAACATCCGGGAAACTTGCTTTAACGCAGCGAGTGTAATCCCCCTGGGTCAGCGCGCTAAAATCGTTTTCCTGCCAGTTAACCAGTTTACATGCATAAGACTTGCCACCCGGATTTGCAGCAACATAGCTATCGTCTTTCACCCAGAATAAAGGCATCGCCGCCGAACTGTCCTCACTGAATTGCTTCATTCCCTTACAACCCAGTACTTCGCTGTCCGGTACGGCTACCCCTAATTGTTTGGCAAATGCCTTGTAATACTCAATACGGTTCAGAGACTGCTGGATTTCCACGCTGCCGCCACATTCCACACCACCGTTAATGATTTGTGTTGTCACGCCGAAACCAGGCACCAACCCATTGGCCTTATCGGCCGCGTTTGGCTGCCAGCTGCCATCCATAACGGCCTGCATGCTGGGTTTAGGCGGCTGCGGTTGAACATAGAAAAATATCGCACTGGCCAGGTTGAGCCAGGTATCGGCGACCAGATGGGGTTCTTTCAGTAAAACATTCACATCGCCAAACATGGCCTGGGAAAAAGCACCATAGTTGAAGTTATAGCTCAGCTGTTTCGCCCCACGGCCAAAATAGCTTAACGCATTGCCCTGGCTGTCTTTGGCACATGGCCAGGCTTTACCCTGCCAGGTGTTGGGGTTACAGGTTGCGCCCGTGTATTTATCATAAGACGTTTCATCAAGGCCCATTTCACGGACCCAATGTAAGCCCTGTTGCCACTGTTCTACATCACTTTGGTCGGCATGCTCGCCGGTTTCCTGGACAAAATGAGCAAACATGGTAGCCAGCGTCTTTTTACAAATCGCATCGGCATCCTGTCCATTGTCGCTTTCAGCACAAAGAACCGGGAATTTCCCTACTGCCTTCAGGAAATTTTCATAGGTGTAAGCAGGATCACGGTGTGGGAAGAATGTGTCCCATTTAGCTGCAGTCACCAGTTCTTCAACACGTTTCACGTTAGCAGGATTGCTGGCCGCGCCAGGCTTAATCTGCTCAACTTTTTCGTTACTCAGCGTGCTGATGGCTTTTTTTACCGCAACCAGTTGTGGCGTGTTTGTCAGGGCTTCTTCACGTTCGTTCAGTGATTTCTGGCTGATTTCCATGCCCGATTCCGGGGCGGTACCGTGCACACTCCATGCTGCTTGCCATGCCCAGCCGTCACCAGGTGCATAAGCGGCAGGTTCTCCATTACACCAGTTCGCGACCTGACATTGGTAGTCGTTGCCTTTATTGCTGACGATGTCGCCCATCTGGTACTGATTGCCGGGCTGGTATTGTGGATAGTCAGAGGGGCCGGTTTCAGGCGGGGTGGGTGGTGCCGGTTCTGGTTCTGGTTCTGGTTCTGGTTCTGGATCAGGGGTGGGGTCGGTGCCCGGAGCCGAATCCATTTTTTTCCATACGTTTTCCCAGATGTGGGTTACAGCAGGGTTCGGTTGTTCACCCGGATTGGCATACCATTGAGCCTGAAAATCATTCCCCTGCCAGGTGACTTTTTCGCCGCCGGCATAGGCTTTGCTGCTATCGTATTTGTCGTAAGCCTGTAGTTGAAATGATAACAACATGCTGACAGTCAGCAGGGATAATGTCATCGCCTGGCGTTTTTGCTTATTTTTCACTTAAATCATCTCTTCAAAGTCGTAACAAGGTCGTGATGTACGCGGTTAAACCGAGGAGACGAATCAAAGCATTCTGGAATTATTTGAATGTTGTTCAATATCAAATTCATTTTTGAGGCGGATGGATTCTTGATTTAAAAAAGAACTATCCTTAATGATACTGAGGGTAGGGTATGAAACCCCAAAAAGTGGGATGGTTCACGGCCTTGACGGTCAGCCTGCCGTAGGCCGTTTTTTGGCAGTCAGACCGTCAAGGCAACAAGGGTGTCGTTATCCTGCCACGCGCGCCCGTAACGCCGTTTTTTCTGCCTCGGTTAAAAACGCAATAGTCACGCCATTCTCCTGCGCCTGACGCATTTCCGCTACGCTCAGTCCGGCCTGTGGTGCCGCTACCTGATATTCATGTGCCAGCTCAATCCCCTGAACTGCCGGATCATCGGTGTTGATGGTGGCGAGAATGCCGTGATTAAGGAAGGCTTTCAGCGGATGGCTGGTGAAGGAAGCCACGGTGCTGGTCTGGATGTTGGATGTCAGGCAGGACTCGATGCCGATCTGCTGCTCAGCAAGAAAATCCATCAGCGCGCGATCTTCAATCGCCTTCACGCCATGACCGATACGCTCAGCACCCAGTTCACGAATCGCCTGCCAGATACTTTCCGGACCTGCCGCCTCACCGGCGTGCACGGTAATACGGAAACCTGCATCGCGGGCGCGGTTAAAGTGGCTGAGGAATTCACTGCCCGGGAAGCCCAGCTCATCACCCGCCAGGTCAACCGCGGTGATGCCATCACGATGCGCCAGTAAACCCTCCAGCTCACGCAGACAGGCTTCTTCGCCAAAGGTACGGCTCATGATGCCAATCAGGCGTACATCCACACCGTATTGCCGCACACCGGCACGCACACCATCAATCACCGCTTCTACCACACCGGCAATCGGCAGCTGATGCGTCATCGCCATATAGCCGGGTGAAAAGCGCAGTTCAGCGTAATGAATACCGGCACGGGCCGCGTCCTCGACGTTTTCCAGTGCGATACGGCGGCAGGCATCAAGATCGCCCAGCACCTTCACGCCCCAGTCCAGTTTTTGCAGAAAGCTCACCAGGTCCGGTTCGTTTTCCGTTACCTGCACATGCGGGCGCAGCGCATCAAGGCTGGTGGCAGGCAGGCTCAGATTAAACTGGCGACCTAAATCAAGGATGGTTTGCGCACGGATGTTGCCATCAAGGTGGCGGTGAATGTCGGTAAGAGGAATTTTGGAATCAAACATGGCGCACTCGCTGAGTTATTGTGAAGTGCAGAGCATTATAAAAATTTATTGCGCAACAGCGCCAGCGATTTGCGCAAATGGGCGGCCGGATGCTGCATAAATCAGCATCCGGCGGGGATCGTAATCAGGTTATCTTCGCGCTGATGAATATAAAAAAGGGTTCATGATAAACATGAACCCTGATGCTTTTCTTAGGCTAATTAACCTGAAGTGAATTACTCCGGCATCCCTTCGCTGGTCTGGCTACCCAGCATATAACGTGACAGGAATTGCTCCAGCGTCAGTTTGTCGCCGTTCATGGTGACCTGGCCATTAGCGTATTGCAGGCTGGTGGTGATGTTATCATCCTGCTGCTGCGTCAGACGGAACATCTGGCCCATCGCTGCCAGTCCTTTTACCTGCTGATCTGCCAGTTTCTGCGCATCATCGCCCTGATATCCTTCTGCCAGGCCGACATGGCGCATCACTTCCGTTGCCATCGGCATATTAATGACCAGCTTGCCATCGAGGGTTTTCAGCACACGATCAACCGCAGCGCTCAGTGTCTGCACATCGCCGGTGACGCTGGCTGGATCGTTAAAACCGACATTCAGATTAAAGGTGCTTTCGCCTTTGTCGTTCTTCCAGCTCAGCGGTGCGATGCTGAGGGTCGGTGAACCTTTCAGCAGCGTGGGCAGGTTGTTCATCAGGATAGTATGTACGCCTTCCTGATAACGGATCGGATCATCAATCAGACCCGGCTGGCTCAGCAAATCCTGAATTTGCGCATTATAAGTATCAGAGAAGGCTTTCACTGCCTGGGCATCAAACTGCGCCAGCTTCATGGTGATTTTAGCCTGGCCAAAAGGCTGTTTTTGCAGGCTGATATTCCCGACCTGATAATCAATCTGACCGCCAATTTTGCCATCTTTATTGTCGAACGATGACGTGCCGTTCATTTTCTCCAGCGTCAGACCTTCCTGACCATTCACACTGGCTGTCAGCTTATCCAGCGCAATGCTTTGATCGCCCACGCGCACCCCTTCCGGGCTAAGGTGGGTGTCACCATTCACCTTCAGGCCATTAAGGGTAAACAGCACCGGCTGGTTGACTTCGTTCTTGCTGGCGAAAGCAATGCTGGAAAAATCACCCTGCAGGCCAATATTGTCGCCTTTCTCATCTGCGCTAATATTCAGCGTGCCGCCGTTGGTCGCCAGACGCACGCCATTCTGCGCATCCTGATAATCAGCCGGTAACAGCGCCAGGGCAGTGTCAGTGGCACCGCTGTAGCCAACGCGGGTATCGGCACTGACCAGCGATTTGCCGTTAGTCAGCTCGAACAGTTTTTTCACCGCATCGGTGTTTTCCAGCTCGCTATGTACCGATGCCATGCTCGGGATGAACACGCCACGCTTCAGCTGTGAAAAAGGGAAGGGGCCGTGATCGATAACCGTATTCAACACAATGCTTTGACCCGGCTTCAGCAGCGGGTTGTCCTCAGTTTGCGAACTGGCCTGCAACACCAGTCGGGCTTTGCTGCTGAACAGGCCGCGCTGGTAATCCTGATAGCTGAGCGTCAGGCGGCTGTTCGGCGCGTAAGCGTTGAGTCGCGCATTGGCGTTTTGCACCATCTGATCGATATGGCTTTCCAGTTGCTTGCCGGTGAACCAGGCGGCACCGGTCCAGATTACCCCGAGAGCCACAATCACACCTACGGCAACCTTGGTCTTTTTCATCGCTGAGTCGTCCTTATCCTTGCGTCCGCATACGCTGCTGGCCTGTGCGCGACGGGTGAAGAAAAACGCCCGCAGGCGTTTTTAATTAATAGTTTGAAAATGATAGCAGCTAACGATGCGGGCGTCAGCCGCTTCAGTGGAGGGCGTTGAACACGCGTGCCAGACGACCAGTGCCTGCGGCGGTGACCGGTGACTCAGAAGCCGCGATAAAACAGGATTCACCCGGCTGCAATACCAGCTGCTCGCCAGCTTTCTCAATCATTGCCTGGCCTTCAATGCAAAACAGCAACGCGGCGCTTTGCTGGGCCAGCGTTTGTGGCTGAGCATGCAGGGTATGAATGGCGAAAGCAAAATCCTCGACCGGGATCGGGAAATTCAGCGTGTCTCCCTGCTGTTGCGGCTGGGTCAGCAGCGTAGCGGCCGGTTTGGCGTGGAATTTCAGGTTGGCCAGCAACTCCGGGATGTCGATAAATTTTGGTGTCAGACCGGCGCGCAGCACGTTATCCGAGTTCGCCATCACTTCCAGCGCCACACCTTTCAGGTAAGCGTGCGGGGTTTCGGCAAACAGGAACATCGCTTCGCCCGGTTGCAGGGTAATGACATTCAGCAGCAGTGGGGAGAACAGGCCGCTGTCGTCGGGATAATCGGCAGCGATCGCTTTGATGGTCTGCCAGGGTTCACCCTCACGGGCGTTAAGCGCAGATTTCAGTACTCCGATGGCCAGCGACTTCGCATCACCGGTCAGTGACAGCAGGGTGGCGAACAGTTTTGCCAGATTGTCTTCATCAGCATGTTCGAGAAAATGGGCAATCTGCGGATGGGCACCGGCGACCGGCTCCAGCAGCGAAACGATTTCATGCAGTTCGCGGAAACCGTTCATTGCCTGGAAGGGGGTCAGCGCGTAAACCAGCTCGGGTTTGTGGTTGGCATCTTTGTAATTACGCTCGGCGGCGCTCAGTGGAATCCCGGCAGCGTTTTCCCGGGCGAAACCCACTTCAGCCGCGCTTTTGCTGGGATGGACCTGAATGGATAGCGGCTGGTCGGCGCACAGCACTTTAAACAGAAACGGCAGTTCGCCGAAACGATCCGCCACGGCAGCACCCAGCATGGCGGTTTTATCCGCATCAATCACGTCACGTAGTGAACGGCTCTCGCCATTGATCTCCACCGTGGACGGGCTTTTCGGGTGAGCGCCCATCCACAGTTCCGCCATCGGTAACCCCTGCGGGTTGGCGATGCCGTAGAGTTCAGTCAGTGCGGTTTTGCTGCCCCATGCGTAGTTTTGCAACGAATTGTTCAATTTTTGCATCATTTGTCCCCAGTAACGATAGGCTTATAAGCATTTTAAGGCATAAAGTGCCATTGAAAATACATCAACCAGTGCAATAAATGCGAATGACTCTCATAATGTAAAATTCTGAAAAGTGACAATCTTGCCCGCTCAGTTGACCTTGCAGCAAGAGGATGCTGGGCGTAAACCTCAAAAATATGAGTTAAGGAGACGCAGTCATGGCAGCCCATCGCATTGAAAAAGACTCAATGGGTCCGATCGAAGTTCCGGCAGATAAGTTATGGGGGGCGCAGACACAACGCTCGCTGGAGCATTTCCGTATCTCGACCGAGAAAATGCCGGTCGCTCTGGTCCATGCACTGGCGCTGACCAAGCGTGCCGCCGCTCAGGTTAACCGTGATCTGGGTCTGTTACCGGCAGAACGTGCCGATGCGATTATGAAGGCTGCTGACGAAGTGCTGGCCGATAAGCACAGCGAAGAGTTTCCGCTGGCGATCTGGCAGACTGGCTCCGGCACGCAGACCAACATGAATATGAATGAAGTGCTGGCCAACCGTGCCAGTGAAATTCTGGGCGGCGAGCGTGGTATGTCGCGTCTGGTGCATCCGAACGACGATGTCAATAAAAGCCAGAGTTCCAATGATGTCTTCCCCACGGCCATGCATGTGGCTGCGGTTATCGCGGTGCAGGAACAGCTGATTCCGCAATTACAGATACTGAAAAAAACGCTAAATGACAAAGCGGTTGCGTTTAAAGACATCGTTAAAATTGGTCGTACTCATCTGCAGGATGCCACCCCGTTAACACTGGGTCAGGAGATTTCTGGCTGGGTGGCGATGCTGGAACATAACCTCAAACATATCGAACACAGTATTCCGCACCTGACGGAGCTGGCGCTGGGCGGCACAGCGGTGGGTACTGGCCTCAATACCCATCCGGAATATGCGGTGCGTGTGGCGAAGGCTCTGGCCGAACTCACCAAACAGCCGTTTGTGACGGCCCCGAACAAATTTGAAGCGCTGGCGACCTGTGATGCGCTGGTACATGCGCACGGTGCACTGAAAGGCCTGGCGGCCTCGCTGATGAAGATCGCCAACGATGTGCGCTGGCTCTCCTCTGGCCCGCGTTGTGGCATTGGTGAGCTTTCGATTCCGGAAAATGAGCCGGGCAGCTCCATCATGCCGGGTAAAGTCAACCCGACACAGTGCGAAGCGGTGACCATGCTGAGCTGTCAGGTTATCGGTAATGATGTGGCGGTGAATGTGGGCGGCGCATCAGGTAACTTTGAGCTGAACGTGTACCGTCCGATGATCATCCACAACTTCCTGCAATCCATTCGCCTGCTGGCTGACGGTATGGACAGCTTTAATCATCACTGTGCAGTGGGCATTGAACCGAACCGCGATCGTATCGAGCAACTGCTGAACGAATCACTGATGCTGGTCACCGCGCTTAATACCCATATCGGTTATGACAAAGCGGCGGAAATCGCCAAAAAGGCCCATAAAGAAGGGCTGACGTTGAAGGGTTCGGCGCTGAAACTGGGCTATCTGACCGAAGAACAGTTCGATGCCTGGGTACGCCCGGAAGATATGGTCGGCAGCCTGAAACAGTAAGCTGCGCGAGAAGGGAAGGCCAGCGCTGCTGGCCTTTTTTTATGCCAGCCGATCGCACCATAAATACAGGCGAGGAATGATCAAATGCAAAGGTTCCGCCTGTGGCTTATAGCGATGCGCCACGTTATCCGCGTCATAATCCAGTAACTCCCCCAGCACCGGCACCTGGCTGCGATCGCGACATAGCACCAGCATCGGGGAAGGGCAGGCGAGCTGAGTTTGCTTCTTTTCATCAGCACGCCAGACACGCGCTACCGGCTGGACTTTCACCGGTCGTTTGATTTTCAGCCTGGCGCTGGCAGGGAGATCGCGCACCGTTTCCAGTTCCTGCTGAACTTTCTCTGCCCACTGTTCACGCGTCCACGGGGCTTGCGCCCGATTGGCCTTCAGGCTGCGTTCCAGCTGCTCAATGATCTCTTCACGTTTGACGTTTTTGATGATGTTCTTATTCGCCCAGCCGAAACGCAGGCTGTCGGGGGCATCCAGCAATGTCACGTTGCGGTAGGCATTGAGGGTAATCAGCCCACGTAAATGCTGGTGAACAAACTCGAAACGTGCCTCACTTGGTAAGCCAGACTCCACCGTGATCAGCTGCTCAAGGCGCTGCTTAAGCGCGTTAATCTCAGCCACTAACCCGATGATGGTGTCGCTACTGGCCTGGTCGGCTTCGATGCAGATCGCACCCGGCAGACGCACTGCCGCCTTGGTACTGAGTTTCTCCGACTGATGCTGCATAAACAGCCGGCAGTAGTGGGCCAGCGCCATTTCGCGTGCGGCATCCCCCAGATGCTGGGTCACTTTGATACGCGAAATTTCATCATGTTCGTGGCCTTTTTCGATATCAGGCAGGCTGAACACTCTGGCAATCAACAGCGGTTGCTGCTCGACCTGCTGGCGTAACGCGCCTAAGTTCTGCTCCAGCGTGTTAACGCAGGCATGCAGGTCGGAAATCAAATCGTAACGAGCCATGCAATGTCTCCCTAGTTACAACATACCCAATGTGGCAGCGAAAGAGGTGCCTGGCAAGTGTGCGTTATAATTACAACATACTTAGAAGCAGCGACAATTCGAACAGGCCTGCTGCGACGGCGTAAGGATTCTGTTAAGCAGAAGGCTTTAGCGTTTTTCACAATAGATTAACGTGTTATAACAACTGCTTTGCCTGCTAACGGAATATTCTTGTGGAGCAACACGCGAAGCCCGGCGTTCCCGCCATCATCACCCTCGGGCTGGTTCAAATCCTCTCCTGGGGAGGTTCATTTTATCTGATGGCGGTGATGGCGGGTCCCATTGTCGCGGAAACCGGCTGGTCACAGCAGTGGGTTTATGGTGCGTTGTCGCTGGGTATTCTGGTTTCCGGCTTGCTCGCGCCGTTGAGTGGCCGTCTGATTGCCCGTGACCGGGGCCGCTCGTTGCTGGCCGCGAGTGGGGCGGTGATGGCCATCGGCCTGGTGATGATGGGGGCCAGCCACAACCTGGCGCTGTTCCTTTTCGCCTGGGTGATTATCGGCATTGGCATGGCGATGGGCTTGTATGATGCGTTGTTTGCCACCCTGGGTACTTTATATGGTGGGCAGGCGCGCGGAGCGATTACCGGCATCACGCTGATTTCCGGTTTCTGTACCACGCTGGTGTGGCCAGGAACGGCGTTGCTGATCCACTGGCTGGAGTGGCGCGGAGCCTGTTTTGCCATCGCGTTACTCCTCTGTGTGGGTGTGCTGCCGGCTTATCTCTATGCGCTACCCGCTACAGCAGGTAAAAAGTGCCGCGGAAAATATCCGAAAGTTGCTGCGAAAAGCGATTTGTCACCCGATTTGTTTTGGCTGCTATGCAGCATTTTCACCCTAGCTTCGGTGATTATGACCGCCATCTCGGTACAACTGATTACCCTGCTACAGGCCAGCGGCCATTCCCTGACCGCTGCACTGGCGATCAGCGCCATTCTCGGGCCTTGCCAGGTCGGATCGCGTATTGTCGATATCGCTTTTAAACGCGGTCATCCTATCTGGACCACCTTCTTCTCGGTCGGTTTGGTGGCGATAGGCTTACTGTTACTGGCCTGTTTCCCGCAGTTTGCGCTGCTAAGTATGGTGTTGTACGGTGCCGGAAATGGTTTACGTGCTATTGTGCGCGGAACTTTGCCGCTGGTAATGGTCAAACCAGAAGCCTACGCCGTCGTAGTGGGGCGCATGGCGCGTCCGGCATTGATCGGTCAGGCACTGACGCCACTGATTGGCGGCTACGTTTTTCAGCATCTGGGTGCCAGTGCCACGCTGTGGTTACTCTGCCTGCTGGCGTTAATTAACGTGCTGCTGGTAATGGTGCTGAAGCAAAAATTACCGGCTGTTCCCCCGCAACCGGAAAGGGGAGTGATAAATTAAGCAGCCTGTGCGTTTATGCCTGAGGAAATGATGAATACGTGCCCTCATCACAGACCCTGGCTTCTAAAAAGCAACAGTGTTTGTTATATTTATTGCTCAATGATTACTCACTACCGCGGCATGAAAACAACAAGATAGACCGCAACTCAGGATTAAAGAAATGCTTGATTACCGCTTCCCGACAGCTTTGCAGATGGTTTTGAGCGTAGCGATGGCGGAGCAATTGGGTAAACGCTCGACCAGTGCCATTCTGGCTTATGGCCTGGAAGCGAACCCCAGTTTCATCAGGAAACTCATGGTTCCGCTCACACGCGATGGCATCATCGTCTCGACATTAGGCCGTACCGGTTCCATTCATCTTGGCCGTCCGGCGGGTGAGATCACCCTGCGTGATATTTATACCTCGGTGATTGAAGACAAAAAACTTTGGGCATCGCGCCCGGATGTCGCACCGCGTTGTCTGGTGAGCGCCAACCTGTGTTGGTATTTCAAATCGATAGCCGATGAAGCTGAACAGGCATCGCTCAACGTGCTGGAAAAACGCACCGTGGCGGATGCTCTCGCGGAACTGAAACAACGCGACACCAGCAACTGCGAATCCCTGCCAGACTTCGAAATCGAAGACATCTGCAAGAAATCCCGCTAATTTCCTTAAGGTGCGCATTAATGCGCACCCTACATATATCCTCGATATATCAATTGCGTAGGGTCGGTATTTATACCGACCTGATTAAATATCTTCATGGCATAAAAAATCCGGGCACCAGGCCCGGATTTGTATGCCGATATAATCTACAATCACACCGTTTGCATTTCACCTTCCGGCTGTTTACGCGTCACCAGCTTACGCAGTGCCACATAAAAGACCGGGGTCAGGAACAAACCAAACAGCGTCACGCCCAGCATGCCGGAGAACACCGTAATACCGGTGACACCGCGTACTTCGGCACCGGCACCTTCACCCAGAATCAGCGGGATAGTCCCGGCGATAAAGGCGATGGAGGTCATCACGATGGGTCGCAGACGCAGACGACAGGCTTCCAGTGCCGCTTCGACAATCCCTTTGCCCTGCATCTCAAGCTCGCGAGCAAACTCGACGATAAGAATCGCGTTTTTACACGCCAGTCCCATCAATACCACCAGACCGACCTGCACGAACACGTTGTTATCGCCACCAGTGAGCCACACGCCGACCAGGGCTGAAAGCATGGTCACCGGAACAATCAGGATCACCGCCAGCGGCAGCGTCCAGCTTTCGTACAATGCCGCCAGTACCAGGAACGCCAACAGCACCGACACCGGGAAGACGATAAATGCTGCATTCCCCTGGGTGGATTGCTGGTAGCTCAGGTCCGTCCATTCGATATTCATCCCATTCGGCAGTACCTGATTCGCGAGACCTTCCACTTTGGCCATCGCCTGCGAGGAAGAAAGTACGCGTGGGTCAGCGTCACCAATCAGGTCTGCTGCCGGATAACCGTTATAACGGATCACCGGGTCCGGACCATAGGTGGTGGTGATATTGACCATACTGCCAATCGGCACCATTTCCCCCTGGGCGTTACGGGTGCGCAGATTGGCAATATCCTGCACGCTGTCACGGAAATCCCCATCGGCCTGCGCCATCACACGCCAGGTACGGCCAAACTTGTTGAAATCATTCACATACGCGGACCCGAGGTAAACCTGCAACGTACTGAACAAATCCGTCAGCGACACCCCCTGCGCTTTGGCTTTATCGCGGTCCACCTGCACATCCAACTGCGGTACGTTAGCCTGATATGAGGAGATCGGGAACATCATGCCTGGCGTCTGCATCACCGCACCGGACAGGGTATTAATCGCTGTTTGCAGCTGACCATAGCCCAGCCCCGCGCGGTCCTGCACATAAAGCGAATAACCGGAACCCTGACCCAGACCGAGAATCGGCGGTGGCATGATGGAGAAACCGAAGCCCGACTGAATTTTGCTGATTTTGGCGTTCAGTTCCGCGTTAATCTCCGCCGCAGTGCGCTTGCGCTGGTCAAACGGTTTCAGGCCAAAGAACACCGTGCCAGTATTCGGCGTGTTGGTGAACTGCAAGGCATTGAGGCCGGGGAAGGCCACCGCATAAGCCACCCCTTCGGTGTTCATACCGATCTCGCTCATCTTACGAATCACTTCATCGGTACGCGCCAGTGAAGAACCTTCCGGCATCTTCACACCACCAATCAGGTACAGTTTGTCCTGCGTCGGGATAAAGCCGCCGGGTACGCTGTGGAACATGAAGCCCGCCCCCGCCAGCAGCAGCACGTAAACGCCAAATACGGCGCCACGACGACGCAACGTTTTGCCCACCAGCGATTGATAGCCGTCGGCGCTGCGCTGGAAGAAGCGGTTAAACGGACGGAACAGCCAGCCGAGCAGACGATCGATCAGCCGCGACGGCAAATCTTTCGGTGCATGGTGAGCTTTCAACAGTTTCGCTGCCAGCGCCGGTGACAGCGTCAGCGAGTTAATGGCGGAAATGACCGTCGAAATGGCGATGGTGACCGCGAACTGTTTGTAAAACTGACCGGTTACGCCGGAGAGAAACGCCATCGGCACAAACACCGCACACAGCACCAGCGCAATGGCGATAATCGGGCCGGATACTTCACGCATGGCCTGATGCGCCGCGGCGGTGGGGGATAGCCCCTGTTCGATGTTACGCTCGACGTTCTCCACCACCACGATGGCATCATCCACCACGATGCCGATGGCAAGAACCAGGCCAAACAGGCTGAGGGTATTGAGTGAAAAGCCCAGCAAATAAAGCACGCTAAAGGTGCCGACCACCGATACCGGAACTGCCAGCAGCGGGATGATCGAGGCACGCCAGGTTTGCAGGAACAGAATCACCACCAGCACCACCAGCACAATCGCTTCCATCAGCGTTTGCACCACGGCCCGGATGGAGTCGCGCACGAACACGGTCGGATCGTAAGGCGCAGCCCATTGCACATCGTCCGGGAAACGCGTGGCCAGTTCGGTCATTTTGGCGCGCACCGCGTTGGAAAGATCGATGGCGTTAGCACCCGGTGCCTGGAAGATACCGATACCGACCGCGTCTTTGTTATTGAGCTGCGAACGCAGGGCATAGCTGCCGGAACCCATCTCAATACGCGCCACGTCACGCAGACGCACCAGAGAACCGTCATCGGCGGTTTTCAGGATAATGTTGCCGAATTGCTGCTCGTTTTCCAGCCGTCCCTGGGTATTGATCGACAGCAGAAAGTCGCTTTCTTTCTTCAGCGGTTCCGCACCAAGCTGACCGGCAGACACCTGCACGTTCTGCTCCTGCATCGCGCTGACCACATCCGAAGCAGTCAGACCACGCGCGGCCACTTTATTCGGATCGAGCCAGACGCGCATCGCGTACTCACCGGCACCGAAGATCTGAATCTGACCAACACCCGGCAGGCGTGCCAGCTCATCTTTCACTTTCAGCGTGGCGTAGTTACGCAGGTAGAGCGAATCATACTTACCGTGGGGTGAGAACAGATGCACCACCAGCGTCAGGGTAGGTGACTGCTTCTGCGTGGTGAGACCAAGCTGGCGTACCGCATCCGGCAAACGCGCTTCAGCCTGTGCCACGCGGTTCTGCACCTGTACCTGGGCCTGATCGGGATCGGTACCCGGACGGAAGGTCACGGTGGTCACCAGCACGCCATCAGAACCGGCCACTGATTTCATATACATCATGTTTTCCACCCCATTGATCGCTTCTTCCAGCGGCGTTGCCACCGAATCCGCAATCACTTTGGGGTTGGCGCCGGGATATTCCGCACGCACCTGCACGCTGGGCGGCACCACATCGGGGTATTCACTGATCGGCAGTAGCGGAATGGCGATCAGCCCGGTGACAAATATCAAAATCGACAGTACAGCCGCGAAGATTGGCCGGTCGATAAAAAAGCGGGAGAAATCCATAACAGGCAGTCTCGATAGTTATTGGGCGGTGCGCATCGCTACCGGTTGCGCGGTGACCGGCATGCCGGGCATAAAGACTTTCTGTAAACCGTTCACAATCACTTTGTCGCCAGGTTTCAGGCCGCTCTGCACAATACGCAGGCCATCAGCCAGGTCACCCTGCTGGATATCACGGCGCTGCGCTTTGCCGCTGGCGTCCACCACGTAAACGTATTTACGATCCTGGTCCGTCAGCACAGCTTTATCGTCGATCAGCAGCGCGTTGAAATCTGCGCTGCCGGGCAGGCGCACGCGGGCGAACAGGCCGGGTGTGAACTGACGTTGCTGATTATCCAGCGTGGCACGCATACGAATGGTGCCGGTGCTGGCGGTCAACTGGTTATCAAGGAAATCGACTTTACCGACATGGGGATAACCCTGTTCGCCGGTCAGGCCGATTTCGACCGGCAGAGAGCCACGATTTTCTCCCTTGCGCGCCATGGCCTGATAACGCAGGAAGGTGCCTTCATCCACGTCGAAATAGACGTAGACATGATCCTGCGACACCAGCGTGGTCAGCACGCTGGCGCTGTCACCGGCGGTCACCAGGTTGCCGATGGTGATCATGGCGCGGCTGGCGCGACCATCAATCGGTGCGGTAACACGGGTAAAATCGAGATTGAGCTGAGCCATATCCACCGCCGCCTGAGCCGAAAGCACGGTAGCCTGCGCCTGACTGGCGGCTGAACGGCGCTGTTCTGCCTCTTCACGCGATACCGCCAGGGTGCCAATCAGCTTTTCGGTACGAGCCGATTCACTACGAGCCAGCGCTGCCTGGCTACGGGCTTGTGCCAGCTCAGCCTGCGCCTGCTCCAGTGCCGCGCGGTAGGTGCGATCATCGATGGTGAACAACACCTGGCCTTTCTTCACTTCATCGCCTTCGCGATAGTTAACCTGGTCGATATAGCCGGATACGCGCGGGCGCAGCTGTACGCTCTGCACCGCTTCGATACGGCCATTAAAATTGTCCCACTGGCTGACTTTCTGCTGTACCACCTGCGCCACACTCACTTCGGGCGGCGGCGGTGGGGCACTTTTTGCCACACCCCGATCACAACCGGCCAGCAGGCTTCCCAGCAGCACCACTCCTGACAGGCTTACGCCCAGACGAACCCCATATGTCTGCAGATGCATTGTAGTTATTCCGCGTTAGTCAAAAAATTGAAAGGTCTTGTACAAAAAATTTTGCAACTTTGACGGTTGCATTAAAACGTGATGAGTGTAGGCTTGTGCAAACTGCATCTGCAAGAATATCTGATACACTTTATGTGCGGTTTTGATCGCAACGGATCATGCGGGGAATACCCCTACGAGAAGTGCGGCATTTAATGCAATAATAAAACTTGCATTAAATGGCATAGTCAGTACCCTTAAAGTGTAACTGCAATAGATACTGATACTGATCGCCATGGCGACGGGAGAGAATGGGATGATGAGCGACGCATTTATTCACGATCTGATCGACTGGATTGATAACAATATTGAAGCACGTCTGGATCTGGACACCGTGGCAGGACGCGCCGGTTACTCGAAATGGCATCTGCAGCGGATGTTCAAAGAGCACACCGGTTATCCGCTGGGTGAATACATTCGGGCAGAAAAACTGAAAAGATCGGCGGACCGACTGACTACCACCAACGAACCGATCCTCAATGTGGCGATCTCGCTGGGTTTTGACTCACAACAGTCATTCAACCGCAGCTTTAAACGCCAGTATGGCGTGGCACCCGGCGCATGGCGTCGTCATGCAGGGCACCAGCCAGGCCTGATGCAGTAAACTCCGCCAGGGCCAGCTTTGCTGGCCCGCGTTTTTCCCGCCTGAAAAGCCTGCTATTATCGGCCTCCTGAACTTCAGGAAGGCACTATGTCAAAGAAACTCTGGATTGGATTAATTATTGCGCTGGTCGCCAGTTGGGCCGGACTCAAACCGCATTTCTCCGCTGCACCGAAAACCAATATCGCGCAACTGACCGATGCCGAAACCGTGGCACGCTGGTTACAGCAGCATCATAAATTGCCCGATCTGTATCTCACCAAAAGTGAAGCCCGCCGTCAGGGCTGGAACCCGGCCAAAGGTAATCTGTGCGATGTGTTGCCGGGCAGGGCGATAGGCGGCGACCATTTTGGTAACCGTGAACAACGGCTGCCGCAGCAGGCTGGGCGACAGTGGTATGAAGCCGATGTGAATTACGATTGTGGTCACCGTGATGCCGATCGTCTGCTTTACTCTTCAGATGGCCTGATTTTTCTCACCACCGATCACTATCGCAGCTTTAAGCCGGTACCCTGATAATGCTGACGCTGACCTTTGATTTCCACCAATTGCCTGACCGCCAGGCGTTTTATCATGCGCTGGCGCGCCAGAGCCACTGCCCATTCGCCTTTGGCAACAATCTGGATGCGCTATGGGATTGGCTGACGGGCGGCATGGCGCTGCCTGCGACGCTGCATTTACGCCACTTCGATGCCTCCAGTGTGGAGTTCGCGCCGGTGCTGGCGCTACTGGAAGAGGCTGAGGCGCAGCTGGAAGGTGAGCTGCGCCTGGTACGTGATTAAGCGTGCAGCGGCAGCAACATAATGGCCAGCGTCTGGCGGGCGCTGGCAGGCAGATCGCCTCCGCCGGTGTAGCCATTGTTCTCGACAATCACGCTATTCAGCCCCACCAGCCAGTCATAAATATAGTAAGCCGTATGGTTGGCAGGCGCGGCAGAGAGACGCGTCAGGCGCTGGCCTGGCGAGAAACTGACGCTGGGCGCAGGCGGGCGGGCAAAAATCGGCTGGCCGCGATTCACCCGGCTCGCCGGTCGCTCTGCTTCCGGGCGCTGTAAAAAGCCCAGCCAGGCAACAAAATCCCCCAGCACCGTCATGGCTCGTGAAACCTGGCGATCGGTGCGTGCCTCATGCGCGCTGGCCTGGGCATCCGGCTCATTCAGTGCCGCCTGTAGCTTACTCAGCATATGATGACGGAAGCTGGCGGTGATCAGCTCCTCCACCAGCAGTTCCAGCGTGGGTTTATCGACGTTAAGCAATGCCAGCAGACTGCGGCTTTCCGGTAACTGGCGCAGGTGATCCAGCCATAAGGCGAAGACCTGCTGCGGAAATTGCTGATCGCTCTGGCCGCTGTGATTGCGCGGTTCACTGGCAGTGACCGGCTCGTCTTTAAACAGGTCGAACTCAAATCCGATGCCGAAATAACTTTGTCCGGCGGGGGTAGCTTGCGCTTTTTGCTGCGTGCTGCCGCTGTTCTGGCTCAGCCACAGCTGACGCACCGCTTCACGCGATGGCTGCAAACGCTCCAGCAGTTCACCATGCAGGCCGGTACGATGTTGCAGACACTTCAGCAGCGTATCGGCGATAGTTTGTTTGCGTGCTGCCTGTTCCGGCGTGGCGCTGGCTTCCGTCCAGGGTTGCAGGCGGTCCACCAGTTTTTGCTGCAGCACACTGAGTTGCAACGCCAGCCGGTCGCGACGTGCGTCCGGTTGCATTTCATCCTGCAACCAGCTGCCCATGCGATCAACACCGGCACGGTCCAGCGCCAGCATTGATCCCCAGCTCTGGCCGGGCTGACCAATCTGACGTTGCACGGCTTCATCCACATTGATCTGTTGATGACGCGCATCGTAGGGCGTGATAGCCCAGATCAGGCGTGGTTTCTCACCGCTGGCAGGTATCGGCTGGTGCAGATGCCATTCGCGCAATGCCTGGCTGGCGAGATCGGCATCCTGACGCTGGCTGGCGGCGGTGCAAATCAATAACAGGTCGATATCCTGCCGTGCGGCGTAAAAACCCGGCAGCAGCGCGCGTTTCTGCTCCAGCAGCCGGGCGCGCAGCGCATCACGCGTTTGCAGGCGCTGGCGATCATCGAGTTGTGCACGATCAGTTGGGGTGCCAGGTGCGGGCAACTCCAGCATATCGGCTTCATCATATAACGCCTGGCGCGGCGTCGAACTGAGCGGAATGGTGATTTCCAGCGTCAGCAAGGCCAGCAGGCCGAGCGGCACCTGCTGCGCTTTGCCGATACGATTGGCGACAATCGGGCACACTTCGATCATCTCCAGCAGGTCGGCATCGCTGGCAATCAGTTTCTCGGCAGGGAGTGACGCATCATCCACCAGCAGGCTGAGTGGGGCCAGCACGCGCGGTGCGTGGCGCAGCTGATGACACAGATGCATCAGGCTGCGCAGGCTTTCGCTCAGTACCGCTTGTCCCGGCCACAGCAGCGCGAACAGCTGCACGCGGTCATCAACGTTCAGCCACGGGGCGAGGGCAACCGCCTGTGGCCAGAAGTGACGATCCAGCACCTCGGCATGACGGTGGTAGCGACGGCTCCACGCCCAAAGCGTGACCAGCGCATCGCTCTCCAGTCCCGGCTGAACCTCACTTTGACGGTGGCGTTGCAGACGTTGCAGCGCGCTGTCGATGGCGGCGGTATCCGGCTGCGCGTCTGTGGTGGCACAGGCGAGCATCAGGCGGATCAGTTCCACTTCACCGAGCAAGGTTATTTCCAGCGGCCAGGCACTGGATGAGGTTTCACGCTGGTGGCTGAAACGGGTGGCGCTGGCAAAGTCCAGATTACCAGGATTGATATGCTGGAAATAGTTCAGGGTTTTGTCGCCGAGACGCGCCATCAATTGCCCCTGGGCATCCCCGACCATTTCACTCAGCAGCCAGGCTTTACCCGCCTGCGATTGACCAAATAACGCCAGCGTCACCGGCCGTGCCAGCTGACGTGCCAGCGCATGGCTCTCCACCCTGGCGCGCCGCAGTTGCAGGTTCAGGGTATCGCCTTCCATCGTCAGGCGAGTGGAGTGCGGTTGCTGCTGTTCCACCCAGTTGAGGGCACCGTCGAGGGTTTCCTGTAGTTGTCCCAGGCGTTTTGCCAGCGTCGCTGGCGGCTGTTTTTTGGCGGTTCTCATTTTTTGCAGACGCTCCCGCTATCAATCCAGTATTGCGCATTCGCATTGCCCGTGGCGGAAAGCGTGTTCAGTTTCAGGCTCAGTTGTTCCAGCGGTACGCGGCTGCCATCATCGAGACGCGCTTCGCTCAGGACCAGGCGTTCCGGTCCGGCATTATCCGGGCCGGGTTGCACCGCAAGCTTAATCCGCAATACGCTTTCACCCGCCACTTTGCGCGCTAACGCCGGGTCGGTGATGCTCAGGCTGTAAAGCGGCGAAGCGGGCCAGCGGTCGTTTTCCAGCTGGCGGAAGCCGAGGCAGACGTTACCGCGAATGCGGAAGCTGCTCTTACGATCCAGCGCGAAGGCACCGTTATCGAGGTCGATCTCGCTGTAGCACAGGTTGTCATCGCTCAGCGCCTGGGTTTCATCCAGCACGCCAAGGTAGCGGATGGTGGAATAGGGTTCAAAATCTCCGGCACGGAACCAGAAACTGCTGAGGCGCAGATCCAGCGCCAGCAGGCACAGCATGGCACCGACCGCCGCGGTCGATTTCGGGTTATCAATGCGGCCTTGTTTGTTGAACGGATACCAGTCGCTGGTGTGATAGCCTTCCAGTGACAAAATGCGGCTGCCCGGCAGTGGTTGCAGGTGACGTACCAGCGCCTGGATGCCGGGGAAACGCGACGGTCGGCCGGTCAGCAGTAAAACGTCACATTGGTACAGCGATACCACTTCACACATGGCGCGCAGCGCCGGGATGATCGCCATGCGATGTTGCAGGAATTCACCATGCAGTTGGGCGAGGCTGACCACCAACGGCACTTCCAGCAGGTCAAAACGGCTGTCGCCACCGAGCGTGCGCTGAATTTCGCCGTTGACGAACGCCAGTACCGTGCTGCCCGGTTTTTGCGGCACCAGCTCACCAAACAGCGCGTTGATTTCGCTGTGGCTGTCGAGCGGGTCCCAGTTTTCATAACGTTCCAGCACCGCCTGTGCCAGCGGAATAAACAGTTGCAGGGTGACCTGCTGGCGCAGCGTGGCCTGCCCATCCATGCGGCTGTCGTGACCGAACAATTTATTCATCAACGGCTCGGGCAGCAGAAGACCGGCTTTCTGCAAACTCTGCTGTAAAGCGGGCAGGATCCACAGTTGGATCACATCCAGCAGGATGTCGTCTCCGGCCACCTTGAAGCCTTCGCGGAACAGCAGGCGCGGGGTGATTTTGACGTTGTTACCCTGGCCGTCATCGAGGCGATATTGCGTAATGGCGAGATCGGTGGTGCCACCACCAATATCAATTGAGGCGATGCGCAGGTTTTTGCCCGGCAGTTCATCGGCCTCACGCGGGCGATCGGGGCGCGCCATGCTGGTAAAGAAATCTTCAGCGCGCCCGGCAAAGTTGACCTGGGTTTCGTTAAACAGCCACACCATCTGACCACAGGTGGCTTCATCCCACTCCATCTGCACATCGGGTACCGGACGCAGGCTTTTGCTCTGGGTTTCGGCGGTAAAGTCTTCCTCCGCCGGATGCCAGCCTTCTGCCTTCCACACCAGCGCGATGGCTTCCTGCATGCGGCGACGGAAAATTTCTCGTTCCGGTTTCGGCATGGCCGATGGCAGGGTGAGGATCACATGGCGTAGCTGACGCGCTGCCTGGCTTTGCGGCATCCGCTGACGTTGCGCCACGCTGTTCATCTGCATCATCGCCTGTGCCAGCAATTCGCACAGCATAAAGGTCATCAGCGAGCTGCGGCTGTAACTGGCAGAAAATACCGGCAGACGATCATCCGCAGCCAGCGCGTGCAGCGGCTGGCCTTCATCATTCAGCAGCAGGGTAAAGGGCAGCGCGGTAGCCTGTGGTTCGTCGCCACGACCAAAGGCGTTGAAACGCCAGCCCGGCTGGTAGCGCGCTTCATCCCACAGATAACGGCGCGGGCTGGAGAGACCGGTGCTGCCTTCCGTTCCGGCACGCAACAGCGCGAGGCGGCTGGCTTCGCGCCCAACACGCGTCAGTGACGGCCACATAAAGGCGTTTTCACGTCCGCTTTCCAGCGAAAAATTGGCTTTGCCAAAACAAGGTTGGGCGAATTCCAGACGGCTGTCGAACAGTTCGTTGTACACCTGATGAGGTTCAGACAGGTCGCGCAGTTGTAGCTCGTAGGTCTGACGCAGACCGTTGCTCTCCTCCGGGTGATCTTCCACCAGGATGCCGCAGGTATGGGAGTTGCCGACATCAAGAATGATATCGACATTCACCGCCGGGGTCTGGGGGGAGACAGCCTGAATGGTGATTTCCGCCAGATCGAGCTGTTCGCCCAGCAGTTCCAGCAGATTAAGGTAATGTGCCTGATATTCGAATTCACGCAGCGCCTGATTCAGTTCCTGCTCGCGGCGCGATTCCAGCGCGCTGACCTGCTGGCTAAAGGTTTCGCGCAGCCAGCCATCAACCCAGGTGTGATCGAGAAATTCACCCAGTTCATAGTTGTGCCAGGCGAGGGCAAAACTGACGCCGTTCTGGGCATCGGCCTGGCTCAGACCCAACTGTTCGCCGCCGTCGCTTTCTGCCACCAGTCGGGTGTCAAAGGCGAGGGTGATGCGATGGGTATTGCCCGCCACATCCGGCTGCGTTAGCGGAGCCAGGTGCAGACGCGCCCAGTTCTCCGGGCCACCAATAAAACGGCGACCACTGGTACAACGCAGCACCGGCAACGGCAACCATTGATTGGCCAGCAGCGTCAGTGAATCGGCTAACGCAATATCGGACTCCGGGCGCACCACTTCCGGTGCGCTGCCATCTTCCGGGTAGAGCAAAAACTTGCCGCTGTTGCCGTCAACGTTCAGGCGCAGCAACGGACCATTGGCCGTCTGGCGTACAAACTGGCGGCGTGCCTGCAACGCAGGCAGACGCAGGCCAAAATCGAGAAACTGCACACCGCTATCTTCAATCAGCGTGATTTTTTGTTTGTCATCGATGAGGGGTGCCAACATGGTTATTTACTCTCACGCTTGATCGTCAACGGGAAAACCTGATCCGCGCTATATTGCGCTTCACAGCTGGCAATGCCATCGCCCTGTTTACATACCAGTTCCGGCATGCGGTAGCGCGATTTGTCACTACAGCTGGCGGTGTATCGGCTGCGAACCACCATGGTGCCCGCGCTGGTCATGGCGGCCGTAACATCAGCCCGGCAGCGGATACCATCGCCCTGGGTAATCAGCGCGGTGCCTTTGCCATTTTTGATCTGATAACGCAGGCTCGGTGGCTTGCCGGTGGGCAGATTGGTCTGGCGCAAGGTGACACGCCAGCGGCCATCAAGGAAACGCACCGAACCGACACGCACATCTTCTGCGGTGATCACTAAATCGTCGGCTTGTGCCGGTGCGGTGGGAACCGGAGCCGCAGCCACCGGGGCTGGCGGCGTCACCGCTGCAACCGGCGCAGGCTCAGGGGCGACGACTGTAGCGCTGGCCTGTGGCAGGGTGGTGGCGAGTTTTTCAGCCTGGACCAGCACCGCAGGTGGGGCAATCGCTTTGCTGACCACGGGAGCCGGAGCCTGGGCGACCACCGGCGGCGCAGCTTCCGGTGTACTGTGCAGCCAGAATGCCACACCGGCGGTGGCAGCAACGGCCACCGGCAGCAGCAGTAACCACGGACGCCATGAGCGTGGCGCAGGAGGGGGCGGGATGACTGCTGCCTGTTCCGGTTCTGGCGCGGCCATCTCCGGCAGCGCGTCTTCGGTGGCGATGACTTCGGGTTCAGGTTCTGCCACCAGCAACGGCGTCTCCACCACCGGTGGCGGTTCCGGCAACAATGACGGCAGCTGCTCATCAAGGCTGTCACGCAGACAGGCCAGGGCGTCATCGCGCGTGCGCGCCTGTGGATCGACAAAACCCCAGAAAGTAATCACCGGTTTGCCATCGACCAGATAGACATATTGCTGATCGGGGAATTGCAGGGTTTTACTCAGCAGTGCGCCAAACAGGCGCATAGCAGGATTCTCTGTGTCGCGTGCGCGCTGGCTCAGCGCCTGGAGATCCTGTTGATTAAGGGTGAGTTGTTCCAGTGCCTGGCGACGTTCATGATCGCTGGCCGCCAGCCACGAACGCACTTTGCCGCTGAATGGCGCGTACCAGTCGAGGCGATCGCCGCGTTCATTCGGCTGCGGAATGGCGAGACAGTTCGCCAGCGTGGTCTGGCGGCGCAACCGCAGGGTTTCGCGAATTTGCAGGGCAGAGGCCCAGACTGGCTGGCCGTTCTCACCCAGTGCCAGTAGCGCGTCGAGATTGCCGCTACGCAGAAAAGTTTTTGCCACTCGTTGGCCCTTATCGGTGGATGTCTGAGGCAGAGAATCGTGTGTGATTAGCGATGGTGGTGATCTTAAGCCAAATGCAGGTGAATCAAACGGCGGAAATAAGGGGGAAAACAGGGCGGTTTTCCCCGGCTGGGCGATAAATTGTGGAAAATTTAAGCGTGGGAGCGCGGTGACAGCACCAGATAGGTCAGCATACCGCCGACCAGGCCCCAGAAGGCAGAACCGATGCCGAGCATCGATACGCCGCTGGCGGTGATCAGAAACGCGACCACCGCGCTATCGCGATGTTGTGGTTCTGCCAGCGCACGATGCAGGCTACCGGACAAGGTGCCCAGCAGCGCCAGACCCGCCAGCGTAGCAATCAACACCTGCGGCAGGGCACTCAGCAACACCGCGATCAGCGCGCCGGTAAAGCCGGTCAGGATATAGAAAAATCCGGCCAGTGCCGCAGCCATCCAGCGGCGGGCCGGATCAGCATCGACCTCTTCACCCATGCAAATGGCGGCGGTGATGGCAGCAATACACACCGAAAAGCCGCCAAAGGGCGACAGCACCAGCGCAATCGCGCCGGTCCAGCCGGTGAGTGCGGACACCGGCGGCTGATAACCATGCGCCTGGAGCGTGGCGATACCCGGCGCATTTTGCGACGCCATCGTCACGAGGAAATAGGGTATGCCGACCCCGATCAGCGCCGCCAGAGTAAAGTGTGGCGTGATCCATTGCGGCACGCTGACGCGCAATGCCTGGGGCGGGATAGCGATGGCGTGTTGTCCCAGCGCCACCAGCACACCGGCGACCAACGCCAGGATGACCGCGTAACGCGGTAACCAAAGGCGGCTGAATAGCCACACCAGACACATGCTGCCGCACAGCGCAAAATTGCCCTGCAAACCGGTAAAAGTATTCAGACCAAAGCGTAACAGGATCCCTGCCAGCATGGCTGCGGCCAGCGATTGCGGAATATGTTTCATCAGACGGGCAAACAGGCCAGTGACCCCGCACAGCACAATCAACAGGTTGGTGAAGACAAAGACGCCCACCACCTCATTCAACGTCAGGCCGTGCAGGCTGGTTGCCAGCAGCGCGGCTCCCGGTGTTGACCAGGCCGCGAGCACCGGCATGCGCGTCCATAAGGACAGACCGAGCGAGGCCACTCCCATGCCAATTCCCAGCATCGACAGCCAGCCACCAATTTGCTCCGGCGTCGCCCCCGCGGCCTGTGCGGCCTGGAAAATAATGGCGGCTGAGCTGCTGTAGCCAATCAGGACGGCAACGAAGCCTGAAATCAGTATGGGCAGCGAAAATGCGCTGCGGGTGGTGGCGCTTATCATGCAGGGGGGTCCTTTGTGCGTTATAGCGCACATTGTTGCATGGGACGTTATAGCGCACAAGTGCTACACTGCGCGCGAGCTTGTCAGGAGATCCCATGGAAAATCTGCATCAACACCTGAGTGTGGCACTAAAACAGCTGCGACAGGCCAATGGCTGGAGTTTAACGCAGGCGGCGGCACGCACCGGCGTCAGCAAAGCGATGCTTGGCCAAATCGAACGCGGTGAATCCAGTCCTACCGTGGCGACCCTGTGGAAAATCGCCACCGGTTTTAACGTCCCTTTTTCCTTCTTTATCCAGGGGAGTGAACAGCCGCCGGGAATGGCAGCAACCTTCAGCCAAAGCAATTCGCAGATGCAGGCTAAATCGCTGCTGCCCTACGATGCGCAACTGCGATTTGATCTGCTGGAAGTGACGCTGGCAGCGGGCGCGCAAAGTGATTCGTCGCCGCATGAGGACGGGGTGATTGAACAGGTGGTGGTGATTGAAGGTGAGTTGTTGCTGGGCGTTGAGGGGACCTGGCGACGTTTACAGCCGGGTGAGGCCAGCCAGTTTGCTGGCGATAAACCGCACAGCTACCGCAACCCCCAGAGCACGCCATTGCGTTTTCACAGCCTGATCCATTACCCGCGTCGGCCATAAGGCTTACAAATTGATACGAAGGTAAACTACACAGTTTACCTTCGTATTTATATACTCGCGTTTCATTGTAAGGGAGACGTCGTCATGAGCGATCTGAACAGCGCCGCCGCAGCGCTGCGTAGCGTCAACGGCAAACTGGCCAGGCGTTTACGTGAATCGGCACCACCGGGGGATCTCACCTGGTCACAGGTGGCGGTACTCGGTTATCTGGTGCGTGATGGCGCGATGACGGTGACAGAGCTGGCACAGGCAGAAGGGGTGCGCACCCAATCTATGGGGGCGACAGTCGCCAGTCTGCTGACGGCAGGCATGGTGCTGGGTGAAGCCGATCCGCATGATGGTCGAAAAACCCGCTACTATCCAACCAGAGCCTGTCGTGAGCTAGTGGCAATGAATCGTGCTCAGCGTGATGACTGGCTGGTGAAAAGCATGGCGACGCTCAGCCCGCAGGAACAGCAGACGCTGCTGGCCGCTATCCCCTTACTGCAACGACTTGCCGACTAATAATCCTGAGAGGACTCAACATGGCTTTAACGACACTCGACGCCAAAACCGCCCTGATTGTGATTGACCTGCAACATGGGATTGTGGCGCTGCCGGTGGTGCACGATCCGAAAGTGGTGATCGAACGTTGTGCGCGTCTGACCGATGCATTCCGCGCCAACGATCTGCCAGTGGTGCTGGTTAATGTCGCTGGCGGTGCGCCGGGTCGTAATGAACAGGCGCGTCACAGCGGCGATCTGCCAGCGGACTGGGCGGTGCTGGTACCGGAAATGACGCCGCAGCCGGGCGACATCAGCATCACCAAGAAAACCTGGGGGGCGTTCCATAACACCAGCCTGCACGAGCAGCTGCAACAACGCGGTGTCACTCAGGTGGTGGTGTGCGGTATTGCTACCAGCATCGGGGTGGAATCCACCGCGCGTCAGGCCTATGAATTAGGCTACAACGTCACGCTGGCCACCGATGCGATGACCTGCCTGAATGCGGATACGCATCAGAACAGCGTCGAGCGCATTTTCCCGCGCCTCGGTGAAACCGGTTCAACGGCGGATGTACTGGCGCTGCTGGGGTAATTGATAAAAAGCGCGCGATAAATCGCGCCGCTACGATGAGTTGCACTTATTTGTAGCGGCGCGATTTATCGCGCATCAATCTGCGTTCTCCCAGGGATTCAGCAACATCACGCCCATACCCTCAAAATCCCGCACATTGCGTGTGACCAGAATTAAGTCATGATGCATCGCCGTGGCGGCAATCAATGCATCGGTAGCGGGACGCTCGTCAGGAACATGCAACCGGGCGCACAGACGACAGATCGCACTATCAATATCAAAGGTTCGCCAGGCGAATTCCATCAGCACCTGTTCCTGATACCAGCGTTGTAAATGGCGGGCCTGTAGTGGATCTTTTCGCGCAAATTTCAGAATGCCTTTCTCAATTTCCATCAGGGTAAGCGCGGAGATAAACATATCCTCCGCATCGATGGCCTTTGCCCAGGCAATGACTGCGGGGTTGGCTTTCGGCGTCCCTGCCTTGCGTAGTTCAGAAATAACGTTGGTATCCAGTAGATAACGCATCAAAATTCAACATCCCTGTGAATGATGGTTGCACGCTCAGGTTCAAAATCGAGATCCACGGCATCAGGCATTGCCAGTGAATCGACGATACTTCTGTGCGTCCCTGCCAGCTTTTTGTAATCATCATAAGTCAGTAAAACATGCGCGGGTTTACCACGGTCGGTGATGTACACCGGGCCTGCTTCAGCCGCTTTTTTCGCACCAGAAACCTCCTGATTGAAGGTTCTGCTGCTGATTTTGGTGATTGTCATACGGGCCTCCACCAATGTAGTGACGTTGCTACATAGTAAGATCGTTGCCCGCAATGCACAATATTTAAGCATAAAAAAAAGCCCTGCCAAACGGATCATCTGGCAGGGCTTTGCGTAAATTTTATTATTGGAAGGCGTAGCTCACTGTCAGGCCAACGCTGTAGTTGCGTCCCGGAGCGGGTTCGTAATAGCGACCGTTGCTCTCGTTAACAATCACCGAACCGATATAGTTGCGGTCGAACAAATTATCGACGCGGGTAAACGCATCCAGCGTCCAGTTCTCGCGCACCTGCCACTTGTAACCGGTGTTCAGACCCACCACGGTGTAAGCCGGGGCTTTCACGTCGTTTTCATCATCGGCAGCGATATCACTCATATAACGCACGTCGGCTCCGGCATACCAACCATATTCAGGTGCGTATGACAGCCCGGCATACGCCATGTTGCGCGCAATACCTGGAATGCGGTTGCCGTCGCAACTGTCCGTACCACAGGCGTTGCTGCGATAGCGTGCATCCAGCAGGGTCCATGCCGCTTTCAGTCGCCAGTTCTCACCGAACTGCTGATCAAGGCCCAGTTCAAGACCACGACGACGGGTTTGTCCAGCATTTTTGTAGCTGGTACGTCCGTTGCTGCTGCTATCCGCGACGATTTCATTCTCCGTGTCGGTCTGGAAAATAGCGGCGGTCAGCAGGCCATAACCGATACGTTTTTTAGTCCCCAGTTCAACCGTATCGCTGGTAGCGGGTTTCAGACCGAGATTAAGTCCTGACTGCCCATCAGAACGGTAAGACAGCTCATTGATGGTCGGGGTTTCAAAACCGCGACCCGCGGAAACATAGGCGTTCCAGCTATCGTCGATGGCATATTTCAATGCCGCCGCCGGCAGCCAGCGGTGGTAGGTTGCGTTGCCGCTGTCGTCGCCGTTGCCGGGGGTGATGTAGAAATCGTTGGAGTCAAAGTTGACGGTGCTGAAACGCACGCCAGCATCCAGCGACCACTTATCCGTCAGCTGCCAAGCTGTTTGCAGATAAGGATCCAGATTCCACATCAGATTGCGTTCATTACGACGCATATCGCCCATCACGCCGTAATCGGTCACGCCGTTATTGGTGGTGAAGTTTTCGTAACCTTTGCGGCGTTCGGTCATGGTTTCATAATCGAGGCCCCCGGTTACCGTGAGCGGGATGGTGAACAGGGTGTCGCGATGGGTCCAGCGGGTGTCGATACCCTGATAATGACGGGTGAGGGAAATCACGCCACCCGGATGTGCCGGATTGCTCTGCGAACTGGCCGGAATGGACTGATACTGAGTGGTTTCACGCACACCCGCGTACATCATCACGCTCAGGTCGTCGTTTTCGCTCATCTGACGCTGATAATGCAGACCGCCCTGGGTTTGATCGACAGTTTTACGCGCGTTGTATAAGGTGACATTGCTCGCCACCTGACGCGGGTTCTGCTGCCACTGTGCTTCGGTTAATCCGCCCGGATCCTGTGCATCCACATGGACGCTATTGAACAGCAGCGTCAGGGTGCTGACATCATCAATACGTACACCCAGCTTCGCGTTACCGAGGTTTTTCTCTGCCGAGCTATGGTCGCGATAACCGTGTGTGGTAAAGCGTGAAGCGGAGATGGTGTAGTTTACGTCCCCGGCATGGGTACCGTCCCCGGTCGCGCCGCTGGCTTTAATGCTGTTACGCCAGCTACCGTAGCTGCCATACCAACTGCTGGCTTCCAGCGTGGTGGGCTGCTGGCCGGTTTGGGTTTCGACATTGATCACGCCGCCGGACGAGTTGCCATATAGCGCGGAAAAGGGGCCACGCAACACTTCAACGTGGTCGATCGAACCGATGTCGACGTTTGAGGTCTGGCCCTGACCATCCGGCATGGTGGCCGGGATACCATCCACATACATGCGAATGCCGCGCAGGCCGTAGGTGGAGCGAGAACCAAAGCCTCGTACCGAAATCTGTAAGTCCTGGGCATAATTCTGGCGGTACTAAATATATCGTTCATCAAGAAACACTCATGTTCACCAGGGATTATTAATAAGCATAACACTATGATTTATAATTGTTTAATAATTCACGAAACGCCACAATTAATCATCTGTGTACAGTGCCGTTCATCTGTGTACAATGCCTTTTAAGTACATGATGAGTCATAGGTGAAGGGTGGTGAGTACATAATGGCGATTAGCGACACCAAATTACGAGGTTTGCACGGCAAGCCTTATAGCGGGCCATCTGAGATTACTGATGCTGATGGTTTGGGCATAAGGATAACGCCGAAAGGTGTGGTAAGTTTTCAATACCGATACCGCATTAATGGGGGCCAACACCGACTCGGAATAGGCCGCTACCCGGGTGTCTCATTACGAGATGCGCGAATAAAAGTTGGTGAGTACAAGAAGCTTTTGTCTTTAGGCGTCGATCCTAAGCATCATGAGTTCACAAAACAGACAAGGCCAACGGTCCATGATTGCATAAAGTATTGGTACGAAAACTATGTTCAACTGTCACTAAAAGAAAGCACAGCAGAGGTATATGAACGAATAGTTTTGAATGAAATGGAGGGGGTTTTCGAGGGAATACCAATTGAACATATTCAGGTAAGCAAGTGGGTGAATTTTTTTACCGAGCAGGAAAAACTTAACCCGCTAAAAGCCAGAAAACTTTTAGTTCATCTCCGGGGGGCTGTTGCATGGTGCACAAGGAGGCAATTTATCGAAGATTCTTCTCTTCTGCGGCTTAATCCTAAAGAGTTCGGAAAGAACCCGAAAGTTGGTGATACTGTATTAACATACAGACAATTAGCCAAGATATGGGTTGAGAACGAAAAGACGACGGCAACTACTTCTACAAAGCGGCTTGTTAAAGCCCTAATACTTTATGGCGCAAGAAATACCGAACTAAGAGAATCGGAAAAAGGAGAGTATGATTTCGAAGAAAAAATCTGGACTCTTCCAGCTGGAAGAAGTAAAACCGACAAGATAATTAGAAGACCAATTTTCAAACATATTCAACCGCTATTGGAAGATGCTATCGAATCTGGTGATGGAGTCCTTTTTCATGGTGCATATGACAAAACTGTACCATTAAGCATTGGATCATCTACTAGGTATATTCGGTTATTACGTGACTTGGTTGGTTTCGGAGAGTTCACTGGACATGACTTTCGCAGAACTATGGCTACTCGATTAGCTGAGGAAGGAATAGCGCCCCATGTCATTGAAAAAATGTTGGGGCACGATCTTGGCGGGGTTCTCGCTGTCTATAACAAACACGATTGGTTAGCAGAACAACGTGAGGCTTATGAGTTATATGCAGAGAGAATTTTCGAACATATAAAACTTATCTCTGATTGACGCCTCCATTCAAAATCCATTTTTCTACCTCAGCCAGTAGGTATTTTTTTGGACGATTCGTTACTGGCTTAGGGAATGCATAATGGTTAACATAATTGCGCATCGTGGTTCTGGAAGTTACCTGAATTTTTTGCATCGCTTCTTTCTCTGTGATCATCTCGATATCAGCCATTTTTCTCTACCTCCCCCCATGATTTTTTATCGCCTCTTAATCCAGCAATCTCTACCGCCTTGTACACGTCTCGCTCATACTTCAGGTGCTGGAACACACCTTCAAACCAATATTTCCCGTCGTTCACATCAGGGATTTCTATAGTTGCGATCTCGGTCAATACCAGTCCACGATTTGCGCCACGCCGCACCGTAAGACACCCTTTGCGTCGCAGGGCGTTAACATGTAACTGAGCGGAGTTCGGGGAACTCCAGCCCATACCTGATGCAATCTCCAGCATTGTTGGTGCCATTCCATTTTCACGGATGTAAACCCGGATAAATTTAAGCACAGCTTTTTGTTTATCGGTCAACGGCTGCATTTACGGCCTCCGCTTTAAGTTTTGCCCGGTGATCACACGCCAGAAAAGCCGAACGTGAGAAATAACGCTTCATCTCTTTAATGAGATAATCAGTGTGTGAATCACGATAGCCCGCGCTGCGTTCCTTTTCCTGCTGGCGAAGGATTGCTAAACGGTTGGTGATCGCTACCCGAATACCCTGTTTTTTCTTCAGCGCATACCGGGCGCGAATTTCCCATTCCTTATCTTTACCCTCCGGGAATTCCAGTTGCAGTTTGATCTGCTCGATGCTGGCCCCGACATTTTCCAGAGCCTGCAACGCAGCTGCGATGTTGGTGATGCTATTCAGGTCGCTGTATTTCATTTATCTGCCTCGCTGGTGGCCGCGCGGTATGCCCGCAGGCTGCGTTTAACCGGGCCGCTGATAACTGTTTTGCGGATGAAGATGCCAGACGTTGTGGCGATCACATCAGCAGAGAGTAGGGCGGCGTCAACCGCCCGATTATGTTTGCGCAATTCGAACAGACTGCTGGTGATAGTCAGCGTTGCCACTGCGCCGTGGTCTTTGAAGTCAAATTTCATCAGCAAGCACCCCGGCGATTTGTTCAAACGCATCCTCATGCAGTGGCATAATCACCATGAACGGATTGCCATAAAATTTGCTGATCACCGGGTCGAGGATTACCTGGCAAGGCGCGGTTTTCCCGTATGGTTTAAGCTTCAGCACTGCCGGACCGAACATGCGGTAAGGGAGATCAAGCACGCTCGAAGAGAACATCGGAATCTGATTAATTGGATCTGCATCGGGCGGAAGCAGCTTGCTGAAATCCGGGTAACGGCATTCGACTTTGGTTAATGCCGACGAGCCTACAGCTTTCTCAAATTCGTCAACGTGGATCGCCATCCAGCCATCATCTAAAAGGTCGATAAATGTTCCCTCTGCGTTGTCAGGGATAGTGCCCTTAAACAGAAATACAGCATCAATGTCAGACTTTTCGCCATGCTCCATCGAGACGCAGGCAATGCCGTTACAAGCCTGGATGTGAGTAGGGGTAATGCGCACCCCTTTCAGGTAGTCACGTTTTTCATTTTCGCCAGCAGTACAGCAAAGTGCAGCGCGGAGGATATCAGTGTGAATGAACATTATTTTGCCTCCGGTGTGTAAATGGCTTTGTCGTGGCTGTACTCGCCGTTCCATGACTTCTTCATTGGCAGTTCGCCTTTCATGTACAGTTGATAGAGGCGGTGGCAGCCTTTCTCCAGGAGAACAGGGGAGAAGCGGGTAAATGTTTCCATGCCGTGCGGGGTAACCTGAGTTTTATCTTCGGTCAGGTATTTGTCGCGGGCATAGCTGGCAACGCGCCAGCGTGGGTCTTTTTCTGGATCACGCTGCTCGTTGTAAACCCATTCACGTTCGAAGGCCCACCACATCATTTTGCTGACGTTGACGCCGTTCAGCCCTTTGCAAAAGGCGGGGATCGTCATGCCTTTGGTAAAGTGTCTCTCCAGACTCTCAACCGTGGCATTGAGTTGCTGATTTTCTCCGGTCAGGCGCTGATTATCCTCTGAGAAATTCATCAACAGACCACGCAAAGTGACCGGGTCACTAAGAAGGCGCATGGCATCAACAGGTGCCGGACTCTGCATATCTTCCAGCTTATCGACCAGTGACCGGCGTACAGCTTTGGACTCACGCGCCGCCACGCGGAGAGCCTGCTTAATCTGCATATCGACAATTTCGATTTCAGCGCCGTTTTTTTGACCTACGAAAATTTCGTAGGTCTCCCCCTCAAGCTCATCCTTGATACGTGCCACAAAGTCGTTATTACGGATCGGCTTTTCACCGCATTCTTTCCGGGCGTCATTAACCATTTGCAGCAGCTTCTGGCTGTCGATGGACTGAGTGGATACAGCACCGCCGAACGGTGGGGGAGAAAAAGTAATTTCATTTTTCATCATCGTTTTCCTCAGTGCATAACCGGCATGTCAGGCACGCCATTTTTATTAAGTTCTTCGATAAATCCGTCGTGCAGCGTTTCGAAGGCATCGCGGCCCCAGTCTGAAAGCACGAAACCACCCGGGCCGGTTGTCACCATGCCCTTGTAAATCTGAAGCGCCTTCTCTGGCCCGACCACAACGCCGTATTTCTCGATGGCGATGCTTTCAATGTGGTTAGCCAGGCAAAAACGTTCCGGTCCCGGGTAAATACTCATTCCGCCTTTTTTCCCCTGGTAGATAACCGCTTTATCAACGCCGCCAGAATCGTTTGGTACCTCAACTGAACCGTGCAGATCGCGCTGTTCAATGACAAATACAGTGACAACCAGCCAACGCCAGAGAATGACTTCTCTGGCAATGCTCAGCCTGTACCAGCCTTTCTCTACGGCTTCCCATACACAGGCGAGCAGACGCAAACCTTTCTCAAAACTGGCATCGCACTCACCGTCATTCAGTGAGCGGATAACAACTGAGTAGCCGATCAGTTTTCCGCTACTCAGCACTCCGTCCGGGGTTGCCTGTGCGTTTTCTGCGTGATCCATTGCCTCCCCCTCAGTACGGTTTGTTAGCCAGATGATCGGCATACTGCTGTTTAAGTTCTTCGTGCTTCGCTACCCACGCTTTAAACTCGCGCTTTTTAGCCAGGATACGGCGAATGCGACGGGCGCAGCGGTTGTGAGCAAAGAGATATTGCTGGGTGTGCTTGCCAATACTGTTGGCAATAGGCTGATCCCATTCGTCATACATCGGGTCGTTAGTTTCGATGCCAGCCCGGCAAAAGGTTTTGGTGACCATGTAATGCGCCAGATTATTGATAGCTGCGCTGCGGCTCAGGCAGCGCTTTGACCAGCCGTGACGGGTCACGACAAACACAGGTGACTGGACGATGCGAAATGATTCGTCGATCGCGTCTTCTTTGATTACTGATAACTTTTTCATTACTTTCCGTCCTTAACGCCGTTGTATTTTTCGTGACTCATTAACTGCCAGTCTTTCCCACCGTTACGGGACAGGAGCCGCCAGCGCCGGTTAACCTTCAGGCTCAGAAAGCCGGTGCGATGCATGCGGCGGGGGAAGATGCGGTGCTTCCGGTACTGCGTTAACCGCATTGCCGCCTGGGCGATCACCCATTCAGGCGCTTTCAGCGCGGTGAGCGTCATTTGATGGGTTTCCCTGCTGCGGCCATTTCGACCAGATTGGAAATAAGCGCCCCCATAAATCCCGCGCCTATTTCGGTCATTTTTCCCGTTTTAATCCGCACACACTCACCATAGGTTTCAGCTATTTCCCGATCCCCGGCATCACCCGGCGAAACTTTATGCACAGCAGCTTCAAATAGCTTCTTTAAAGCCTTTGTCAGAATGTCAGCGTCAACCTGAATAGTGGTAATTGACCCATCCGGTAATTTGAGAGCCGCAATCATTGCGCCTCTATTACGGACGAGTTCGGCAAGGTAAGTATTCACCAGCCGGGTGCGCGACATCTCTAATGGTGTTTTCATGAAGACAGCACTCCGGATAGCTGGCTTGAATTACGCTCCTGATATTTTCTTGCCGCCTTTGCAATAAAATCCATTAAGCATCCATTTACCCAATCAGCAAAATTCCTATCTTTCTTGCCGATATAGCTCACAAGTTCCTGAGACTGCACATGCATTAATTTAAGCAGTGCCAGCTCAGCCAGCGCCGTTCCTGTTTCTATTACACAATCAACCTTCAGGCCGCGATGATAGCGGGGGAGGATAATAAACATGATTGAATTTGCAGACTGTGAAAATACAGTCTTCTTTTTTGGTTCAATATCATTGGCGATAAATTCAATGTTTTTTGATAAATAAGCTGCGCACAAAGCGACGTTGTCTATGCTGGAATTTAATTCAGTTTCCATCACTTCACCCCATATGCTGCTTTCAGAAAAAGAATGGCTATATGCCACTGACCGCTATCACGCATTAATAAAGCCTGACGATATTTTTGTTTGTTGATGGAAGATGACATTAGCGACCCTTCTCCACGTTTTTAGCTGTCATGCTGACCATGAAACGAAGTTCGCTGATCAGGGAGTGAAAGCGGCCCGCAATCTTGATGTCTGCCTGCGCCATAGGCTTGTAGAGCAATTCCGCGAACTCCCTTTGCAACTCATCTGCATACTTGAGAGCAGCTTTCGAGGTATCTGAAGCGTCGGTGATACGAATTCCAGACTGTTTTTTTTCTGTGGAAACTTCGCTACCGGTAACAACGATTAATTCACTCATAATTCACCTCTTAACCCGCGTGGATGTTTTTAACCCCAGCGCGGGCGCTGTAATTAATTTGAATCTTTATTAATTGAGTAAGTATGAGAACTTAACTGAAGATTTGAGGATCTCTAATGCCGAGTCATTAATTTCTTCTTTTTTATCCCAGGCGCAAATCAGATATGCAAAGTCACCTTTTTTGCCATATAGAGCATAAATGGTGTCTTCCTCAAAAGGTTCTGAGCTTTGGACTTGAAATTTAAACTCTTCAGAAGTTTTATAGAAATGACGAAAGAGACCTTTGTTATCAACAACAGGAAAATTAAAATATTCTCCTGGAGCAACTCGTAAACTAACTGACTCGCACTCAATTATATCATTCGCTGAATTTGTCATCTCATTGGCTCCGTTGTTTGCCGATGAGCCAAGACTACACACTACGTTGTATTGTGTAAACAACAAACGTTGTATTTTTTGTGTAATTTCGTTCAACTAATTGATATTTAACAATTTAAATTTGTAGTATTTTGTTGTTTTAATAAAAAACCCGGCACGATGGCCGGGTTTCAAGTAACTTTCGGGATATCATCTTTTTCTGCGATAAATCCTGTGTTCAACCATAGTGCCTAAAATCTTCAAGGGGATTTCTGTTGATTTCAAGCATGGGTAATCGCTGTTAAGTGGTATTAGTTCAAATGAATCAACCCCATACATACCAATGCCTATAGGGCGATATTTTTTGAAAGTTGCTTCATGATCTCCATTTGAGGCAACTACGAACTCGCCAGGTGCTGGCTCGATCTCCGGGTCAATAACAACAATGTCTCCAGCTTTGAAATCAGGCTCCATTGAGTCGCCCTCAATTCTCAAGGCAAATGTGTATTCTGACCAGTCCATATCGGTCATAACGTATTCGAAGCTACCATCAAAAGCCTCTATAGGGCTTTGATGAGATAATGCGCCTGCCTGTACATAACTTATCAACGGAATCTTCCTTGTGCTCACCTGCTCCAGAGTTTGAAATGCACTTCCATCCTGAAGCCAGGCAACATCGGTTTGCAGCGCCTTGGCAAGCTCAAGGATGTAACGCGGTCGTTTTGTTCTGCCACTTTCAATGGAAACAATACCTTGCTGGGTAGTTCCTGCCAGCTCTGCAAGTTCAGTTTGTGTCAGACCCAATTCCAAACGCCTGCTTTTCACTCGATCAGACAATTTCATTTTAAGACCCCGAATATCAAGATTGACGCAATCATACAACAAACATTGTAATTGACAAACAACAAATGGAGTATTTTAATACTACAAATGTTGTTAATATGGGGGTTGAATGACAATTTCATCACGACTGAAAGAGCGCAGGCTTGCGCTTGGTCTTACACAGCATCAGTTGGCCCAACTGGCTGGAGTAAGACAGCAAACTATCCACCGCATCGAATCGGGTACATCAGTGAGACCCAGGAACTTACTTGAGATTGCTGATGCCCTGAATTGCACTCCGAAATGGCTTCTTATGGGAGATGCTACGCCAAACTCCTCCGGACAGAATAATGCAGCCCAGTAACCAGATTCAGTATTCATCTTTGAGGGTGTCAGCATGAGTCAGCTCCTGCATTTGTTGGATAGACCGGTAGCTTTTCAACGCTCATTCGTTCGGCTTGGTGCTGGCGTTACAGGGGCTTTGCTGCTGTCTCAGCTCGTTTACTGGCAGAATCGCATGGATGGTCAGTGGTTCTATAAAACGCAGTCTGACCTTGAGGAAGAAACCGGACTTAGTCGATATGAGCAGGAAGGCGCTCGTAAAAAACTGGTTTCTATTGGTGTTCTTGAAGAAAAGAAAAAAGGCATCCCGGCCAAACTTTACTTCCGTGTGAATGAGGTAAATTTGGCTGCGCACCTGTTGCCTGAAAACACGCAAACAGGTATGGGGAAAACCAGCGAGCAAGGATGCGGAAATTCCGCATACAGTGATGCGGAAAACCAGCAGACAGGTATGCGGGTTTTCCCCGAGCCGGCATGTGGAAATTCCGCATCCATTCATACAGTAGATCACACAGAGACTACACATAAGACTACTACAGAGAATAAATCTATTGGCACATCGGCTAAAGCCGCTGAGCCGTCACGCAATGCCAAACAGGATTATTCACCTGAATTTGAAACTGCCTGGCAGGCATATCCAAAACGCGCTGGTGGAAATCCAAAGCAAACAGCCTGGAAGCACTGGAACGCCCGCATCCGTGAAGGCATCAACCCGGCTGACATGCTGGCAGGTGTTCAGCGCTATGCGGCCTACATTTCCGCCACCGGCAAAACTGGCACCGAATACGTGAAACAGGCCGCTACGTTCTTCGGCCCGGATCAGCACTTCGCTGAAAGATGGACAGCACCAACGAGTCAGCAGCGCAGCACGCCAGCGCAGAGCCGGCACAGCGGTTTCTCAGAACGCGATTACGGCACCACCACAACACCCGCCTGGGCTAAGAGGTCACAATGAGCCATATCACTAACGGTCGCAGCAGCCAGATTCTGGCGCTCAGAACTGACATTAATACCTTGCAGGACGAACTGGGATTCGCAAAAGGCACCGTTCCTGCTATGGACCGTTGCTTTGACAAGCGCGAATCCCTGACCGGAACCTGTCAGAAACATGGTGAATTTGAACAGCTGCGCATCTGGACTGAATACGGCGGACGCGTTGCAGAAAAATTCTCTCGCTGCCCACATTGCATCGCCGCGGAACTGGATGCTGCTAAAACCAGTCTTCGCGAACTGCAGGTGAATGGTCTGATGGAAAAAGCCAACATTCCGGACCGCTTTGCCGGCTGCAGCTTCGATAACTACGAAGCCGTAAACAAGTCGGCCTGCCATAACCTGGGCATTCTTCGTGATTATGCTGACGCCTGGCAACAGATGTTCAAAGCAGGCACCAGTCTGATCCTGAGCGGCAAGCCTGGCACCGGCAAAAACCATCTGGCGGTGGCACTGGCAAAAAGTGTTATCGAGCAGCATCAGGCATCCGTGCTGCTGACCTCAGTGATGCGCATCATCCGCGCCGTTCGCCGCACATGGGAAAAGGGCAGTGAGTACAGCGAAGAGGATGTGATTGAGCTTTACACCGGAATGGACCTACTGATTATCGATGAGGTAGGGATCCAGTACGGTTCTGAGTCGGAAATGATCATCCTGTTCGACATCATGAATACACGCTATGAGCGGATGCTGCCAACGGTGCTTATCAGCAATCTGGCACCAGGTGAAATCTCACAGGTCATTGGTGACCGTCTTACCGATCGCATGGTGGAAGGTGGCGGTGCAACGCTGGTTTTTGACTGGAACAGCTATCGCAGCACCAAAGGAGCGCAGGCTGTATGAGTAATGCTCTCTGGCGAGACCAGGATATCGAAGCGGCAGTGATCGGGGCAATGTTCCTTCGTGGCGCTGATCCGGAAGTTATGGAAGTGATCGCCTCACTGCCAGAATCAGCATTCAATTTTTATCAGCACAGGGAGATTTACCGGGCCATTATCAGCCAGGCCAAAGGGAAGGGGGTTATCGATCCGATTCTGATTGGCGAGGAGTTACCGCAACACCAGGAGCTGATAACGCAGACTGCCCGCACAGCCTGGGCGAAGTCATCACTTAAATCATATTCCCGGCAGCTGCTGCGCAATGCTGTCCTGCGTGATGCACAGGCAGCGCTGGGAAACGCTATCAGCCGTCTTGAGGCGGCCCCAAACAGCGAAATTGGCATGGCAGTGCTCGAAGAGGTTAAAACCGCTGTAAGCGCCATACAGACAGAATCCGGGACTATCAGGCCGGTAGCCATTGATGAACTTCTCCCGGCAATCATCAACCGGATTGATGAACGTATGGATGCCGATAGCGCTGGCCGTTCGGTAATGACCGGCATTGAGGAACTGGATGCTGTGACAGGCGGATTCGATCAGACTGACCTGATTCTCCTGGCTGCGCGGCCCTCGATGGGGAAAACCGAGCTGATACTGGACATCACCGAAAATTTGACCGCCAGCGGTGCTGGAGTACTTTTTTTCAGTATGGAGATGAGCGACATCCAGATTGCAGAGCGCCATGTGGCCGCAGCTGGTGGCCTGTCTGCCTCCCGCCTTAAATCACCCGATAAACTGGAAGATGAGGATTGGGCGCGCATTTCCAACGGCATCGGGCGTATGACCGGCCGCAAAATATGGATTGTTGATGCGAATGACCTGACTGTTTCACAGATTCAGCAGATCACAAACCAGCATATCCAGCAGCATCCGGAAACTGCGCTGGTGGCCATCGATTATCTTCGTCTGATTAAGCTGCAAAGCGCCAGCCGTCACGATCTGGCCGTGGGCGACGTATCCAAAGGGCTTAAATCACTGGCCAAAGCCAATCGCCGCCCTGTGGTTGCTCTTAGCCAGTTGTCTCGCAGCGTTGAAAGCAGGATGAATAAGCGCCCGGTTAATGCCGACCTGAAAGACTCAGGAGAGATTGAGGCAGATGCTGACATCATCATGATGCTTTACCGCGATGAGGTTTATAACCCCGAATCACCCGCAGCTGGTATTGCTGAGATCAACATTACGAAAAACCGTAATGGCCCGCTGGGAACAGTATTTCGCCGTTTCTTTAACGGACATTTCCATTATATCGATCAGGCAGAAGCCAAACGTTTAAGCACTGAAAGAGAAGAACCGGGTGCAGGGCACAAACGTTATTTTAAAAGAGGCGCGGCATGAAACTTGAATCAGCACTGAAATACTTCAATCCGAAAAGCCCGAACTACACAGCAACGACACCGGCCACTGGTAGCGACTCTCTCACAGGGACAGACCTGATGGGTGCTGTTGGCTTCTGCCAGTCAAAATCTCCTTTTGGTATTTCGGCTGTGATGGCGAAAACCGGTAACAGCGACCAGGACACGATCCGCACTGTTGAACAGCTGATGCAGTATGCAAACCGCACTGCGCCAAAACTCATCAGGAAAGCCGCTGGTGCAAAGCTGGGGCGCTGTCTGGTGGTGCTTTCAAAGCTGGCGTTTGATGAGTACGCACGTTCGGCGGCCACCACTACGGAATGCCATCACTGTAACGGCACAGGGTTTAACATCGTCACACGCGAAGTCATGAAATATGCCGGGCACATCGACAGCCTGACCGGTGAACAGGTCATTCCCCCGCGATATGAAACAGAGTCGGTAAAAGAGCTGTGCACGCACTGTGATGGTAAAGGGCAGATTTCTGCCCGTTGCCGCTGCAAGGGGACCGGGCGCATGCGTGATATGGAATTATCAGCACGCCGTGGTGTTCCGGTCGATAAAGAGTGTGAACGTTGTTCTGGCCGGGGATTTAAACGTTCACCATCAAGTGCGGCACACCGTGCAATTACTGCGCTTGTTCCAGACCTGACTCAATCATCATGGTCACGCAACTGGAAACCATTTTTCGAAAAGCTGGTAGCTAAATGTGAGATTGAGGAAAGCCACGCAGACGCAATATTCAGGCAGGCCACGAAATAATTTGGATATTGCATAAAACTGGCGTATATTCTCTAAATAGTGGGAGATTTATACGCATACGCCACTAATCACATTTAAGACCTCGCCAACTGGCGGGGTTTTTTCTTATAGGGCCCTTGGCAAAATGATTAAGTTTAATGCTTCGGAAGACCTGCCTTCTGCAGACACTATGAGCAATAGATTTCTGTTATACAGCCAATGCTCAGGGTACGAGTTGGCCATAGGGTCATTTGATGAGCATGGAAACTTTTCACATTTCCTGTGCTCATCCGGTGGAGAGATAGTTTCGGTACTAATGGAAGACGTTCAGGGATGGTTCAGGCTTGACGTGGCTCCCGTTCTGGGAGTGAATTAAGAAACTCTCGAAACAGATCTTTATCTTTTTGACTGACGGAGCGTTGCACGTTCAATTTTGTGTAGAGTGGTTTTAAATTTTCCTGGGTAAGAAATATTTTGGCTTTTGCCAGCCGGTCATTAATGAAACTGAGGCGTTCATCAAAACGAGAAACCCTGACACCTAAACGGGTCAATTTTCGTTGTGGCATTTCATCAGGACTGCATGCTTGCAGTTCTTCAAGAACCAGCTTGATATCGCGCTCGAACAGAATCGAAATGTCATAGTCGTCAAGCAGGCAGTCGGCGTGTAATACATTACCTATTATTACTTCTTCATATTGTGGCTTTTTTGGCTTAAGCTCATCGCCATAATCTGAAGGTCCTTTCTGCGACATAACTTCTGCCAGCTCTGCATCAGATTCTGATTTACGCCTTGAAATTTTCACTTTTCCATCATTCGAACCAGCCATGCGTTTTAATTCTGTATATGCTGCACGACCAATTACTTCAGGTCTGCGGGCATCTAATATTTGATTTGCGACATCATGCATAGAAGGTTTTCCAGCTTCGAGCTTGGCCTTTTTTTGATACAGGGCGAAAATTTGAGATTTTGCCTCTTTTACTGCAATAAGGAGACGGTGGTAATTGGCTTGATTGGCGAGTTCTGATGCCAGTTGTTCGAATTTCACTCCGAAGGCGGCAAAGCCACAGTCATGACCAATGTTTGTTTCTATGCCATCTTCTGTGACAACGAGGACACCCTTGAAATGCCTGGTTCGGCAGTTCTTTTTGCCGCAGGGAATTTTGTTGGCAAGCTCATAATACCCAAAAGCATCCATGAGCTTTTTGTCCGTTAAGTCCACAACGCTCTGGAATCCATCACGCTTTTCAAGGTCATCCCAAGATTCCAACTTCTCAAAACTGTTTTGATTCTTGATATAGATCATCTTTTATTATGCCGTGTGTTTGCTCAGATTAATCCGAAGCAATAAACATACCCTTACCGTGATAAAAGATCATTTATTTTAATGTTTCACTACTGCCGACGATCCGGGTAAGAAATACCAATACGCAGCAGAGTGCTACTACTTGATGGCGCACCATCTTTATGAGCAGAGTGAGCTGACTTGCTTGACATCCAAAAAGAGATTTTGTAAATAAATTATCGCCTGACGTGATCTGTTCATCGGTCCAATCATTCATCCCGCATGTCAGGCCGGAAGCCCCGTCTTAACCGATGGGGCTTTTTGTTTTCGCCGGTTTAGCTCAGTTGGTAGAGCGCCTGACCTGTAATCAGGATGTCGTGGGTTCGAAGCCTGCAACCGGCACCAGATTAACCCTGCGGCTGACGAGCCAGGAAATTACCGCCGGTGTGCGTCAGGGTTTTCTCCATTGAGTAAACAAAAATGTTGACCGAGTAAGCATTAATGCTTACTATAATCACATGTTCAACAGAATGGAGGAAAGGTGAAGCAAAGCGAGTTCAGGCGGTGGCTTGAATCTCAGGGGGTCGAAGTTTCTAACGGTACTAACCATCTGAAACTGAGATACAACGGGAAGCGAAGCGTAATGCCAAGACATCCCGGAGCTGAGATAGCTGAACCACTGCGAAAGGCCATACTCAAGCAGTTAGGCCTGAAATAACAAACCAGCCCTTCGGGGCTGGTACTCGCGGAGATTCATCAAAACGATATGCGATACCCTATAAATCTTGAGCCATGCGACGGCGGATTTTTCGTATCGTTCCCGGATATCCCGGAGGCTTTGACGCAGGGTGAAACCCGCGAAGAGGCTTTAGAGATGGGGCTTGATGCGCTGGTGACAGCCTTTGAGTTTTATTTCGAAGACGGTAATAAAATCCCCGCGCCGGGGGTAGTAACCGGTGATTTCGTGGAAGTACCTGCAAGCGTGGTGGCGAAAGTCATCATGCTTAATACGTTTGTCGATTCCGGCTTAACCCGCGTTGAGCTGGCTAATCGCATGGGTGTTAAAAAGCAGGAAGTGACCAGAATATTCGATCTTCAACATTCCACGAAAATAGACACCATCCAGAAAGCGATTTCAGCGCTCGGTAAGCGATTAGATATCGTCGCTGCTTAATTTTCGCTAGCAACACTTTAAAAGGCTCACTTCGGTGGGCCTTTTCTGTTTTCGCCCCTGCCAATCATTGCGACCTCACTGGATTTCCCTCAGTGGCAGAGGGCGATTTTTCTTTGTTACTACAGACAGCCACCCCAACAAGCGGGAGGTGGAGATGAAGCGCATGCCGGAAAAAGACGTTGGGTTTTGGGCCAGCCTGATCGCCTGGTTATATGCCCACAAAAACGAATCGGGTTATGCCGGTCTGGCGGGTGTTATGGCGATCCTCAGAGCAACTTACATTGGCAAAGATACGTGGCCCCGGCGCTTGCTGGATGCGGCTATGTGTAGTGTCTTTGCCTTTTTCCTTCAGCCGACACTACAGGTGCTTGGCTCCGCATTTAACTGGAACTTCAGCGACGACACGACACGCGTTGCTGCTGTGTTCCTCGGCTTTCTCGGCGTTGACTGGCTTTCTACGAAGCTGCGCAGGGTCCTTGATAAGCGATTAGGGGATAGCGATGCTGACGGCCAATAAATTTCAGCTGGCGACAGGTATCTCCCTGGGTGCCGCTGCATCATGGTTTCCATCTGTCGCTGCTGCGATGGCTGATTTCGAGATCAATACGCCGTTACGTCAGGCGCACTTTCTGGCGCAGACCGGGCATGAATCAGCTGGCTTCACCAAAGTGGAAGAGGGTCTGAATTACAGCGAGAACGCGCTGACGTCAATGTTTCGCAATCGTATCAGCGCAGAGCAGGCCCGCGCATACGGCAGAAATGCAATGCACCTCGCTAATCAGCCAATGATTGCCAGCATCATTTATGCCAATCGTAATGGCAATGGTGATGTTAAGTCGGGTGATGGCTATCGCTACCGTGGCAGGGGGTTAATTCAGATCACCGGTAAAGCCAACTATGCCGCGCTGGTTAAGCAGCTTGGCGCTGACATTGTGGCAAAACCTGATTTGCTGACCGGCTATCAGATGGCGGCAGCATCAGCGGCGGCATGGTGGAAGAATCACGGATTAAACGAGCTTGCCGATTCTGATGATGTTGACCGCATCACCAGAATCATTAACGGCGGCACGAACGGACTGGACGACAGGAAATCCCGCTTAACCAAAGCTAAGGGGATTCTATGCTCAACGTAATCAGCTTCATCCGAAATTATTCACATCTCATCATCATTGGCCTCATCTGCGTTTGCCTGTGGGGACTCAATGCCCGTAATTCACAATTGTCTGCGACTAATGACCGGCTGGAAAAGCTAACCGACAGCAAAGACAGCCAGATTAATGACCTTCGTTCCAAGAATGATGATCTCGCCACCAGCGTGGATAACCTTGCCAAAGCAGTAGACCGGCAAAACGTCGTGATGCAGCAGGTTGCAGATCAGCGCGCCGCAACAGCAGAGCAAAACAGGAAATTGCAGGATGAAATTAAGCGTTATCTCGCAGCGGATAAGTGCGCTGCTGCTGCTGTTGACAGTCGCGCTGTTGAGCGGTTGCGCGAAGCAGCAAAGTCAGCCAGTGGTGGAGTACCGGACAATCAGCCAGCCCCGGCTAAACATGCCAGCGGAACTGACAAGCCAGATTAGTGTTCCTGCCGTACCTGACCCAATGACGTTCGGGGATAGTGTCGGCCTCAACGCTCAGTTATATGACGCGCTTGGCCTGTGCAACTTACATCGCGCTGCGATACGCAAGATTGAGGCAGGGAAGAAATGAAACTCATTGAATGGCTGAAAAGCCTGTTTGTTAAACCCAAAGAAGAGAAAAGCGAAATGCCTGATGAAAATGAAGTAGTCCAAACTGAACAACCGGCAGCAACTGACATTACCGAAGTGGTACTGGCAAAGCTGAAAGAGCTGGTGGTCGCTGCTGGTGATAAGGCTCATACGGTGATTGATGACCTGATCGCCGTAGCTAAAAAGCTGGCGTAATCATCACAAGGCGCATTCCTGCGAGTGCGTCTGATGATGATTTTATGCCCATATGTAAATTAAAAGCTCTGATGGCATCAAAACAAGCTATACGACATTCATTGTGTTAGGGTCAGTTTTTAACTACCCGCGGGATCGCATATGAAAAGCGTCTTAGTCTTCTTCAATCTTGAGCCTGCCGAGGTCATTAGAGTAATGCGTGGCGTTACCTCAATCAGTCGGAAGTACCCCAGTGGCGACCGCGTTCAGCTTCCAATAATGTCAGCCGGGTTTCCATCTTTAACAGGCGACTCGAAAATGGTTCACATTGCCTCGGACCGGACACTAACCAGTGATGAAATTCTGGAAGCGGCCACTAAAATGTTGTGAATATTTTTGGCTGATTAACTTAACTACCGCCTCCGGGCGGGTTGCTTCACAAACTATAACCACTCTTCGGAGTGGTTTTTTATTGGGGTGAATATGGATGTTGTGATTGATGGTGTGCGCTATGCGCCGGTAATTAATCGGTCATCCAATATTGGCATCGCGATCACCACGCATAACCGACATGACGTTGTCGCCCGCGCGCTTGAGCATCAGCTTAAATATCTGCCAGCCGGTGCGCTGGTGGTTGTTATTGATGACGGGTCAGCCAAACCGGTAACGGTCCCTGAAGGCGTGACGCTGATTCGTCGTGACACGTCACGCGGTATTGTCGCATCAAAAAATGCCAGTCTTGAGGCGCTGATGGATGCTGGCTGCGAACATCTGTTTCTGTGGGACGATGATACATGGCCCGTTGCTGGTGGCTGGGAACAACCTTATATCGATTCGCCTGAGCCGCATCTGGCTTACCAGTTTCTTAACTTTGCCACCGGGCAAAAACTAAATGACATTGCCGAGCTTTACCGCGATGAAAGACACATTGCTTACACCGGCCAGCGCGGTGTGATGCTGTATTACCATCGCAGCGCGATTGAGAAGGTTGGCGGCTTTGATCCCATCTATCAGCGCGGCATGTATGAGCATTCCGATCTGGCCTTGCGTATTCACAACTCCGGCCTGACCAGCTGGGCTTTTGCTGATGTGGCTGGCTCTGAAAAGCTGATTTACTCGCTGGATGAGCATCAGGCAGTAGAACGTTCAGTGCCAAAGCCTGACCGTGAGGCGCAGGTAAAGCGTAATGTCACCATCCACAACGAGCGGCGAAACAATGGTTATGCGGGTTATGCGCCGTTCCGCTGCCAGCGCAATGCGGTTATCACCACGCTGTTAACGAGCCAGCCGGACCCGCAGCGCGGTACGAAAATGGCCGCATCGGCTGACCTGCTGACCAAGTGGGCGGTATCGCTTAGCGGGTGTGCGCGTATCGCGCTGGCTGATGAACTGGAAACGGCCCCGGCTGATGTTGAATTGCATCGCGCGCCTGACGTGAAAATGAACGTCTATTTCCGGCGCTGGCTGCATATCTGGCAGCACCTTCGGGATCATCCTGAATATGAATTCGTATGGTGCACCGATGGCACAGACGTAGAAATGCTGCGCGAACCCTGGCAGGAAATGGAATCGGGCAAAATATACGCTGGTTCGGAACCCAAAACCTACGCGGATAGCTGGGCTGCAAAGCATCACCCGGAGGCTGTCTATCAGTCGTTTCTCGCTGACCATCGAAACGATGTGATGCTGAATGCGGGCCTGCTGGGTGGATCACGCGCTGACGTGATGGCAATCGCGCATGGGATTGTCAGGCTGTATTACCACATCGAATCAATGCGTTTCTGGCAGAAAGAAAAGGCGGCTGCTGCGGTTGGCGACATGATTGCCTTTGGCATTGTGGCGCATCGCTACAGTGACAGGCTTGTGACTGGTCCGCGTGTGCATACCGTATTCAAGTCTGACGGCATCGGTAAGGAGTGTGCCTGGTGGCAGCACAAATAAAGTTTGTGGTGGTCGGCCATCACACCCGCAGTTATGCCGCGGTGCGGCTGGCTAATTCGGTTGGCGCTCATCTGCTGATTGATGATGAAAGCAGGGGAGCCAACTGGAATCACCGCCGTGCTATCGAGTGGGCAGCACAACAGGAATGCCGGGTTGTCATCCTTGAAGATGATGCACAGCCGGTTGAAGGTTTCCGGATGCTGGTATCCGAATGGCTGGAGCGATTCCCTGATGATCTGGTGAGCTTTTACCTCGGCACCGGCAGGCCACCGCAGTACCAGCCTGTGATTGCACAACGACTCATTGAGGCTGACCGCCACCGCTGGGACTGCATCACGCTACCACGCCTCATTCACGGCGTGTGCTACAGCCCGCCACGGGCTGCAATACCAGGCATCCTCACGCGCTGGAACAGCAGCAAGCCAGCTGACTATGCGGTTGGTGATGCGTATGGTGCCAGCGTTATCTATCCATGCTGGTCACTGGTTGAACATGCAGATGTCAGCACAGTTGAGCGCCATCCCGACAATGAACCACGAACAGAACGCCGCAGAGCATGGAGAATTAATGCCAGCGCGAATACCCCGCGCATGCCGTAAGCACGGCTGTGCAAAGACAACAACTGATCCATCAGGATACTGCGCTGACCATATCAATGAAGGATGGCAGCAGCACCAGCGTGGGCAGAGCAGGCACCAGCGTGGCTACGGTAGCAAGTGGGATGTCAGACGCGCACGCATACTGACCCGTGATAAACATCTTTGTCAGCAGTGCCTGCGAAATGGCAGAGCAGCAGCAGCGAAAACCGTTGACCATATCAAACCGAAAGCACATGGGGGGACCGATGACGATTCGAACCTTGAAGCCCTGTGCTGGCCTTGCCACAAGAGCAAAACGGCACGTGAAAGACTCAAATGATAGACATTCTCACAAAAATGGTTTCATCTGAAATCATTTCAATGTGAATGATAACCGTTATCATCTGGCCGGGAGGGCGGGTCAAAAGTTCAGGGCTTTCGCCCCAAAGGACCGCCGCCTAGCTTTTTTTCACATCGCCGCAGGTTAGAAAACTTTTTTGTGGGTTCCCCCATGTATCGATTAATAGGAGTTTTCGATTATGCCAGGACCGTCGAAAACCCCGTCACATCTGCAACTGGTAAGGGGTAACCCATCGAAACGGCCAGTCAATAAAAATGAGCCGAAACCCCCTTCAGGGGTACCCCTGACTCCGAAGCATTTTGATAAGCAGGGTAAGTACTGGTTTAAGCGGATGGCTGAGGAGCTGGACGCCTGCGGAGTGATTACCCAGCTTGACGGAAAAGCGCTGGAATTGCTGGTCGAGGCTTATACAGAATACCGGCATCACTGCGACACGCTGGAAATCGAAGGTTATACCTATCGCGTGAAAACGCAGAATGAGGATGTTCTGGTTAAGGCCCATCCGGCAGCAGCAATGAAGGCGGATGCGTGGAAGCGCATCAGGGCTATGCTCGGCGAGTTTGGTATGACGCCAGCTACCCGAAGCAAAATCAATACCGGTGGCGCTGATGAGGTTGATCCACTGGCCGAATTTCTTAAAGCGAGAGACTGATGGCAAAGGTTGCTGATGGGATACGCTACGCCGAAAGGGTGATGGCGGGGGAGATTGTTGCCGGGAAATACGTGAAACAGGCCTGTGACCGATTTCTCAGCGATCTGAAAACCGGTGAAGAGCGAAACATCTTCTTCAGTGAAAGCCGCGCTCAGCACATCCTCAATTTTTATAAGTTTGTGCCGCATGTGAAAGGCGATCTGGCGGGTAAGCCGATTGATCTGATGGACTGGCATATCTTCATACTGATTAACATCTTTGGGTTTGTTATCCCGCTGGTAAATGAGCAGACGGGCCAGCAGGTGATGAACGAAAAGAACCGGCCAGTAATGGTGAGGCGCTTTCGTACTGCCTATAACGAGGTCGCCCGTAAAAATGCGAAATCAACCGTTTCGTCGGGGATTGGCCTCTATATGGTGGGCGCGGACGGTGAGGGAGGCGCAGAGGTTTATTCAGCGGCCACGACCCGCGATCAGGCGCGTATCGTTTTCAACGATGCAGTAAACATGATCAAGCAGTCAAAAGCGGCGCTCGGCAGGCTGATGGACTTCAACAAAATGGCCATCTTCCAGGAGCGAACCGCTTCGAAGTTTGAGCCGCTTTCCAGCGACGCGAACAACCTTGACGGCCTGAATATTCACTGTGCCATTGTGGATGAGCTTCATGCGCACCGGACCCGTGCCGTGTGGGATGTGCTGGAAACGGCAACCGGCGCGCGCTCACAACCGCTGCTGTTTGCCATCACAACGGCAGGATTTAACAAAGAGGGTATCTGTTACGACACCCGCGACTACGCCACAAAAGTGCTGGGTGGTCAGGTGGATGACGATTCCTTTTTCGCCATCATTTACACGCTGGATGAAGATGACGATCCCTTTGATGAATCGGTCTGGCAGAAGGCCAATCCCGGCCTCGGCGTTTGTAAGCGCTGGGACGATATGCGCCGCCTGGCGAAAAAGGCAAAAGAACAGGTTTCGGCGCGTAACAACTTCCTGACCAAACACCTGAACATCTGGGTGACGGCTGAATCCTCCTGGATGGATATGCTGAAGTGGGAAGCCTGCCCGTCACTTGCGCCGGTGCATGAGCTGAAAACCTACCCGATGTGGGTTGGCGTTGACCTTGCCAATAAAATCGACATCTGCGCCGCAGTTAAAGTATGGCGTGCGCCGGACTCTCATGTGCATGCTGATTTTAAGTTCTGGCTCCCGGAAGGGCGACTTGAGCGCTGTTCCCGCCAGATGGCGGAGCTTTACCGCAACTGGAGTGAAACCGGCGTGCTAACGCTGACAGATGGTGACGTTGTCGATCATGCTGTCATCAAGGAAGACCTGATCGCCTGGCTGAGCGGTGAAAACCTGCGCGAAGTCGGATTTGACCCGTGGGGTGCAGTTCAGTTCAGCCTGTCAATGATTGAAGAGGGTATCCCGATGGTTGAGGTAGCCCAGACTGTCAGGAATCTGTCAGAAGCCATGAAAGAGACGGAGGCGCTGACCTTTGCCGGGAAAATTCACCACGATAATCATCCGGTAATGAACTGGATGATGAGCAACGTCACCGCAAAAATGGACAAAAACGACAACGTTTTTCCCAATAAATCAACGCCAGAAGCCAAGATCGATGGTCCGGTTGCGATGTTTACCGGACTGAGCCGCCTGATCCTGAACGGCGGGGAAGATAAGCAGGACCTGAGCGGCTTCTTCGATAACCCGATAATGGTAGGTTTCTGATGAAAGAAAAAAAGCAGCCTGGCAGGGTGAAATCAGCCCTGCTTAACTGGCTCGGGGTTCCCATCAGCCTGACGACGGGGACATTCTGGGAGGAATGGTTCGGCACCAGCAGCAGCGGCCAGGTGGTAACGGCAGATAAAGCCATGCGTCTGTCAGCGGTATGGGCCTGCGTCCGTCTGTTGAGTGAATCTGTCTCCACGCTGCCGCTGAAAATTTACACCCGACAGCCGGATGGATCGAGAAAACCGGCACTGAATCATCCGGCTTATGCTGTGCTGTGCCGTCGCCCGAATCTGGAAATGACGCCGTCCCGCTTTATGCTGATGATTGTTGCCAGTATCTGCCTGCGCGGTAATGCTTTTGTTGAAAAAAAGTTCGTGGGAAGCAAGCTTGTCTCGCTTATTCCACTGCTGCCGCAAAATATGGTGGTGAAACGGCTGGATAACGGAAGCCTTGAGTACACTTATACGGAAAGCAAGACGAAGCGGGTTATTGCAGTAAAAAACATGATGCATATTCGCGGCTTCGGTCTCGATGGGGTGTGCGGCATGATGCCGATGATGGCGGGGCGTGATGTTATCGGTTCTGCGCTCTCCGTTGAGCAGTCAGCCGCGAAAATCTTTGAAAATGGCATCCAGAGTTCCGGTTTTTTGTCGGCAGATCAGGCTCTCAATGATGAACAGCGTGAGCGACTGAGAAAATATATGCAGGCGTTCACCAGTTCAAAGAATGCCGGAAAAATCATGGTTCTTGAAGGCGGGCTGAAGTATCAGAACGTCACCATGAACCCTGAAGCAGCGCAGATGCTTGAGAGTCGCTCCTTCAGCATTGAAGAAATCTGCCGATGGTTTCGTGTGCCCCCGTTCATGGTCGGGCACACCGAGAAACAAAGCAGCTGGGCGTCAAGCCTGGAGGGAATGAATCTCCAGTTTCTGACTCATACACTGCGCCCGCTTCTGGTTAACATTGAGCAGGAGATAGCACGGTGTTTGCTGGATAGCGATGATGATGTTTTTGCTGAATTCTCGGTTGAGGGACTGCTTCGTGCCGATAGTGCTGGCCGTGCCGCCTACTACACCAGTGCATTACAGAATGGCTGGATGTCACGCAATGATGTCCGGCGTCTTGAAAATCTGCCGCCGATTGAAGGGGGTGAGATTTATACGGTTCAGGTCAATCTGACGCCGCTTGAGCAACTTGGCACGGATAATATCGGTGCTCAGGCCAGCAATATTATGAAACTGCACGCTTTCCTCTTCCCGGACATCCCACCGGAACAGTCACCGCTTAAACGGGCGGCTTAGGAGACCCAATGACGAAGTTGAAAAACCTTCCGGCAGCGCCGGAGGGGCGACCTTTTGCGTCCGGAAAACGTGATTTGCCCGCCGCAGCGATTGAGCGCTGGGATGGCAGTATCCGCGCTGCTGCGCAATCAGGTGAAAACACGATCACCATTTTTGATGTCATCGGCGAGGACTGGTGGGGTGATGGTGTGAGTGCAAACCGTATTGCCGGTGCGCTGCGATCACTGAATGGTGAAGATGTCACCGTACAGATTAATTCGCCTGGCGGTGACATGTTTGAAGGCCTGGCAATTTATAACCTCCTGCGCGAATACAGTGGAACGGTGACAGTAAAAATCCTCGGCCTTGCCGCCTCCGCAGCATCCGTCATCGCGATGGCCGGTGATGAAATTCAGATTGGCCGCGGTGCTTTCCTGATGATCCATAACGCGTGGATTGTTGCCGCTGGCAACCGGAATGATTTTCGTGAGTATGCCGATTATCTGGAGCCATTCGATAAAGCGATGGCCGATATCTACGCGGCCCGTTCGGGCATGTCAGCGGATGATATTCAGTCATTAATGGATAAAGAGTCGTTTATCGGCGGCAGCGATTCGATTACCAAAGGGCTGGCTGACTCCCTGCTTTCTTCTGACGAAATTACCAGTGATGACGAAAGCCCGTCAGCCGCTATCCGCAAAATTGATGCATTTCTGGCAAAGGGCGGCATGCCGCGCTCTGAACGCCGGAAGCACCTGAAAGCTTTAGGGGGTATGCCGGGCGCTACCCCTGAAGAGAACGACAAGCCGGGCGCTGTCGATGAAATAAACCCTGAAGCACTTATCTCCCTCAAATCTGCGCTGGCTTCGCTCGGCGAATAAGGAAAAAACATGTCTGAAGTAAATGAACTCTTAACGAAAGTCTCCGCCAAGCTTGATAAAGTCTCCGCTGAATTCAGTGAAAAAGCTGAAAAAGCGCTGAACGAAGCAAAAGCCTCCGGCCAGCTTTCGACGGATACCAAAGCTGCGGTGGATAAAATCGCCACCGAGCACAACGTGCTGAACGAAGCCCTGAAATCTTTGAAGGCTTCCGTTGGCGATCTGGAGCAGCACGTTGCCAGCATGCCACTGAATGCAGCAAAAGACGTTGTCCAGACGGTTGGTCAGCAGCTGGTTTCGGCTGAAGCGATGAAAGATATCCGCTCCAGCATGGAAGGCGGTAAGCGTATCAGCGTCCCGGTGAAAGCCGCATTGACCACCGTCGATGTTCCGGGCCAGATTGTGCCGCCGACCCGCCTGCCTGGCATTGACCAGACGCCGAAACAGCGTCTGTTTATTCGTGACCTGATCGCGCCTGGGCGCACTCAGTCCAACACGATTTACTACGTGAAACAGACCGGTTTCACCAATAACGCCAGCGTTGTGCCGGAAAATACCACCAAGCCGTACAGCGAAATCGCATTTGCGGAAGAAACTACGCCGGTGCGCACCATCGCGCACATGTTCAAAGCATCCAAACAGATTCTGGATGATTTTGCACAGCTCCAGTCAACCGTAGAGGCAGAAATGAATTACGGCCTGAAGTATGTCGAAGAGCAGGAAATTCTGTTCGGTGACGGCACAGGCGCGCATCTGAAAGGGATTATTCCCCAGGCAACTGCCTTTAACCCGGCTTTTGCCGTGGAAAAGCAGAGCGGGATTGATGTATTACGTCTGGCTATGTTGCAGGCACAGCTGGCGCGATTCCCGGCGTCCGGTCACGTCCTGCACTTCACCGACTGGGCGCGTATTGAGCTGACCAAAGATGAGCTGGGCCGTTATATCCTGGCAAATCCGGCGCAACTGACCACGCCTACTCTCTGGGGTCTGCCAGTAGTCGCAACGGAGGCTGCTCAGTTCCTTGGGAAGTTTCTGACCGGCGCATTCAACTCCGGCGCTCAGCTGTTTGACCGCGAAGACGCCAACGTGGTGATTTCCACTGAGAACGCCGACGACTTTGAGAAAAATATGATCTCAATCCGCTGTGAAGAGCGCCTTGCTCTTGCTGTGTATCGTCCTGAGGCGTTCGTATGGGGTGATCTCGTTGCCTCCGGCAGCTAAACGGTAATCAGCGGCCTCCGGGCCGCTGTTTCTTTAACTGGTATCGGTAATGACGATGATTGATTTAAACACGGTTAAAGAGCATTGCCGCATTGATGCAGATTTTGCGGGTGATGATTCACTTCTTGAGATTTATACAGGTGCGGCAAAACGTTACGTTGAAACATGGACACGAAGAAAACTGTATGAAACCAGCAGTGACGAGGGTTTCACGGAAGATGAAGATCATCTTCTGCTGGATGATGACATCAGAATAGCCATGCTGCTGATGATTAGCCACTGGTATGAAAACCGTGAGATCAGTGTTACCGGCACTATTTCTACTCTGCCGCTGGCAGTCGATGTGTTGCTTCAGTCGCACCGGATTTACGGTGTGTAAGGATCGGATATGCGAGCTGGTGGGCTAAGAGACCGCATCACACTGCAAAACTTCATACCTGTGCGCCTGCCATCGGGTCAGGTACAGAGCCAGTGGGTAGATGTGAAAAGTGGAATCTATGCAGAAATTAAGGCTATCAGTGGTCGGGAACTGATGACGGCGGGAGCCGAAAAAGCCGAAGCCACCATTCGTATCTGGATGCGCTACCGGCCTGATGTGGTTTCTTCGTCACGGATTATCTGCGAATCAGGACCCTTTAAAGGTCAAACGCTGGAAATCAGCGGCCCGCCAATTCCTGACGATCAGATGACTCAACTGGAAATTCTCTGTACGCAGGGGGTAAAGACGTGATCGACACGAAACTGGATTTTTCCGGCCTGCTGGATTTGAGCGATGATCTTATGGCGCTCAGCAAAGCCGAAAACCGCAAGGTAATGCGTGATGCCACCCGCGCCGCCGCCACTGTCTTCAAAGATGAGGTGGTGAAGCGTGCGCCGGTCCGGACGGGTAAGCTGAAGAAAAACATTGTCGTGATGACCCAGCGGGACCGTGACGGGAATATTGCTTCCGGTGTCCACATTCGCGGAACCAATCCCCGTACCGGCAACAGCGATAACAGGCTGAAGACCAACGACTCACGCAACGCGTTTTACTGGCGTTTCGTCGAGCTTGGCACCTCAAAACAGCCCGCCGTGCCATTTGTCCGGCCTGCGTATGACGCCAGACAGGAAGAGGCGGCAAAAGTCGCCTTTGCCCGTGCTAACCAGGCGATTGATGAGATTCTGACAAAATGACAGAAGCGCAAATCTATTCTCTCATTGGCGGCCTGGCGGGTGGTCAGGTTTATCCCTATGTGGTGCCGCTTAACCCGCAGGGTGACCCGTCTGTTTCGCCGCCGTGGGCAGTGTTCACTGTAGTGAGTGAAGTCTTTGGCGACACGCTATGCGGACCGGCCGAGGAAACCGGCACACTTCAGGTGGATGTGTACGCGCTGACGACTGACGAGGCGCGGAACATCCGGGAACAAATTGCTGCCGCACTGGCACCGCTGCAATTCACCCAGCTTAACAAAACCAACGGTTATGAAACGGACACCGGTTTATACCGGGCCACGCTGGAGATACAGAGCCAGCAGTAACCAACCCACTCAATAACGACCGGCGAAAGCCGGTTTTTTTATGCCCGGAGAAAAGCATGTCCAGCAAATTTGAAAAAACGCAGGGGATGACCGTTGGCGTGTCATCCGCACCCGTAACGGTGGATGAATTCAACGCCAGCACCTTTCCTGATGCCATTACGTTTCTGGAGGCGCAATGCGCAACCAAAGAAGTCACCTATACGGGCGGTCAGAAAAGTGACATTGACGTGACCACGCTTTGCTCGACTGAGCAGGAGCAGACCAACGGTCTTGCTGCCCCGGCAGAAATGGCGCTGACCCGTAACTGGGTAGGCGATGAGGAAGCCCGGCAGGCATTACAGACAGCTTACGATAACGACGAGCTGCGCGTTCTGAAGGTCGTGTTTGCGTCAGGTAACGGCTATTACGCGCTGATTGAAGTTCGTCAGAGTTCATGGTCTGCCACCACGTCATCTGTGGTTGCCGCCACCTACTCACTGCGCGTGCGTGGTAAGCCGAAACCTATTGTTGTGTCAGGTTCATAAGCGGCTCAGGCCGCTTTTCCCCCATTAACCTTTCCCCATCAGAGATTATGAAATGCCGAAAACCGCACAACCTAAAGTATCACCGCTTTCACTTCGCGCTCTGGCGCTTGCTCCATCGTCAGGGTTTCGCACCAAAGTCATCACCGTACCGGAATGGGACGGCGTGAAGATCATGCTGCGCGAGCCATCCGGTGAAGCCTGGGCGAAATTCCGTGAAATCGTGACCCCGCCCGAACCGGCTGAAGGTCAGGAGCCGCAGAAGCTGACCATGCAGGAAGAGTTCATCCGCAACAAAAAAGCGGATGTCGTGATGTTTATCGATGTCCTGCTGGATGAAGCCGGTAACCGCGTCTTCAGCACTGAAGATGAAGATACTGTTTCAGAAATTTATGGCCCGGTCCATTCCCGCCTGCTGTCTCAGGCGCTGAATCTCGGCATGTCTCAGGAAGTTGCAGAGGCAAAGTAAAAGAGCCGCTGACTTTCTTCCTGATGTCGCTGGCGCTCCGGCTGGGGCGCACCCTCCATGAACTCCGCGAAACCCTGACCGCCAGTGAGCTGAAAATGTGGCTGGCGTTTGATCGCATCAGCCCGATTGGCGACTGGCGCGGGGATATCCAGGCCGCTCAGCTTTCTACCGCCATCCTGAATGCTCAGGGCGGCAAGGCGACGATTTCTGAAATGGTTCTGAAATGGGGAGCGGCAGAAGAAGAGGAAGAAATCAGCGGCCTTGAAGAGTGGATGTCCGGTCTTTAATTCCCGCGCCAGCGGGCTTTTAACGGGTGATACATGGCAACGCTGCGCGAACTGATTATCAAAATTTCCGCGAATTCCAGTTCATTTCAGACGGAAATTGCCCGTGCATCACGTATGGGCGCGGATTATTACAAAACAATGGAGCAGGGCGGCAAAAAGGCCGCTGCTGCTGCACAGAACACCCGGCAGGCTGTAGCCGAACTGAATTCCCAGCTGGCGACCGTCCAGTCAACCGCAACAGGGCTGGCCGGTGTGATGGCGGGCGCGTTCGCGACGCATCAGCTGATTGAGTACGCCGACACCTGGAATCAGCTGAATGGCCGTCTGCGTCTGGCCTCAACCTCTGCGGATGACTATGTCACGTCACAGCGCACGCTGATGGAAATCAGCCAGCGCACGGGCACGTCGCTGGAGGCTAACTCCAACCTTTACAGCCGCATCGCTCAGTCTCTGCGGTCGATGGGGTTTGCATCGTCTGACGTGGCAAAAGTGACGGAGACGGTTGCTACTTCGCTGAAACTCTCCGGTGCCAGTACAGAAGAAGCCAGTTCTGTTATCACCCAGCTGAGTCAGGCATTAGGCTCCGGCGTTCTGCGCGGTGAGGAATTCAACGCCATCATGGAAAACGGCCAGCGCCTGGCGAAACTGCTGGCTGACGGCCTCGGCGTAACGGTCGGTGGCCTCCGTAATATGGCGAATAACGGGGAACTGACGACCAATAAAATTGTGCCGCTGCTGACTAACGTTCAGGTGCTGCGCAAAGAATTTGAAACCCTGCCTGCATCCATCAGTGGATCGGCGCAGAAGGTTCAAAACGCCTTTATGGCGTGGGTGGGTGGTGCCAATGATGCTGTCGGGGCGTCTTCTTCTCTCTCCGGCATTCTCGACAGCCTGGCGAAAAACATCGATACGGTTGCCGACACTGCCGGGGTGCTGGTGGGCGTGGGGCTGGCGCGCTATTTCGGCAATATGGTCGGCAATGTTGCGCAGTCAACGGCGGCAGTGGTGTCCAACACCGCCGCTGAAGTGGCACTGGCACAGGCACAGGTCCGGGGCACACAAATAAGTGTGGCCGCAGCGCGTCAGACGCTTTACCGGGCACAGCAGGCGAAAGCCGCTGCGATATCGATTGAGGCGCAGATAGCCGCCGAGCGCAGTCTGGCGGCGGCACAGACCGGGCTGAATAACGCCATCGCTGGCCGTTCCTCAGCTATGACCAATCTGACCAATACCGCCTCGGTGATGTCCCGCCTGGGTAGTGGCGTGCTCGGCATTCTCGGCGGCTGGCCCGGTGTCATCATCGGGGCCGGTGCGGCGATGTATGGCCTGTATCAGAATACCCAGCAGGTGCACAAAGAGGCGGTTGGTTTTGCAAATAATCTCGATGAGATTAACGGCAAGCTACAGCAGATGTCAGTGCTGGGTCTGAAATCCACCGCAGCGGATGCCCGGACATCATTACAGGCGCAGCAGAAAGACCTCAACGATCTCGATGCGCAGATTCTGAAGGTGAAAGACAGCCTCTCCGCGCTCGACCAGATTCAGCAGGATTACAACAAACACCCCACGCTGACCTATATCAACACGTTCATGGATCAGGCCGATATCACAGCCAAAAACGTTGAACTGACGGATAAGCTGAACAAGCTGGAGTATCAGCGGGAAGATGCAGCGGCAAAAGTCGAGGCAACGCAAAAACTGGTGAACGACGCCAGCGATCTGGCCGCGCAGAAAGCCGTGGAGCAGGCCGGAGCCGTTTCAATCCTGAAAGGTGCCTATGACCTGCTTAATCGCTCCATGTCTGCGACCGCAGGCGCAACGCCGCCGCAGTATCAGGGGCCGGTAGTCTCCACGGCTAACGCAACACCCCAGCAGCAGACGGCGCTGGAGAAAGCCCGCCGCGATAATGAGCTTGCCAGTCTTGACGGACTGGAAAAACTTCATCGGCAGTACCAGTACGAAGCGGACGATCTGAAGCTGACCGGCGCGCTGTACACGACCTACGTGTACAACAAGGATCAGGCCGCTAAAAAGGATGCTGCCGCTGCGCAGGCCAAAAAGGACGGCACAGCAGCAACCAATGCGCAGAACAAAGCAGAGCGTGAAGCGGCTACGGTTGCCGAAAACTACGCCCGCAAAATGGCCGACCTGAGCGTTGCCATTGAGGTGCAGAAGGTTCGCGCCACGGAAGGTGAGAAGGCGGCTGATCTCTATGCTGCGGCGCATCAGGCCGGGACTAAGTGGACGGAAGAACAGCGCAAAGCTATCCGGGACTCCTCAACAGAGCTGGCAACCTGGACGCAGCGCGCTGAAGAGAACGTGAAAAAACAGCGTGACCAGACTGAAGCGCTGAAGGATTTGACTGACGCGGCCCGGAAATACCGGGATGAAGCGGCGCAGACAACCGACACCGCAGGGTTGAGCGACCGCCAGCGCAACCGCTATGACGAAACGCAGCAGGTAGAACGCGTATTCGACAAAACGGATAAAGGCGCAGCGGCCATCGCAGCACGGCAACAGGCGCTGGATGCGCTTGAGAAGAAATATCAGGCTATTGCCGCGACAGAATCCAGCTGGCTTAACGGCGTATCGAAAGGCTATGAAAACTGGCTTGAAAGTGCCAGCAACGTTTCAGGTACTGTTGCCAGCGGTATGACATCCACAATGGACAGTGCACTCGACAACATGGCTGCTGGTCTGGCAGGAAGTAAAGCCGACTGGCGAAGCTGGGGTCTGTCTGTTTTGCAGATGATCGAAAAAGTTGCTTTGCAGATGGCGGCAGTCAGCGCAGCGAGCGGCATCGCCAGTATTTTTGGCACCACGCTTACAAGTATCGGGGGCGCGGCTTTTGGTTCGGTCAGTGCTGGCGCGGCAAGTGGCTCCGTGGGCGCAATGGGAATGCCAACCAGCTATACCGGGTATCTGGCTTACAATGGCGGCTACATCCCTGAATTTGATGTTGGTGGCTATACCGGTGATGGTGGTAAATACCAGCCGAAAGGGATTGTGCACGGCGGTGAGTTTGTTTTCACCAAAGAAGCGACCTCGCGTATTGGTGTGTCAAATCTCTACGACATGATGCGTGGTTATGCGGATGGCGGCTACGTTGGCGGTACGGTCCCGTATTCATCCGGGGTCAATCGCGCAACCGGCAGCGGCAATATTAATGTGCAGGTGGATGCACCAGTCAGTATCACACAGGGCGCAGACAGTGGCGGTGTGAGCAATGCTAATACCTCCGCCGCCTCCAAGCAGCTGAAAGCGATGATTCAGCAAACGATAAACGAGTGGGCAAGACAGGCAATGTCGCCGGGCGGCATTATGTACCGGACCACTTAACCCCATCAGACCCGCTTCGGCGGGTTTTCTTTTTGGTGAATAAATGGCAACGGATATTTTCAGCTGGTGCGTCAGGATCGGAGCCGAAGAAGAGGTCACAGTCGCGACGCTTCAGGCCCAGTTCGGGGATGGCTATAAGCAGGTGGCCGGTGTGGGGATTAATCAGGATGCTGAGTCCTGGAATCTATCATGCAACGGCAAAATTGCTGACATGGCAACGCTTCGTGCTTTTCTTAAGTCTCACGTCACCGCGTCTTTCTGGTGGGTAAATCCCTGGGGAGAAAAGAAACTTTACCGGGTGAAAAGCGATTCCATAAAGCCGAGTTTTCAGAACGGAATTATTGCGGATATTGCTTTTACCTTTGAACAGGCATTCCAGTAACAGGGCGCTACGGCGTCCTTTTTTATGGGCGGAATATGAGTTTTACAGCAGATGTTCAGCAGCTGGAGCCGGGTAGCCTCGTTCAGCTGATCGAGATTGACGGCACCGCGTTTGGCATGCCCGATGTGCTGAGATTCCACGCTCACAACATCGCGGAGGCTGACTGGAGCGCGTTTGCCGAGGGACTTCCGGCCATTATCTGGCAGGGCAACCAGTACGACCCGTACCCCTATGAATTACAGGGCGTAGAACTGTCCAGCACCGGCTCACAGCCGACGCCAACGCTTTCTGTGGGCAACGTGGGCAACTACGTTACTTCGCTGTGCCTTCAGTTTGATGACATGGTGAAAGCGAAGGTAAAAATCCACACCACGCTGGCAAAGTATCTGGATGCGGCAAACTGGACCGGAGGCAATGCCAGCGCCAGCCCGACCGATGAGCGGGTGCAGGTGTTTTACGTCAATTCGAAGAAAAGCGAGACGCGGACACAGGTCGATTTTGAGCTGTGCTCGCCCTTTGATGTTCAAAGCCTGCAACTCCCCTCCAGGCAGATTACGCCGGTGTGCACCTGGTGCATGCGGGGCTGGTATCGCACCGGCACCGGCTGCGATTACAACGGCACAAATTATTTTCTGAAAGACGGCACTCCAACGGCTGATCCCTCCCTTGATGTCTGCGGCGGGCGGCTCAGTGACTGCCAGCTGCGTTTCGGTTCTGAAAACCCGATGCCGTTTGGCGGCTTCCCGGCTGCAAACCTCCAGAGCAAATAATCATGCGTGAAAAAATTATGAACGCTATACGTGAGCACGTCGCAGCTGAATACCCGAATGAGGCATGCGGGGTGATCATTCAGGCCGGGCAGTCACAGGAGTACATCCGCTGCCGGAATATTGCTCCAAAACCGACCGATGATTTCATCATGCACCCGGAGGACTTTATTGCGGCAGAGGACCGCGGCGAAGTTCTGATGGTCATCCACTCACACCCCGATGTGGTACAGCTTATTCCGACTGAACTTGACCGGATTAATTGTGACAAGTCCTGCGTGGAGTGGGGGATCATGTCGTGGCCGGATGGTGATTTCTGCACCATTTCACCGCGTGGCGACCGGGAGTTAGCCGGGCGGCGCTGGGTGCTGGGGCATGCCGATTGCTGGTCACTGGTCCGTGAATATTTCCGGCTGGAACACGGTATTACGCTGGGTAACTGGTCCGTTGATTACGAGTGGTGGGTGGATGGTAAAGAAAACCGCTACGACGACAACTGGCAGGGCGAAGGTTTCACGGAAGTCGATGCAGCCGCCATGCAGCCCGGCGACGTAATCATGATGCGGGTACAGGCCCCCGTCACCAACCATGCTGCCGTTTATCTCGGCAATAACATCATCCTCCATCACGCCTTTGGCAATCTGTCTGCACGCATCCCTTACGGTAAATATTACCGTGACCGCACCGTGCGGATAGTCAGGCATAAGGAATTATTCAGTGCTTAAAAAAATGACCCTCTCCGGTGGCCTGGCGAAAAAGTTCGGTAAGGTGCATCAGTTCCACGTAGCCGATCTGAAAGAAATGATCCGCGCCATGTGCTCACAGGTGCCTGGTTTCAAAAAATACCTGTCTAATGCACACCTCAGCGGGGTGAGTTTTGCTTTCTACAGCGGCGGTAAGAATATCAGCCTGGAAGAATTCGATATGTCTTCGGGCGCAACTGAGTACCGCATGGTTCAGGTTATCAAAGGCAGCAAGCAGGTCGGCGTGCTCCAGATTGTGATCGGCGCGGTGGCACTGGTGTCCGCCTATTTTACCGCTGGTGGCACGCTGGCACTGTGGGGTTCTGCACTCGGAACCGCAACAGCGACAGGAGTTGCAACCACGATGCTCACCGGGATGGGGATCAGCATGATGCTGGGCGGCGTGATGAGCATGCTGACGCCTCAGCCCAACTTTAATGTCGGCTCCTCATCCAGTGCGGACAATAAGCCTAACTATGCCTTTGGCTCCCCCGTTAATACGGTTGCAATGGGGTATCCCGTCCCGGTCCTTTATGGCGAACGGGAAATTGGCGGTGCCATTATCAGCGCGGGTATCTACTCCAGCGATCAGCAGTAACCATTCAGAATTCCAGCAAGCCACCTCCGGGTGGCTTTTTTTATGGGTGAAATATGCGACTTCTTGACGGTGCATTAATTCAGGGCAGCAAAGCGGGAAGCAGCAGCGCCCATACGCCGGTAGAAGAACCGGATGACCTGTTATCGGTCGCGAAAATTAAAATGCTGCTGGCGATTGCTGAGGGGGAAATACAGGGCGAACTGACCGCGCAAAATATTTTCCTGAATGATACCCAGCTGGCAAACGAGGACGGCACCTACAACTTTACCGGCGTGGTGTGGGATTACCGCAACGGCACGCAGGACCAGACCTACATTCAGGGCATGCCGGAAATCAATAACGAGTCTTCTGTGGGCGTTGAAGTCACAACAACTTCACCCTGGACCCGGCAGTTTACCGATCTGACGCTGGACGCTGTGCGCGTAAAACTGAGCCTGCCTTTGCAGTATCTGTACAAAGATAACGGTGACATGGTGGGCACCGTCACGCAGTACGCTATCGATCTCTCTACCGATGGCGCAGCCTGGGTAAACGTGGTTAACGGCAGCTTTGACGGCAAAACCACATCGGAGTATCAGCGCGATCACCGCATTAATCTTCCAGCGGCCACAACCGGCTGGTCTGTCCGTGTCCGCCGTATTACTGCTGACTCGACCTCAACGAAGCTGATTAACGCCTTCAAAGTCTTCTCTTTCGCGGAAGTCATCGACAGCAAGTTACGCTACCCGAATACCGCATTACTTTACATCGAGCTGGATTCTAGCCAGTTCAACGGCAGCGCACCGAAAATCACCTGTAAACCGAAAGGTAAGCTGGTTCGCGTCCCGACAACGTACGACCCTGTCACCCGGACCTATAGCGGCACCTGGACGGGTGATTTTAAACTGGCCTGGACGGATAACCCTGCGTGGGTGTTTTACGATCTGGTGCTGGATGAGATTTACGGCATGGGTAGCCGTGTTGACGCCACCATGATTGACAAGTGGCAGCTGTACACCATTGCGCAGTATTGCGATGAGATGGTATCAGACGGCGCTGGCGGCGCGGAGCCGCGTTTTACCTGCAACGTATACATCCAGAGCCAGGAAGATGCGTACACGGTTCTGAAGGACATTGCGGCGATATTTCGCGGGATTACCTTCTGGGGTAACGACCAGATTTACGTGAAAGCGGACGTACCACAGGACGATGTGGATTATGTTTACCACGTCTCAAACGTGATTGACGGCCTGTTTACGTATGCGGGTGGCTCTTATAAGAATCGTTACACCTCCTGCCAGGTGTCATGGTCTGACCCGCAGAATCATTACTCCGACGCGATTGAAGGCGTTTATGAGCCTGACCTTGTTCAGCGCTACGGTGTTAATCAGACCCAGCTGACGGCCATTGGCTGCACCTCGCAGAGTGAAGCGCACCGGCGCGGGCGCTATGTGATCCTGTCGAACGCGAAGGACGGGACCACAACATTTGGCGTTGGGCTGGATGGTTACATCCCGCTGCCGGCTGAAATCATTGGCGTGGCCGATCCATTCCGTGCGGGCAAACAGAACGGTGGCCGCATCAAATCGGTTAATGGTCTGAATATCGAGCTTGACCGGGAAGCGGATTATGCCGCAGGTGATCGTCTGGCGCTGAATCTGCCGGACGGCACGGCGCAGACCCGCACCATTGCGTCAGTCAGCGCCGATAAGAAAATGGTCACGGTCAGTACTGCATTCAGGGTGACGCCAGAAGCAGGGGCGGTGTGGGCCATCGACAGTGATAATCTGGCGATTCAGTATTTCCGCGTGACCTCGATTGCGTCGAACGATGACGGCACATTTACGATTGCTGCTGTCCAGCATGACCCGAACAAATACCGCTACATTGATGACGGCGTGAAAATCGATCCGGCACCGATCACCGTGACGCCACCAGGCGTAATGACTGCGCCACAGAATATCACCATCACCCAGGTGGATTACGTCGAGCAGGGGCTTAACGTTGCCTGCATGCAGGTGACATGGGATGCAGTTATCAGCGCCATCAGCTATACGGCGCAGTGGCGCAAGGATAACGGCGACTGGGTTAACGTGGGCCAGCAAAGCGCGAAGGGCTTCAGTATTTCCGGGATTTATGCGGGCGTTTATGACATGCGCGTGCGTGCCGTGAATGCGGTCGATGTGTCGTCACCGTGGGGTTTTGCGCAGTCAACCACGCTGACGGGCAAGGTAGGTAAGCCCGGCACGCCGGTCAGTCTGCTGGCCTCAGATGATGTTGTGTGGGCTATCGATATTCAGTGGGGCTTCCCGGAAGGCTCCGGCGACACCGCCTACACCGAATTGCAGGTAGCCACCACGGCAGACGGGCAGAACCCGCTGTTTCTGGCTTATGTGCCATATCCGGGCGTCAGCTATCAGCATGGTCCCATGCCCGCAGGCGTGCGCCGCTGGTATCGGGCGCGGCTGGTGGACCGGATCGGGAACGTAGGCGACTGGACGGAGTTTGTAACCGGCGCAAGCAGTGTTGATGCGACGGCGTTGCTGGGAGACATCACCGAGCAGGTATTACAGACCGATGCCGGTAAGCAACTGGTATCGAAAGTGGATACCAACATTGAAGGCATGCTCCAGAATGCCCTGGACGGTGATGCCACAGTTGATCATCAGTTCCAGCTGTACGGACAAAACCGCGCTGACATCCTGACGGTTAAGCAGACGATTGCAACCAACGACCAGGCCTATGCTCAGAAGTTTGAGCAGGTGCAGGCCAGCATCGATACAAACACTGCCGCTGTGCAGCAGACATCAACGGCGCTGGCTGACACCAACGGGAAGCTCTCCGCGCAGTATTCTGTCAAGGTTGCGGTGGACAGCAACGGACGCCAGTACGCTGCCGGGATGGGGATTGGCGTTGAGAATTCACCGTCAGGCATGCAGACACAGGTGTTGTTTCTGGCTGACAGGTTTGCAGTGATGAGCCAGGTAGGAGCGACCCCGAAAACCTTCTTCGCAATTCAGAATGGACAAACCATCATCGACACCACTTTCATCGGTGACGGAACCATTACTAATGCGATGATCGGGGCTTACATCCAGTCAACCAATTATGTTGCGGGCATTTCAGGCTGGCGGTTGGGGAAAGATGGAACGTTTGAACGTAATGCAGCAAATGGTTCCGGACGTGTAATTGATACAGGGGTACTGAGGCAAGTTTACGATGCAAATGGCACGCTGCGTATCAGGGACGGACTTTGGTAAGGAGGTTATATGCCCTGCGGACTACAATGCTGGGATGCAACGGGTAAATTGATAGTCGATATTGGTGATTACAATACGCGATATCTTGGAAGGACCACCGTCACTATTCCCGCCAATTCAAATACTGCCTCCGGTTCTTTTAGCGGTATGACTGATACAGGCTCATTTGTCGTTGTTGTCTCAGCATCAAGTACATCTTACTTTACTCCTGCCAATTTCGCTGCGCGGGCCTATAACGGTGGCTTTCGTGTATTTAAACTCTCTTCATACACCGCTGCCGTTACACTCACACTGGATATGTATGCATTCTTATGAGTGGATATCAGTTATTTAATTCTTTGGGTGCTCTTGTAATCGATTCTGACTATAAAGGAACCTATTATAAAGACACGATTACTTATACCGGATTAACCGATATTGGATATTATAATATTTCCTGCCAGCTAGGTAACTCGACTGACATGGGGCATGTAACAAACAGTGTTACTCTTGATGATCATCTCAGATGGTTCAAGCCGAATAACAATGCAAAAATGTTCTTTACTGGGCCGGACTGGATGACAGCTAATGCCGGTTCAATGGCTCGAACGCGCAGCGACATGCCAGTCGAAAGCGGGTATAGGGATGTTTTTAATGCGTCTGGAGAATTGATATGGTCTGCGGTAATGGCAGCGAAAATTCCACGTATTTTAGGATTTTTCGATATACCCGCTAATTTTGATCTTGATAATACTGTGTATTCTCAGAACATCGGAACGAATGTCTGGCTTCTTGTCAGTTCGGTTCCGGGTGGCAATATATCTGATGATGGTGCTGTTACTGGCTTTTCTGGTCCCTTCTTTAGATTCACCAATGGAACATTGCAATGCCAGTGGGTAAACCAGAATCAGCTGACATGGGCGAATACCCTTAAGCCATATGGTCTGCGTATTCCCTATGGAATTCTTTCAAACCTTTCGTGAAAGAATTAGATCTTTAAGATCAATTTAATGAATTGAAACTGAGCGCGATTGCCGCTTTCATACCTCAAAGTCTGGAGGGTATATGCGCATAATAAGTTTTTTGTTTTTAACAGTGTTCTCAACAGTGGCATTTGCTAACAATATCATCACTTACCCAAAGCGCGCGGAAAACCTGCGCATCGGTGGTGAAGTTAATGTGCTTTATGATGTAGACGCTCAAGGGAAAACTGAAAATATCAGAATAGTCAGCATGAAACCGAAGTATGTGTTTAATCGCGCAGTGGAGACTCAGATCGCACGATGGAGGTATCCAGTAGGACATGCAGAAACGGACATACCACTAAAAGTCATATTTAAGTCGAACTGACAAAACCAAATCAATGAAACCCGGCCACTGCGCCGGTTTTTTTATGCCCGGAGAAAATATATGCCAGCAGGCACTATTACCCTGACCAACAATTCCGCTACGGCAACAGGCAACGGAACAGCATTCGCAGCTGAACTAAAGGCGAATGATTTTGTGGTGGCTGTTGTCGGTGGCGTGACTTATACGCTGGGCGTTAAGTCCGTTGAATCTGCTACCAGTCTGACGTTGATTAATGCCTATGGTGGCCCGACAACATCGGGTTTGGCCTGGACGGCTGTACCTAATGCAGCGCTGGTGGGTATTACTGCTCAGGTGGCCGCTGACGTAGCAAAAGCGATTCGTGGCCTGAATCTGGATAAAGCCAACTGGCAACAGATTTATACCGGCACAGGCAACGTTACCGTTACCCTGCCAGACGGCACTTCATACACAGGGCCAGCATGGAACGGGATTACGACTTCGCTCGCAGGCAAAGCAGCCAAAGGCGCTAATAATGACATTACATCGCTAACAGGGCTAACCACAGCCCTTAGTGTTGCGCAAGGAGGTACAGGAGCTACAACAGCGTCCGCTGCCTGGGCAGCATTATTAAATGGGCGCACAGTTGCTACTGCCAAAAACGACCTGGGGATTGGAACGGCACAGGTTCCATATTTTTCATCTATCGAACTTTCTAGTGCAACCCCATTTATTGATTTCCACTACGGAAGTGGCGCAACCGACTATAACGTCAGGTTAATAAATAGTTCAAATAACTTGCTACAATGCTCCGGGGTATTTGATGCTATTCAAGGAACTGCATCAAGGGCGGGGTTAAACGGTGCAATAGATTCTAACGTTCCTTTTTTCTTTTACTGGAACTATGTACCAACAGCAACGGGGTTATATGGTTTTGTGGGAAATACCGGGTTAGGTAATATAAACTTCACCCAAGTTTCAGACAAGATGTTCAAAACAGACCCTGTATACGCGCAGAATAATGATGATGTTCTGGATCAGGTCATGGCATGGAAGGTCGCCAGCTTCAGATATAAAGCACGTGGCATTATCCCAGAGAGTGATGAAAAATTAGGATTCATCGCTAACGATATGGTTAAGGTTAGCCCCGAGTGCGTAAAAGGCGAAGGATTGCCGGATGATTACGATATTGAGGCTGACCCTAACAACACTGGCTATTACACTTTGGACCAGATTGCAATTATCGCCAAACTGACTCAGGCCATTCAGGCCCAGCATCAGATGATCACCAGCCAGGGCGAGGCAGTGGCATCTTTGCAGAAGCATATCGCTGCGCTGGAGGGGACTGGGTCATAAAAAAGCCCGTGCTACGGCTCCCGAACAGCACGGGCAAAAGCTTGCAGATAAACTCACCTCGCGGCATATATAAAGACATGCCGCCTTATCAGTTTATGCATCAGTGATAATGTACGCAAAAAAATGCCTGCTGAGTGTGCAGGCTTAAAAACTCCAATAGGGAAAAATCTCATCGCACTACAATTGCTGTGTGCAGTGCATCTCTATAATAGCGACAGTGAAACATTTGTACACATTCACACCGATGATAAAATTTTGTCGATTTGATTGATTTTTGTTAGGTATAGTCCGAAAAGAAACCCGGGCAGTGGGATAAGTTTGCCCGGGCGAAAGGTGTATCATGAACAATGTTAAGTTTAACTTGAGATGCTGATTATGCGAGCGTAGCGGCAACAGCTTAACGGTTTGAATTAATCACCCGTGAAACCAATCGTCTGCCGATTCCCAGGCATCCTGTAGCACCTTTGAGACTATTTCTCTGTCGCCTTCCTTATCTTTCGCCCGCAAAAGTGACAGCCCGTCATTACTGGCGGTCTTAACCACCACGCTCACATCATCATAACTGCGACTCAGGCGTTTAGTGAGTTCCTCCCTAAGCGCCTCCATTGCACCCTTCGGCATTTTCCCTGCTTTCTCTTTAGCCACCATCACTTCGACTATCATATTTCCCCCGGGTAACTGTATCGATATCCACTATCAAGATGGATACTGGTTGCATGAACAGTTATTTTATATACTGTGAATTCATACAGTTCAATAAGCGCAAGTGAAAGTCATAAGTTCTCCATTCGTAACCTGATGTGCAATATGAAAAAATAACTGTAAGTTCAAAATGTTAACTGCATTTGAAACTTTCTGTTTTCGAACTACTGTTAACCTTAAGTCAAACAAATCCTTCAAATTACTACGATGAATGAAATGAGATCGGACAGAGCAGGAATGATTGGATGCGCCATAGGGGCAGCTGTAATCGAACTGACGGCAAAAGGTATGCCGATAAACAAGAGCAATATTTTGTATGAGCTTGAGCGTATAGCTGCGTCATCTAAGCAATTGCCGACAAAAGCTGTAGCGAGGGATGCGGCGAACATTCTCAGAAAAGGTCACAATTAAAAGCTTAACCATGATGATTCATTACTTGGGAGTGAGGTGGGGCGGGATAGGGTCGGCAATTTGATAAAAATCATAAATCGCTCTGCAACCTATTTTAAGAAGATTTTGCATTCTCATCGGCTAGGGCATGACTTTGCGAATTAATGCCCGCAGAATCGCGGGCATTTGCATTAACGGTTAGAAATGTACAGAGTCACTTCCAGACCGAGGCGAAGATCAACAAATTCTGGCTTCTTCCACATAATTAATACCTTCCTGACAAGTTAGATACACCCCAATCCACCTAATGTTAGATTGAGTACATAATTGAGTACAAAGGGAATGTGCCCAATAAGATTTAATCCTTATAAAACATATGATTAAATCGCATTAGGTCATTGCTTTGCCGTCTCTACACATAATTCTGGCGGTTCTGAATTTGCAGACCAGGCACCCCATAAAGATTTTCCGACAGGTTAACGCGCGGTGCTGCATGGCGCATATCCTCGCCAGAAACGACGCTGACCGCTGCTGGCGTATCCAGTTCAGACAAACCAGCACCGGTGGGAGTGGCGCTGACCACCATGGTATTGCTGGCATCATCCGCCGCCAGTAACGGTAAGGGGAACACCGCAGGCAGCGCCAGCCACAGCCCCTGACGCAGTAAAGCTATTTTCATTATGAAAGACCGTAACAAAAGAAGTGAAATGTACCGGGTGGAACATTATGGCGCATATGTTAAAGGTTTTTTCGCTTGTTTGAAAAGCGTTAATAGTATGACGTGATATTGCCAAAGGTCAGGTTTAAAAATGTTTTTTCACCGCACCTCTGGCCTGGCCACAATCGTCGGTACTTTAAGTCAGATTGGGTTGTACTAAAGGTTGGAGCCCCATTACAGCGCAATTCAATCAACACGCAATGGTGCATTTTTGCGATGATTTACAATGCTGGAAAGCTGTAAATTATCTTTGTAAATCATTGTACTATCAGACTTTCACAACCATCCGGATTGCGCACTAAAGCTTTGCAGGGATGCAAAGAGTTGTTGTATGCTCAGTTACCAGATTGGTGACACTTCATACCATTCCACCTTGTGTCTTCACTGTATGGGTGGTTTTTTTGACTTTTTATTTTTACCCCTTGAGCCGTGATCGGGAGGTTTGGATGACAACTTTAGCGCGACGCTCTGTGCAAACGATTAAAAATCGCACGCAGTACGTTGACTCATTTGTCGATTCTGAAACTTCAAATGAGTTCACTGTTCTTCGTTTAAGTGAGCGTCAGTCTCCTCAGCGTCAGCTTTTTATCGTTACGCTGAATGATACTCAGGCAGATGGTGAGGTTATTCCGTTCGCTGAAATTGCCACTTCATCAACGAACAAACTCCGTTATGTCGTGAAGCCTTCCGAACAGTATCCGCAACTGGCGGACGCTCATCTTCTGGACATGATAGAGACAGTAATTACAATCTTTATGAAGAAAAATTGGAATAATAATATTCACTAATAGGTTCACAGATATGCCCCCAGACCTGATTGGTAACTACAATAAAGATATTAACATCGAGTTAGATGGCGTAAAAAAACATCTGGAAACGTCTTTTCTTTTTACTCGTGAAGGCGGTCTTTTCCGGGTTGATGAGTACGTTTTAAATGGTGGGGTATATCATTACTACCTGGATATTTATTCCATAGGTTGCTCTGAACCTGATTTTTATCTCGACTTCGGTACGGACCTTGATGATCAGGGAATGCGGCACGATGATATCGTTCAAAATCTGTTGTCTCTGAATATGGAAGATGAACGACGTACCAAAAAGATAGGTCGGGTTGCTTATAAGGATATGTTGCTACAGGATAATGGCTTCGTGCTTTCAGCAAAACAGATAAAAAGTGTTGTCATTGACGAAGATTACCGGGCAGCTGGCCTGGCAAGAAATATATACAAGACATTGACGATGAAGCATGAATATATTGTTTGTGATAATACACAAAGTATCTCAGGCGGATCGTTATGGGCGAGCAGTATCTTAAGCATTGGCGAAGTCAGAATTTATGATATGCGCCTGAATGCTTTTGTTGATGTCCTTGCCAAAGAGGGAAAGGGTAGTGGGGGATTGATTCCCTGGAGTTGCCAGACTCTCACCGCACAACAAATCGTAGAGTGGGGGCGCTCATTTAATCCAGATTCCTGTCATCATATAGTTAATGTGCTTAATAAAGATGCACTCCATTGATAATAAACTCATCACTCGGTGTTTTTTCTCTGCTCCCCGCAATTGTTTGAATAAGTTAAGAGGCATATGAATAGTTAATAACTATTGACCCGCTATGCGGTTTTTTTTATGCCCATAACCATAAAATGAGATTTCTACAGTATGACGGCATATTGCCAACGCTCAGGTTTAAAAATGTTTTTTCACCGCACCTCTGGCCTGGCTGTGTAGCCGAATTCCTGTCAGGCTAGCGCTTTTGTCCGAAATCATAGAAGGGAGTGAAGATGAGTCAGCAACCTGTGGTAGCGGTATTGGGACTGGGCGCAATGGGCCATGCATTTGCCGCTAACCTGTTGAAGAAAGACTTTGTGGTGCAGGGCTGGAACCGCACACGCGCCCGTGGCGAAGATTTAGTGTCTGCCGGGCTGCTCCTGAGTGACAGCGCTGTACAGGCGGTGGACGGGGCGGACGTCGTGATCGCCATGCTGTCCGACGGTGAGACCACGCTCCAGGTCATCAGTGAAGCGCAGCACGCGTTGAATCAGGGTGCCACGCTGTGCCAGATGGGCACTATTGGGGTGGAAGCGACCGATGCGCTGATTGCCCAACTGGCAGAGGCGCGCCCGGATGTGGTGTTTATCGATGCACCGGTTTCGGGTACTAAAGCCCCGGCGGAAAATGCGCAGATTCTGGTGATGGCGAGTGGTGACCAGAGCAAAGCCCAGGCGGCAGAACAGGTGTTTGCGGCGATTAGCAAGGGCACCCAATGGCTCGGCGCAGCCGGGGCCAGCTCACGCATGAAACTGGTGGTTAACAGCTGGCTGATTGGTCTGATGCAGAGCCTGGCGGAAAGTACCCGTCTGGCGGAGCAGTTTGGTTTCAGCACCGACGACCTGTGGAAAGTGCTGGACGGCGGTCCTCTGGCTGCGCCTTACGCCAAAATGAAACTCGGCATGATCGCCAGTGGTGATTTCACACCGCAAATGCATCTGGTCTGGGCGTTGAAAGATGCGCGTCTGGCGCTGGATGCCGCCGGTGACGCAAAACTGCCCGCGCTGGAGAACATCGTGGATGTCTGGCAGCAGGCGGTGGACGCCGGTTTTGGCGAACAGGACCTGGCCGCGGTTTATCAGTTCCTGAAGCCGTAATGCGATGACGGCGGTACTGAGCTTCGATTTCACCAGTCGTCCGCTGGTGCCCTATGCCCATGATTATGCCCACGGCGATGCCGAGCCGTGGCATAACCATGACTGCGCCCAGTTGATTCACACCCTGAGCGGCGTGGTTAAGGTGGAGACTCAGCACGGCAACTGGATTGTGCCGCCCAGTCGCGGTGTCTGGTTGCCCGCGGGTACGCGGCATGCGTTGCAGATTGTGGGTCAGGTGGCGGCGCGCACCCTGTTTGTTGATCCGCTGGCGCGCGCCGATCTGCCTGCCAGTTGCCAGGTAGTGCAGATCTCCCCGTTGCTGCGTGAGCTGATAGTCAGTGCGATTGCCTTGCCTGAAAGTTACTCGGCGGGTAGCCGCGCCGAGCGGATCTACGAACTGATTCTGGATGAAATTCGCGTAATGGATGTGCTGCCGTTCGGTTTCCCCTGGCCGGAAAGCGCCCGTCTGCTGGCGTTGTGCCAGCAGATCCAGCAGCAGCCCGGTGAAAACTGGACGCTGGCACGGGCCGCGGCAGAACTGTGCGTGGCCGAGCGCACCCTGGCACGCCACTTTAGTCGCGAAACCGGTTTGCAGTTCAGCGACTGGGTGCGACGGGTGCGCATCAGTGTCGCTTTAACCCGACTGGCGCAGGGCGACACGGTGCTGGCGGTGGCGCTGGACCTCGGCTATGACAGCCCGGACGCCTTCAGCGCGATGTTTCGCCGTTTGCTCGGGGTTACGCCAGCGAACTACTTTCCTGCGGCAGAAAAGCGTGGGCGGCGTTAAGCAGCGCCTGCAACGAGGCGCGTGCCACGTCATTGTCGATACCCACCCCCCAGGCGCGCTCACCACGGCTGTTCACACAACTGAGGTAGGTGACGGAGCGACTGTCACTGCGTTTGCCCAGCGTATGCTCATGATAATCCTCGATACTCAGCGTCAGGCCATACCGCTGGCGTAATGCGGTGACCGCTGCGGACAACAACCCGTTGCCTTTGCCTTCCAGACTGACCTGCTGCGCCCCTTGCTGCAGCCGGGCTTTCAGGCGCGTTTCCCCTTTCTCATCGCTATGGCTTTCCGCTTCCAGCAATCGCCGCGTCGGTTGGGTCAGGCCGTAATGTTCACAAAACAGTTGCCACAACGCGTGGTGGGTCATCTCCTGACCATGCGCATCGGTCTGCTGCTGCACGATACGGCTGAAATCCTGTTGCAGGCCGCGCGGCAATTGCAGGCCGTGGTTCTGCTCCAGCAGCCAGGCGGCACCGCCTTTGCCAGACTGGCTGTTAACGCGGATCACCGCTTCATAGCTGCAACCGATATCCGCCGGATCGAGCGGCAGATACGGCATCTGCCAGATTGTCTCTTTGCGTTCAGCCCGCTCGGCAAACCCTTTGCGAATCGCATCCTGATGCGAGCCGGAAAAGGCGGTGAATACCAGTTCACCGGCATAAGGATGGCGCGGATGCACCGGCAGCTGGTTGCAGCGCGTCACCACTTCCAGCACCTGCTGGATATCGCTGAAATCAAGCTGTGGAGCCACCCCCTGGGTATAGAGATTCAGCGCCAGTGTGACGATGTCCACGTTACCGGTGCGTTCACCGTTACCGAACAGGCAACCTTCAACCCGATCGGCTCCGGCCAGTAAAGCCAGTTCGGCACAGGCGATACCGGTACCGCGATCGTTGTGCGGATGCACGCTGATGCTGACCTGCGCGCGTTGGCTGAAGTGGCGGCAGAAATACTCAATCTGGTCGGCATAGACATTCGGCGTGTTGACCTCAACGGTAGCGGGCAGGTTGATGATCATCGGTCGCTGCGCGCCAGGCTGCCAGATGGCTGCCACCGCTTCACATATCTCCAGCGCGAATTCAGGTTCGGTAAAGCAAAAGGTTTCCGGTGAGTACTGGAATGTCCATGCGGTGTCAGGCTGGCTCTCGCAGCGGGCGCGTATCTGACGTGCTGCGGCGCAGGCCAGTTCGATAATTTCTGCTTTGCTTTGGCGAAACACGCGCTCACGGAACAGCGGGGCGGTGGCGTTGTAAAGATGGACAATGGCGCGCGGTGCGCCGCGCAGTGCGGCAAACGTGCGGTCGATCAGATCGGCGCGCGCCTGGGTCAGCACCTGAATCGCCACGTCATCGGGAATATGGCGCTGCTCAATCAGCAGGCGCACAAAGTCGAAGTCAGTTTGCGAGGCGGCAGGAAAGGCCACCTCAATCTCTTTAAATCCGCAACGTACCAGCAGTTGCCAGAACTCCAGTTTGCGTGCGCTGTCCATCGGCGTAGCCAGGGCCTGATTGCCGTCGCGCAGGTCAGTGGAAAGCCAGCGCGGTGCCTGGGTCAGCTGGCGTGATGGCCATTGGCGTTCCGGCAGGTCAATCACCGGATAAGGACGATATTTTTCAGCGGGCTGGGTAAGCATGGGGGTTCTCCTTATGGTCTGCTGCCAGTCTCGCTGAAGTCATACCGCTCCGGCTCGCCCATTGCTGACAACCACCCGTGCAAAACTGACAAGTACCCGTGCAGATTCGCTCAGGGATTTATTCCTGCACCCTTTGTGCGCCGCGATTTGGCGAAAGCGCGGCAGACGCGTAGCATAGCCTTATGTTACTCCGCTGTTATCAGGCTATGTCTCTTTCAATTTTCGATGGTCATAACGACCTGCTGCTTAATCTGTGGCTGCATCACCGTGATGCGCCAGCTCAGGCTTTTTTCTCCGGCATAGAAAACGGCCACCTCGACTTCCCGCGCATGCAGCAGGGCAGTTTTGCCGGTGGCCTGTTTGCGCTGTTTGTTCCGCCGCAACGCTATATCGAGCAGGTTGCGCCCCAGCGGGCGCAGGAACGCTGGTCGCCGCTGGAGATTCTCTGGCAGCAGCTGGCGATCCTCAAAACGTTGGTGGCTGAATCGCAGGGTCGCGCCCGCTTATGTCTGACCAGCGCCGATATCGCCGCCTGCCGGGCGGACGGGGTGCTGGCGATGGTGGCGCATATCGAAGGAGCCGATGGCTTTGATGGCGACGGTGACGCGCTGGCCGCGTTTTATCAGGCTGGCGTGCGCAGCATCGGGCCGTTCTGGAATCTGCCCAATCGCTTTGGGGTGGGAGTCACCGGTAACTTCCCCGGCTCACCGGACAGCGGCCCCGGTTTAACCGCAGAGGGCGAAGCCCTGATTGCCGCCGCTAATCAGCAGCGCATGCTGATTGATGTCTCCCATATGAACGCTAACTCTTTCTGGGACACCGCGCGCTTATCCTCTGCACCACTGGTGGCGACGCATTCCAATGCCCATGCGCTGTGTCCGCAGCCGCGCAATCTCACTGATGATCAGTTGCGCGCTATCCGCGACAGTGGCGGCGTGGTGGGAGTAAATTTTGGTAACGCCTTTCTGCGTGCCGATGGCAAACGCGACAATGACACGCCACTGATCGAAATTGTTAAACATGTTGATCATTTAATCGCGATAATGGGCAGCGATCACGTGGCCTTTGGCTCCGACTTCGACGGCATCAGCGCGCCAGAGGCGTTGAAAGATGTTTCCGGGTTGCCACAGCTTTGCGCCTTGTTGCGCGAAAATGGCTATGATCAGGCTGGACTTGAGCAAATTACCTGGGGCAACTGGCAGCGGGTGCTGAAACAGATTTGGGGGGAATAACACAATTCCCTTACCTAATCGGGGTTGATCTGTTCGTCACATTGGCGCAACATCAGCCCGCGTTGTGTATTGCGATCGGGATCACAGATCCTGGCGCAAGCATTCCATGCAGAGTTCGCTCTGCGTTAAGAGACTTAGAGGAAGAATATTATGTGGAAAAAACCTGAATTTGTTGACCTGCGTCTGGGCCTGGAAGTGACTCTGTACATCTCCAACCGCTAAGACTTCTGCCCGCCACCTGCGCGGGCATTTTGTTTTCCTTCTCCGGTCATTTCTCATGTTTATTAAAGTTCTCGGTTCAGCGGCGGGCGGTGGTTTTCCGCAGTGGAACTGTAACTGCGCCAATTGCAGCGGCCTGCGTAATGGCACGATCCAGGCGCAGGCACGCACCCAGTCATCGATTATTGTCAGCGATAACGGTGAAGATTGGGTGCTGTGTAACGCCTCCCCCGATATCAGCCAGCAGATCGCCCACACGCCAGAACTGAATAAAAAGGGCGTCCTGCGCGGCACGGCGATTGGCAGCATCATTCTTACCGACAGCCAGATCGACCATACCACCGGCTTACTCAGCCTGCGTGAAGGTTGCCCGCATCAGGTGTGGTGTACCCCTGAAGTGCACGCCGATCTCACCAGCGGCTTCCCGATTTTTACCATGCTGCAGCACTGGAACGGTGGTTTGCAGCATCATGCGCTGACACCGCTGGAACCTTTCCGCGTTGATGTCTGCCGCAATCTTGAATTTACCGCCATCCCGATCCTGAGCAATGCGCCGCCGTATTCGCCATTCCGCGATCGTCCGCTGCCGGGCCATAACGTGGCGTTGTTTATTACTAACCACGCCAATAGTCAGACGCTGCTGTATGCGCCGGGCCTTGGTGAACCGGATGCGGTGATTATGCCGTGGCTGCAAAAGGCCGATTGCCTGCTGATTGACGGTACCGTCTGGCAGGATGACGAGCTGCTGACCACTGGCGTCGGTAAAAATACCGGCAAAGCCATGGGCCATTTAGCGCTTTCCTCCGCCCAGGGCATGATGGCGCTGCTGGCGTCGTTACCGGCCAAACGCAAAATTTTGATTCATATTAACAACACCAATCCGATCCTCAACGAGCAGTCACCGCAGCGCCAGTTCCTGACGCAGCAGGGCATTGAAGTGAGCTGGGATGGAATGGCGATTCATCTGCAGGAGTCTTCATCGTGATCATTACTGAAGCCCTGACGCCAGCCGCCTTTGAACAGGCACTGCGCGCCAAAGGTGCCTATTATCATATTCATCACCCGTACCATATCGCCATGCACAACGGCGAAGCGACGCCGGAGCAGATCAAAGGCTGGGTGGCGAACCGTTTTTATTACCAGACCAATATCCCGCTGAAAGATGCGGCGATCATGGCGAACTGCCCGGACCCGGCGACGCGCCGTAAATGGGTGCAGCGTATCCTCGATCATGACGGCAGCAATGGTCATGAAGGCGGCATTGAAGCCTGGCTGCAACTGGGTGAAGCGGTAGGGTTGACGCGTGAAGAATTGTTGTCCGAGCAGCATGTGCTGCCTGGCGTGCGTTTCGCGGTGGATGCCTACGTCAACTTTGCCCGTCGTGCCAACTGGCAGGAAGCGGCCTGTAGCTCACTGACCGAGCTGTTTGCACCGCAGATCCACCAGTCGCGTCTCGACAGCTGGCCACAGCATTATCCGTGGATTAAAGAGGAAGGTTATTTCTACTTCCGCAGCCGCCTGAGCCAGGCGAATCGCGATGTGGAGCACGGTCTGGCGCTGGCGCTGGAGATTTTTACCAGCGCAGAGCAACAGAATCGGATGCTGGAGATTCTGCAATTTAAACTCGATATTCTGTGGACCATGCTCGATGCCATGACCATGGCCTATGCGTTGCAGCGTCCGCCTTATCATACGGTCACCGACAAGGCGGCCTGGCACACCACCAGACTGGTATAACAAACATGAAAGATAACCTGATCCCTGCTTTCCGACGCGGCTATCGCCTGCAATGGGAACCCGCGCAGGAGAGCCATGTGGTGCTCTATCCGGAAGGGATGGCGAAACTGAATGAAACCGCCACCGCTATTCTGGAGCTGGTAACGGGCAAACAGGATGTCGCCGCCATTATTGCCACGCTGAACGCACGCTTCCCGGAGGCTGGCGGCGTGGATGAAGACGTGAAAGCGTTTTTGCAGTCAGCCGTTGAACAAAAATGGATCCAGTGTCGTGAACCCGAATAAACCAGGCATTACGCCGCCGCTGTGGCTGCTGGCCGAGCTAACCTATCGCTGCCCGTTGCAGTGCCCGTACTGCTCGAATCCGCTCGATTTTGCCCAGCAGGAAAAAGAGCTGACCACTGAACAGTGGATTGAGGTGTTCCGCCAGGCACGCGCCATGGGCAGCGTGCAGCTCGGTTTTTCCGGTGGCGAACCCCTGACGCGTAAAGACTTGCCGGAGTTGATTAAGGCCGCGCGGGATCTCGGTTTCTACACCAACCTGATCACCTCAGGCATTGGTCTGACGCAGAACAAGCTCGATGCCTTTGCGGACGCCGGTCTCGATCATATCCAGATCAGCTTCCAGGCCAGCGATGAAACGCTGAACGCCGCGCTGGCTGGCTCGAAAAAAGCCTTCCAGCAGAAGCTGGAGATGGCAAAAGCGGTAAAAGCGCACGGCTATCCGATGGTGTTGAACTTCGTGCTGCATCGCCACAACATCGACCAAATCGATAAAATTATCGATTTATGTATCGAGCTGGAAGCGGATGACGTGGAACTGGCAACCTGCCAGTTTTACGGCTGGGCGCACATCAATCGCCAGGGGTTACTGCCGACGCGTGAACAAATTGCGCGCGCCGAAGCCATCGTGGCGCAATATCGCCAGCGTATGGAGGCCAGCGGTAATCTCACCAATCTGCTGTTTGTCACGCCGGATTATTACGAAGAACGTCCGAAAGGCTGCATGGGTGGCTGGGGATCGATCTTCCTGAGCGTCACACCGGAAGGCACAGCACTGCCATGCCACAGCGCGCGTCAGCTACCGGTGGAATTCCCGTCCGTGCTGGAACGCAGCCTGGATGATATCTGGTATAACTCGTTTGGTTTTAACCGCTACCGGGGTTATGACTGGATGCCAGAGCCGTGCCGTTCCTGTGACGAGAAAGAGAAGGACTTCGGTGGTTGCCGTTGCCAGGCCTATATGCTGACCGGCAATGCCGACAACGCTGACCCGGTGTGCAGCAAATCGCCGCATCACGACAAAATCCTCGAAGCCCGGCGCGAAGCCAGCTGTAGCGATATCAAAATTGCCCAGCTGCAATTCCGCAACCGCACCAATTCGCAGCTGATCTACAAGCAGCGCATTCTGTGATGACTACGCGCAGCCTGCGGCTGACGAACGGCCTGCGCTGTCATTTACATCATCAGCCTGATGCACGCGCAGCTGCTGCGCTGCTGCGCGTGGAGGCGGGCAGTTTACAGGAACCGGACCGCTGGCCAGGGCTGGCGCATCTGCTGGAACATTTGCTGTTTTGTGGCAGTGAGGGCTGGGCAGCTGATCAACGCCTGATGCCCTGGGTGCAGCAACAGGGCGGTCAGGTCAATGCCACCACGCAACTCAGCCACAGCGCCTTTTTCTTTCAGGTGCCGGTCAGCGAGCTGGAGGCGGGGGTGGCGCGGCTGGTCGCGATGCTGGCGGCACCGTTACTGACGCCCGAGGCGATTGCGCAGGAAAGTGCGGTGATTGACGCCGAATATCGTTTATTGCAGCGCCATGCGGAAACCCTGAGCGAGGCAGCATTGCTGGATTTGCTGGCTGCCCCCCGTGAGTTTCAGCGTTTTCGCGTCGGGAGTCTGGCGGCTTTTGGTGACAATGTCACAAATCTGCGTCAGGCACTTTGCGCCTTCCTTCAGCAGTTCTATGTCGCGGGAAATATGGAGCTGTGGTTACAGGGGCCGCAAACGCTGGATGAACTGGCGGCGTTGGCGGAACGCTATGGTCAGCAGCTGTTACCCGGCGTGTTGCAGCAGTCGCCGGTAGCACCACAACCGGCAGCGGTGCGCCAGCGTCTGCTGCAGTTGCCTGGCAGCGAAACCTTCTGGCTGACCCTGTTATTGTCGGGTGAGATGGAAGTACTGCGCGATGACGTCAGCCAGTTACGCCGTTTCTGGCTGGACGATGCGCCTGGCAGTCTGCTGGCACAGCTGCGTGCTGCGGGACTGTGTGAAGATCTCAGCGTTCAGTGGCTGTGGCGCGATACGCAGCACAGCTGGCTGGCGCTAAAGTTCACCGCTCATACGCTCACACCGCAGCAGGCGCAGTGTATCCAGCAACACTTTAGCCAGCATCTGCGCGCCCTGGCACAAAGCAGCCCGGCGCAACGCCAGCATTATCAACAGCTGGCGCAGGAGGACTTCAGCCAATTGTCGCCGCTGGAACAACTGCGTGGTCATGCGCTCAGTTTCGCGCCGGGTGCCCCTGCTGACTTTTCCCGCGTCCTTAACCTGCTGCAACAGGCGACGCCGCTGGCGTTGCTGACTCAATGCCAGTTAGCCGCGACGGCACAGGTTACCCAGGGATTTAACTTATCGATTGCCGACTGGCCTGCGGAAGCCAGTCAGCACCAGGAAAGTTTACCGTTCTGGTTTTATCCGCAGGCAGAGGTGCAGGTTTCTCGTGCGCTGCCTGACGGTGTCTTTCCGTTGCTGAATGTGGACCCGGTTCAGCCGCTGGAAACTCTGTTGCTGCGTCCGGCGTTTTATCAGCCCTTCAGTGATGAGGAGGCTGAGGCGCGTCAGCGTCTGCTCCGTCCGGTGCTGGCTGCGTTGCGCCATGCGGGCGGACGTGGCAGCTGGCAAGCGATGCAGGGCAGCTGGCAGTTGGTGCTGCATCTTCCCGGTGATAGTGATGCCGCGCTGACGGCGGTGGCTCAGGTGGTACAGGCGCTCAGCGCGCCCACTGAACCTCACCCCGTCGTGGCTGCGGCAGGCATCGCTATTCGCCAGCTGCTGTCGGCGTTACCGCAGCAGTTGGTCAATCCACCATCCTCCCCGCGCTGGCAGGCGGCCTGGTGCGGCCATAACGCGGCGTTGCGGGATGGGGCGGCGCGAGCGCTGAGTGAGTTGCCAGGAGCGGCAATGACTACCGCACCGCTGTTAAACCGCGGCGTGACGGCTATCCCGTGCGCAGGCAGCGATCAGGCGTTGCTGCTGTTTATCCCGCTGGGCGAGGCGGATGATGACACCCTGGCGGCATTACGCGCGCTGGCGCTGATCTATGAACCCCGCTTTTTTCAGCAGTTACGCGTGGAACAACAAATCGGTTATGTGGTGACGGCGCGTTATCAGCGTGTCGCTGATATCGATGGCATTCTGCTGGCGTTGCAGTCGCCCGACATTCCCTGGCGCGTGCTGCTGGGCCACTGCAAACGCTTTCTGCGCACGCTGGATATCTCCGCTGCGCCACTGGAGGCTTTGCAGCAGACGCTGTTGCAGCAATGTGCCGTGAACAACAACGCTGATGCTGCGCTTGCCGGGTTGCGTCAGCAGCAGGGTTTACCCGAGCTGACGGCCATGGCAATCCACCGGCTTACGCTGACGCAATTACAGCAATTGCATCAGCGTCTGCTGCAACAGCGTCGGCGCTGGCGAATTTTATTTGCGATAAGCCAGCCATGAAACTGTCCCTGAATGGGATTGTTTCATATTGATATTGCTGAATTTTTTTGAAAATTTCGTCCAAAACTCTTCACTGTTCCCGCGTCGCATAATCCCGGACACTCTTCGGACTATTCAGAACCAAGAGGAACAACTGGTGAAAAACGTTACCCGCTTTGCGCTGCCCCTGCTGGCCGCTGCCACTCTGTATGCACCGCTGTCACAGGCTGCGGCGATGCATTACGATCTGAACCCGGAACACACATCGGTGATTGTGACCTGGACCCACTTCGGCTTCTCACATCCGACGGCGGATATCCCGAACAGCAAAGGTACCCTGGTGTTTGATAAAGACCATCCGGAGCAGTCACGCGTTGACGTTACGCTGCCAGTCAGCCAGATCGATAGTCACGTTCCGGCGCTGACCAAAGAGTTTCTCGGCAAAGAGTATTTCGATACTGCGAAATATCCTTCAGCGGTATTCCACAGCACCAAGGTGGTGGCGAAGGGCGACAACAAGTTCGATGTGGAAGGGAATCTGACCCTGAAAGGCATCACCAAACCGGTCACGCTGCATGCTACGCTGAATCAGCAGGGCGAGCATCCGATGGTGAAAAAACAGGCGATTGGTTTTGATGCCACCGGCACCATCAAGCGTTCTGACTTCAAGCTGGATAAATACGTTCCGGCAGTCAGCGACGATGTCACGCTGACCATTTCGACTGAAGCATATGCGAAATAATTGACCCGGTCGGCATTAATGCCGACCCTACACAAATCGTAAGGAGCGCATTAATGCGCTCCTTTTTGTTTATTCCGCCCAGAACTTCTTCTTACTGGTTTTGCCGATCCCCGGATTACAACTGTTGGTAGGGTCGAGCTGTTTCCAGTGGTCCACATGTTCGCAGGATGCGTGATACAAATGGCCGACGTTATGTTCTGCCGGATACTTCGCCCCGCGCTGCTCCAGATAGACCTTCACCGCTTCTTTAAACGCCTTCGCATCCACTCCCGCCTTCAGCACATAATCCTGATGATTGACGTAGCAAAAGAAATGCCCGCAGCAGGAGTCTACCTGTACCTGCTCAGCCAGGTGGTCCGGCAGGGTTAAGCGCCATGCATCGTCGTTGCGACGCAGTGCCACATCGAACGCCACCAGACGCTCATTCGGGTTATAACCGAGGGCATCGCAATAGGAGATGGTGCAGCCGCCCACACCAAAACGCACCAGAAAGGCATCCGCCGCTTCGCGTGCATCACAGTGGAAAAAGCCGCCGCTGTGGCTGGCAAAAAACGTCTCCAGCAATGTCTGCAATTCAGCGGTTTGCGCAGATTCCACCTTAATCATCAGATGATGTTCATACTCGCTGCGGTAATCCATGATGCGCGGTGCGACGAAGCGCGGCGTGATCTGGTTGAAGAATTGCAGCACCCGATCAACAAAATTGCGTGGCAGGAATTTCAGATGGCTGACGCGCACATCCCATTTGGCTTTATTCGCCATCAGACGCGGGAGTGCCTGTGGGCCGAGCTTGCGGATCGCCAGGTACATATGTTTGGCGTAGCGCACGGTGAGATCAAAAGCGTTGCGATGGATATATTCCGCCTGCACCGGCAATTCGCTCATCTGTGTCAGCAGATAGCGGCGCAGAGCGACCAGCACCGCTTCATCATTGGTGCCGATATAGAACGTGTCGCTGCCTGCACTGGCTGCAAAAGTGGGGAGACGGACGGCAAACACCACCACTTTGCCTGCGCTACCGGAGCTGTCATGCAGATAACGGATGTCACCGTTAAAGCGGGAAGGGCTGTCGGCGGTGACGTCACGCAGACGCTCGGCGTAATCCTCCGCCCAGATTTTGCCTTGCCAGTCCGGCTGCTCACCGGTCTGATACTGCTGGCGGGTCAGATTATCCAGCATGGCTTCCGGCGTGGCACCGAGGTCGATACCGAGATGATTGACCATCTCCAGTCGGCCATCGTCATGGATACGGGCAAATAACGATTTCTCGGTAAACGCCGGACCGCGACGAATCAGCGAGCCACCGGAGTTGTTGCAGATGCCGCCGACCACGGACGCACCAATGCATGAAGAACCAATCACCGAGTGCGGTTCGCGTCCCAGCGGTTGCAGGGTCTGCTCCAGTTCCGTCAGGGTGGTACCGGGGAAGGCAATGACCTGCCGCGCCTCGTCGATCACCTGCACACCTTTCAGCTGGCGCGTACTGACAATCACCACTTCACGATCATAATCGTTGCCATCCGGTGTCGAGCCACCGGTCACGCCGGTATTCGAGGCCTGCATCAGGATAATGGCGTCATGCGCCACGCATACCTGAAGTATTTGCCACAGTTGTGGCAATGTCTGGGGCAGTACCACGGCCAGCGCCTCGCCGCGTCCAACGCGGAATCCTTTGGTGTACCAGGCTTTATCATCAGAATGGGTTAACAGCTGTTTTTCACCTACCACGTCACTCAGTTGACGCAACATTTCCTGCGGGGATGTCATGTTTTCTCTTCTGTGTCATGTGTCTGCCGGGATATTGGACAGGTGCTGACCGCGCAATGTCAATGATTGATCGGTACTGACGTGAAAATAACGCACTGAAGCATTATCCCTTTATCTGCCACGGAAAAACTGCAACGTACCGATAAAAATGCGCGAGGTATCACAAAATAGCTTTAAAGAAAAAGGGCGAACCAGGGGCTAAATAGCGCTGGATGATTTGACAGGTGAAATAAATATAACCACATGAAAAATATAATAATTACTTCCTGATGGAATAATTTTGCATGTGATTAAAGTCACAAAAATTGCCATGCTAACCTCCTTGTCAAGGATCTCGCTAAATAAATTCGTGATGAAAGTGTGATCTCCATTGCAAATAGAAACCCTCTTCATCGGAAGAATGAATCGCAGAAGCACAGCGTAAGGAGTGGGGACAATGAGAATTGGCATGGTGATCAGTGGTGGTGATGTTACCGGCATAAATAATTTTATTTTTCAGATTTCCCGCTTAACGCAGGCGGAGATGGTGTTATTTAACGGGGGTATTCCGGGATTGCTGGAAAATAAACATCAGGAAATTTCCCTGCGTGATTTGGTGGATTACGCTATTGCGGCGATTCCGGTGATGCAATCAGGCAGGCCGACGAGAAAGTTAATCAGACCAGAATATGAAGCCATTGCCAAACAGCTTAAAGCACTGCGCATCGATGTGCTGATTATGGCCGGTGGTGATGGCTCCCTGCAATTTCTGCATACGCTAAGTGAATTTGGCGTGAATTGTTTTGGCGTTGGCATGACGATTGATAATGACGTGTTTGGCAGTGACTACACCATTGGTTTTTCTACCGCCTGCGAACAGGTGTTAAAAGAAGTCACGAAACTACGTAATACCGGTCGCGGTTTACCGGGCCGGGTATTTATGGTGGAACTGCTGGGGGGCTACTGCGGTGAATTAACGCTGCAATCGGCGATCAAAGCGAATGCGGATCTTGCCCTGATCCCGGAGTGCCAGATCCCGTTACAGGAGCTGGCGCAGCGTATCGTGCAGCGCCTGGCAGGACAGAATAGCGTGGTGATCCTGTGCTCTGAAGCCTACACCCGCGAGTACTCACCGGGATTTCAGGGCGCGATTGATACCTTAATTAAACAACTGGAACCGATGATTGGCGTGCGTATCCGTAAAACCATCATCGGTTATGGCCTGCGCAACGGTGACCCCACCTGTGAAGAAATTTACCAGGGCACCATTATGGCCAGCGAAGTCGCGCGTTGTATTCAGTCGGGAATGCGCAATAAAGCAGTCATTATTAATGGCAGCAATAAACCGATACCCATTGATTTAATAAGCATGAAAAAACGCTTGGTCGACACCGAAGGGCATCATTACAAACTCGCTAAACAACTGCATATTCTGTGAGGAGATAGCCATGCTGAAAATATTATGTGTATGCGGATGTGGTCTGGGATCCAGTTTCGCCATCGAAATGAGCGCCAAAGCGGTATTAAAGAAGCTGGAAATCGAGGCGGATATTGATCACACCACCATTTCTGAAGCCAATGCATTTAAATCCGACATCATTTTAACCCAAAAGGCATTTGCCGATGTATTAAATGCCGATGCCAGCCCGGAACAGATGAAACGGGTGATTATTCTCAACCGGTTAACGGATAAAGCGGAAATTGAGCAAAAAATCGTGGCATTTATGAAAGAGCACAACATGAAGGTTGCTAACCATGAATAGTGTGATCAACTTCCTGGTAAAAGACCTGCTCGGGCAGGCATCGATTCTGATTGCCTTTATTGCCCTGGTCGGTTTGTTACTACAAAAAAAATCAGCAGGGAAGGTGGTGGAAGGCACCTTTAAAACGCTGCTCGGTTTCTTAATTATGATGGCCGGTATCAACATTATTGTTGGCACGCTGACCTTCCTCAATACCATTTTTACCCACGGCTTTGGCATGCAGGGTTATATCACTGACGTTGCTGCGATTGCCGGGTTAGCGAACCGCGAGCTGGGTTCAGAAGTGGCGCTGACGCTGTTGGTGATCTTTATCGTCAACATCATCATTGCCCGCCTGACACCGTTCAAATACATCTTCCTTACCGGGCAGGCGCTGCTGTGGATGGCGACCATCGGTGCGGTGATCGGCTACAAAGCGGGGCTGACAGGCTTACCTCTGATCCTTACCGGCGGCATTTTTGGTGGCGTGATGGCAGTGGTGATGCCCGCGCTGGCACAACCGGTGGTGCGTCGCATTACCGATTCGGATGATGTTGCCCTCGGCCACTTCTGCACCATTGGCTACCTGGTGACGGCGGCGGTGGCTAAAGTGGTCGGCAAAGGCTCGCGTTCTACCGAAGACCTGAAGCTGCCGGACAACTTCAAATTTCTCCAGGACACCTATTTGTCGATGGCGGTGGTGATGGTGCCGATGTACCTGATCCCGGCGGTGGCAGCAGGTCCGGCCTTTATCGCCCAGTACAGCAACGGCATGAATTACCTGATGTATGCCTTTATGCAATCGATTCAGTTCGTAGCCGGGGTGTTTGTGTTGTATAGCGGCGTGCGCCTGTTGCTGAATGAGCTGGTCCCGGCATTTCGCGGTATCGCGATGCGTATCGTGCCGGATGCCAAACCGGCGCTCGATTGCCCGGTGATGTTCCCTTATGCACCAAACGCGGTGATTGTCGGCTTCCTTGCCACCACCCTCGGTTCAGTCGTCGGCATGCTGGTGTTCCCGATGTTCGGTCTGGCGATGATTTTGCCCGGTTTGCTTACCAACTTCTTTGCCGGTGGCACGGCCGGGGTGTTTGGTAACGCACTCGGCGGCCGTCGCGGTGCGATGATCGGCGGTTTTGTCCACGGCCTGTTTATTACGCTGCTGCCCGCGATTCTGGTACCGATGCTGGAAAGCTACGGCTTCACTGGCGTGACCTTCAGCGACTCGGATGTCATCAGTACCGGCCTGGTGCTCGGTCATGCATTCCAGAATAACTGGCTGTTCGTCGCCCTGTTTATTGTCTTTATTACCCTGATCGCCTGGTTTGTTAACGGAAAATCTACGAAACCTCACGAGGAAAATATTCATGAAACTTTATAACTTTACCGATCTGTTACAGGTGGCTAAGCAACGTGAATTTAAAGCGCTCGGATCCTTTAATTTGCACTGTCTGGAAATGTTACCGGCTTATTTTAAAGCGGCAGAAAAAACCAACAGCCCATTAATGATTCAAATCTCCACCGGCACGGCGAAATATCTCGGACATAAATTACTGGTCGATGCGATTCGCTCACTGGCAGAAAGTAAAAATGTGCCCACCTGCCTGCATCTCGATCACTGTTCTGACCTGGATGCGATCCAGACAGCGCTGGATGCCGGGTTCAGTTCGGTTATGTATGACGGCTCGCATCTGTCGATCGAAGAGAATATCTCCAACACGCGTAAAGTGATCGATATGGCGCGCCCGTTACATGTGTCGGTCGAAGCGGAACTGGGGGCGATTGGCGGCTCAGAGGATGGTAAATCAGTGGAAATGAACGAAACTTCGTTCACCACGGTGGACGATGCCAAACGCTTTGTGGATGAAACCGGGGTGGATATGTTGGCCATCTCCATCGGCACGGTACACGGCCTCTACACCGGTAAAGCGCACATCCAGCATCAGCGGCTGGCAGATATCACTGAAGCGACACATACGCCGCTGGTGCTGCATGGGGGTACCGGCGTCAGTGATGAGGATATGCGTCTGGCGGTGCGCAGCGGCATTGAAAAAGTGAACGTCGGCACAGAAATGAACGTGCAATGGGTGGCGCGCTGTAAACAGACATTCGAAAAGGGCAAAGTAAACGACAGCGTGCGCAATTTTCTGGTGCCCGCTAACGATGCCGTTACTGACGTATTGGTAGAAAAAATTCAGTTGTTCCGCTGAGCATCTTTCATGACGTATTAACCTGAGGTGCCCTGGCGCCATTCGGGGCAGGAGACGCTATGTTTGGATTCAGGAAAAAGGCCCCTGAGAATAAAGGGGCGGACGAGCAGGAAATAGATCGTCAGGCTGAAAGCATCAGTGAGAAAATAACCACGCTGGAGCAGGAACTGGCAAATAATCCGCGCGCAGGTGAAACGCAAAAACAATTAATGCTGGAATATAATCGGGCATTAAGTTTATTTGCCAAAAGCCGTCGTTTCCGTCAGGAGATTGATTCGTTGTTCGTCAAAATCGATGAACTGCGTAATACCATTCGCAAGTCGATATAAGGAGGAAGCATGAGCATCAAACAACTGTTGCAGGAGGCGAATGCTATTCAGGTGGGCATTGACGCCCGCGACTGGCGCGAGGTGATTACGCTGGCTGCACGGCCACTGGTCAGCGGGGGCTATGTCAAAGCTTCCTACCCGGAGGCGGTGATCGCCAACACCCTGACGCATGGCGCCTATTACGTGTTCGAAGAGGGCATTGCCATCCCCCACGCGCGACCGGAAACCGGCGTGCTGAAGGATTGTTTCAGCCTGCTGGTGCTGGAGGAACCGATATCCTTTGCCGGGAGTGACAAGGCCGATATTGTCATCATGTTCGGGGCGCGCGACAGCAACGCGCATATCGAGGAGGGGATTCGCGCCATTGTCACGATGCTTGAAGACGAAGAGACCCTGGTGCGGTTGCGTAAGGCCGTCAGTGCCGCGGAGGTCATCGACATCCTATGAGAACGCTCACTGAAGAAAAATGCGTGGTGCTGGTCAATGGCATTCCGGCTTCCGGCAAAAGCACCCTGGCGCGAGGCCTGGCGCAGCGTTTTGCTTTACCGATACTGACGCTGGATAGCCTGAAGGAACCGTTTATGGCCAGCTTTGCGCCAGTGGATCGCCTGCGTAATCGTCAGCTTGGGTGTGCGGCATATCAGGCGATCTGGAAGATTGTCGCTCAGGCACCTGCCAGCTGCGTTTACCTGATCGATGCCTGGTTTGGTTTTCAGCCAAAAGCGGTGCTGGAGGAGGGATTGCAAAACGCCGGGGTGACGCGGGTGCTGGAGCTATGGATGGCGATCACCCCTGATGAGGTGGTGGCGCGTTATCAGGCACGTCTGGAGCAGCGTATGCCGGGCCATCCGGGGGCAGAATATTTGCCCGAGTTGCGACAACTGGCTGAGCGGGCGCAGCCGATGGCGCTGGGTCCGGTGTTGCAGCTGGATGCCCGTGCGCCAGACGAGGCTGCCGCGCAGGCATGGTTGCAGCGTCAGTTGCAGCGTCAGCCCGCGCGTTCGCTATCGGTATCCGGGTGAAAAAAGGTTGCCAGCAGGGTGCTGAGTTGCTGATCGCCTTTGCGGTCCGCCGCCAGCTGGCGACAAATATCCCCCAGTGCCTGATAGAGGCGATCGGTAGCCAGTTCACCCTGGTTAAGGGTCGCGATCTCATCCATTTCAGCCGCCCAGCGCCAGGCTTTTGGCAGCATATCCGGGGCGGCTTTTTCCATTCTTTTCAGCATGAAAGCCTGGCTCTCTGCCATCTCTTCACGCAACGCATCGGCCGCACCAACCCGGCTGGCATTAATCAGCATCGCCGACGTGAGCAGGGTGATGCCTTTATTGATGCCAGCGTAAGACATCTTCAGCGCCGATGCGGCACCGTTTTCTGCTGCCATGATACGCACCCGCAGACCCAGCTCGCTCAGGGCTGCCAGCTGGCTGGCATGGGGACCGGAAAACCAGAAGCGCGGTCCGGCGGGATTATTCTCCCCCGGCGGCAGACCAATGATGGCCCCATCAACAAAAGGCGTGCCGGTGGCCTCAATCACCGTTGCCACCTGGCGCAACGTCTCCGGGCTGATGGCGTTGCAATCGACGTACAACGGTTTACGTGGGGCGGCGGCTAAATGGGGTGCCATCTGCTGCGCCCAGCTGAGGGCGGATTCCGGCGGCAGGATGGAAAAAATAATATCCGCCTCGCACAGCGCGGCTTCACTGGCATCGGTGATCTGTGCGGCACGCGCACGCTGTTGGGACTCGGCAGAACGCTGGCTTAACGGGCTGATGACGCGCGCACCGTGCTGAGTCAGCACCGCCGCAACCGCCGCGCCCATCGCACCCGGTGCGGCAAAGGCAAGGGTTTTCATGAGGTGATCTCCTGGAAAGGTGTTTCCAGTATGAGACGCGCGCCAGCCATTCGGCTATCAGGAAATGCAACCAGATATGTTTATTCCGCAGGGAACAGGCGCGGAGTGAGGAAATCAATCAGAGCGCGTACTTTTGGCGACGGGTGTTTACTGGCGGGCCACAGCAAATGGAACACCCCGGTGTGGCAGGCATAGTCGGATAACACCTCACGCAGCAATCCCTGCGCAAGCGCCTCACGGACCGCGAAGTCTGGCAACCATGCCAGGCCCAGCCCACGCAGGGCAAAGCAGACACGCGTCTCAATGTTGTTGCAAATCATTGCCGCAGGCTGAATAAACTCGTTTTCCGCTGCATTATCCCGCATCACCCAGCGCTCCAGTTTGCCGCTGTTGAGAAAACGGTAATGCAGGCAGGCATGTTGGGCCAGATCGGCCGGGGTCTGCGGCTCGCCGTGGCGTGCGAGGTAATCGGGCGATGCGATCACCACCGAACGGGAATGCCCTAATTTACGTGCCGAGAGACGCGAATCGGCGGGTGGACCGACCCGCAGCACGGCGTCGTAGCCTTCGGCAATGACATCGACCAGCCGGTCGGTGAAGTCCATATCCAGCTGAATCTCTGGATACTGGTGCATAAAATCCCCCAGCACCGGCAGGAGCAGGGCGCTGACCATCGGCAGGCTCAGACGCAGCCGACCGCTGGGACGTTGTGCGGCCTGGCTCAGTTCCTGTTCTGCTGCCTCAATCTCCGCCAGAATACGGCGGCTGCGTTGCAAAAACAGCGCACCTTCGGCGGTCAGGGTGATGCTGCGGGTACTGCGATGAAACAGCCGCACCCCCAGTTTATCCTCCAGCCGGGCGATACTTTTCCCCACGGCCGACGCTGACACGCCCAGATAACGACCTGCCGCCACAAAGCTGCGGGTTTCTGCTACCTGCACAAACACCATAAAACCATTAAGACTGTCCATGTGTTCTCACGATTGCTGACATATATTTCCGCAGAGAAGTGAAATATACCCATCTTTTTCCGCAATCAGGAAGCGCTTACTGTGAGTCTGTCGATTTCTGGAGAGATAACAGCATGCAAAGTTTGGTTGAAGAAGTCATCCGCCAGGCATTCCCCTCAGTGGGGGTGGGTATGGTCAGTCGGTTGATCACGAGCTGGCGGAGGCGTAATGCATAAAACACGCGAAAGATTACCGTTTGTTCCGCTGGTGGCTCTCAGCCTGACGGCGTTTATCGCCATCGTAACGGAGGCGCTCCCCGCAGGGTTGCTGACGCCGATGTCGCTTGACCTGCGGGTTTCTGCCGCCGCTGCCGGGCAAAGCGTGACCGTCTACGCCATCGGGTCGCTGCTGGCCGCCATACCGGTGATGGTTTTGTTGCAGGGGATGCGCCGCAGGCGGTTGCTGCTGCTGGCCCTTGCGGGTTTTGCGCTGGCGAATATGGTGACCGCCTGGTCACCCTTATATGGGCTGATGCTGGTGGCTCGGGGTGTGGCGGGTATGGCCGCCGGTGTTTTATGGGCGCTGCTGGCGGGGTATGCCGCGTCTATGGTCGCCGCACATAACAAGGGTAAAGCGATTGCAGTGGCGATGGCAGGCACGCCGCTGGCGTTATCCCTCGGCGTGCCGCTCGGGACGTATGCGGGCAATCTGCTGGGCTGGCGCGTCTGTTTTGCCGGGCTGGCGGGGCTATCGCTGCTGTTGATGGTTATCCTGCGCCTGACCGCTCCCGATCTCGCGGCTCAGCCGGGCAGACAACGTCTGTCGCTGCATCAGGTATTGCGGTTGCCGGGCGTGCGCGGCGTATTGCTGCTGGTGTTGGGTTTTGTGCTGGCGCATAACCTGCTTTATACCTATATCTCACCCTTTCTTCAGCCTGCCGGGCTGGCGGCACGCACTGACAGCGTACTGCTGCTATTTGGCCTCTGCTCACTGGTAAGCATTGTGATCACCGGTATGCTGATTGACCGCTATCTGCATCAGCTGACATTACTCAGCATTCTGCTGTTTATCTGTGCGGCGCTGCTGTTGCAGTTTGGTGCGGCGCGTTCACCGGTGGTGTGGCTGGCGATGGTGCTGTGGGGCCTGGCGTTTGGCGGCGCCGCGACACTTTTTCAGACCGCAATGGTAGGCCATGCCGGGGAGGCTACCGATGTGGCGCAATCGATGCTGGTGACCGTATGGAATCTGGCGATTGCGGGGGGTGGCGTGGTGGGGGGATTGTTGCTTCAGGGATTCGGCGTGGCAGGGTTTACACCCGCGCTGTTACTGCTGCTGACGTTGACAACCGCATGTTTCGTCAAGGCATCCAGACCGTTATCAACCAGGCTTTTGTGATTTCGATCTCAGTTCATCGCGTAACCTGTCAAACATGGAGAATGTTATGAAAATCGATCTACACGGCAAAACAGCGTTAATCACCGCATCCACCGGTGGCATTGGATTTGCCATTGCCCAGGGGCTGGCAGCCAGCGGGGCGGAAGTGGTGCTGAATGGGCGCAGTGAAGCCTCGGTGAGCCGGGCGCGGGAAAAGCTGAACGCGGCGGTTGTCGGGGCCAAAATTCATACGGTGATTGCGGATTTGGGCAGTGCGCAGGGTGCGGACACGTTGCTGAAGGGGCTGCCCGCCATCGATATTCTGGTGAATAACGCCGGGATTTATGGTCCTCAGGACTTTTTTGCCACCGATGACGACACCTGGGAAGATTACTGGCAAACCAACGTGATGTCCGGTGTGCGTCTGTCGCGTGCGTTGCTGCCGGATATGGTGAAAAAAGGCTGGGGCCGCGTGGTGTTCATCTCGTCTGAATCGGCACGCAATATTCCCGCTGATATGGTGCATTACGGCGTGAGTAAAACCGCCCAGCTGTCGCTGGCGCGCGGACTGGCAAAAGTGGTGGCGGGTTCCGGGGTGACGGTGAACAGCGTATTGCCTGGCCCGACCATTTCCGATGGCTTTGCCAGCATGATGGAAGCCGAGGTGAAGCGTACCGGCAAATCGCTGGAAACGCTGGCAAAAGAGTTTGTCATGAGCCAGCGTCCGAGCTCGGTGATCCAGCGTGCCGCCACCGTCGAAGAGGTGGCGAATATGGTGGTGTATGTCTGCTCGACCCAGGCATCGGCCACCTCCGGTGCTGCACTGCGCGTCGATGGCGGCGTAGTGGATGATATTGTGTAGATCCGCATACATTTGCACTGACATGTAGCGGCGCGATTTATCGCGCAATTTTGTGCACCGTGTTGGCAAACCCCGCGCGATAAATCGCGCCGCTACGGCTTTTACATATCAAATTTGGGCAAAAAATCCTCGCGCTGCGGGGTAAAGGTATCCAGCAGCGTGCCCGCCTCCAGGCAAACGCAGCCGTGTACCACATCGGGGGCTTTATACAACGTATCCCCGGCGCTGACTTCTTTAGTGACACCATTGATGGTGAAAGCAAACCGGCCAGAAAGCACATAGGTCAGTTGCTCGTGCGGATGGTGATGCAGCGGGCCGACGGCTTCTGTTTCAAAACTCACTTCAACCGCCATCATGCGGCCGCCATGCGCCAGTACCCGGCGAGTGACGCCGTTACCCAAATCTTCAACCTGTGTGGCATCACGGTAGATAAACATGGTTGCTCCTCGCGTGTTGTCTTGCTGATGTGTGAGCGAGCTCACAACTAAAAAGGGTTTTCAGTGCTGCATTTTAACGCTCTTTGATTAAAATGAAACGGTGTTTCAATTTAATATGAAGGATGGATCATGAAAATCGCGTTAATGATGGAAAACAGCCAGGCAGCGAAAAACGCCACTGTACTGAAAGAACTGGAGTCCGTGGCGCAGCCGCTGGGCCATCAGGTGTTTAACGTTGGCATGAGCGACGAGCAGGATCATCATCTTACCTACATTCATCTCGGTATCATGGCCAGCGTGCTGCTGAACAGCGGCGCGGTGGATTTTGTTATCGCCGGTTGCGGTACCGGTCAGGGCGCATTGATGTCGCTAAACATCCATCCTGGCGTGGTGTGCGGTTACTGTATCGACCCGGCTGACGCCTATTTGTTTGCCCAAATCAACAACGGTAATGCGTTGTCACTGCCGTTCGCCAAAGGCTTTGGCTGGGGCGCGGAACTTAACCTGCGCTTTATCTTTGAAAAAGCCTTTACCGGTACGAAAGGGCTGGGCTACCCACCAGAACGCAGAGAGCCGCAGGTGCGTAACGCCGGGCTGCTGAACCAGGTAAAAGCGGCAGTGAACAAGGAAAATTATCTCGATACGCTGCGCGCCATTGACCCGGATCTGGTGAAAACTGCCCTGAGCGGCCCGCGTCTCCAGCATTGCCTGTTTGAACACGGGCAAAACGACGAGATCGTGCGTTTTGTGCGCGCGGTAGTGGCCTGATTCGCGATACCTTCCTGGTGCGAATGAATTCGCACCCTACAAACGTAGGGTCGGCATTTAGGTACAAACCGGGCACATAGGTAACACTTTAGACCGGGCACATGGGTAACAGTTATAAACGGCATAGCAGAGGAGACTCACTATGCCCTGGACTGAGACTGTTATCATGCAACGCCTTGAATTTATCCGTGCCTGCCTTGCAGGCACTCATTCCGTTTCTGAACTTTGCCGTCTGCACCGTATCAGCCGGAAAACCGGCTATAAGTGGCTCAGCCGATTTGACCCCGCTGACCTCTCCTCTCTTCAGAACGCCTCACGGGCAAGACTCACACAGCCGGAGAAAATCTCTCCGGATATC